>NZ_JBNNTW010000009.1:0-189296 GCF_050279145.1 Lysinibacillus sp. NPDC094177 | reverse complement strand
CGCCAGCGTTCGTCCTGAGCCAGGATCAAACTCTCCATAAAAAGAAATTTGATTAGCTCAAATTGTTTTGCTGGCATCATGTTTGATGTCCAAAAATTTATTTCTTTCACTAACTCAAGGTCAGCTACTAAAAACTTTATTGATTACGTTTTGCTTGTTCAGTTTTCAAGGTTCATTACTTTATTTTAAGTGTCACCTCTTGGCGACTCATTAATAATATCAAGAATCTAAAACTATGTCAACACTTTATCAAAATAAATTCAAATAGTTTATATGAATTTATTATTCTCCTTCTACGTCACTATATTTAGAGGATTTAGTTAACCTTAAATCAGTTAAACCTCGGCATAACTAAAAATAAAAAAGGCAAACACCAATGTTAATGGGTTGCCTTTAAACTATTGTTAATTTGGTATAATACGTGAAATATAAAAGGTACGATTTTTACCTAAATCAAATATCTCCCCTGATTGGCTTAATTTGATAAGAGGTCGAGTTGGTGCAAATTTATTTATAAACATCACTTCGCCATGTTCTAGATTAGATAGTTCAACTATAGTTCCTATAGGAAGGTCGGCAACAATGTCTATAAGTGCACGAACTACTTTAATATCAAACTTCCCAAATTCAGATTCATTAATCATCTCTATGACCTTAAAGGAAGATTGCTTTGTTCTATACACTCGCTCACATGTCATTGCATGGAATACATCTGCAACAGCGATAATTTGAGCGAAAGTAGAAATATTAGCGATTTTTTCCCCTTTCGGATAGCCACTACCGTTTAAACGCTCATGGTGTTGGAAAATAGCCTCTTTCATTGTATCCTTTAAGATTGTTAAATCTTTGACCATATTATAGCTATAAATCGGATGCTTATAAATTTCATCAAACTCCTGCTCTGTTAAGGTTGTTTTTTTATCACGGATACGTGGATGAACTTTTGCCATCCCACAATCAGCTAATAACCCACCAATTGCAACTTGAATTGTAATTCCTTTGTCATAGCCTAGTTTTTGTGCAATCACTGAAGAAATCAATGCTGTTGCTACACAATGATGGTACAAATAGTCTTTTGGATTTGAATACTCATTTAACTCAAAAATTATTGTACGATCTTCTAAAACCATTTCTAATAACGGCAAAATAATTTTACGTGCTTTTGTAATATCTACCTTTGCACCAGCTTCCCAATTTTTAAATTCCTTTTTGAATTGTTCAACAGATTTGTCATAAACTTTTTTAAAAGTTGGAATAACCTCTGTTGGGACGAATAAATCTGTTTCTTTTATCTCTGATTGAGTCTCTATACTATCTTTATATACAGGGACCCTTGAAATATTAAAAGCAAAAAAAACTTGTAAATGCTCATGGGAAATTATCGTGTTTTTAAAAATTATTGGATATTGTGTATTAGCAAAAATATCTTCAGAAATTACTTTACCAACGCGTAACTCTGAAATTGGGACTTGTATAGTTTCCATGCAATTAACACCTCTTCACTATTTCGCTTGCTTAAACATAGGTTAATTTCATTTTATCATGGAATTCAAAATAATTACTTATTTTTCATGATTTATGCTAAAAAACCGATGAACGGCAACATTAGCTGTCGTCATCGGTCTTTTTATTATTCCTCTACTTCATCATTTTCTTCACTAGATTCTTCTTCTTTTTCAACCTTCGCTACGGTTGCAACAAGCTCGTCATCGCCTAAACGAATTAATCGAACTCCCTGTGTACTACGACCAATTAATGAGATATCGTTCACATCCATACGGATTAGCATACCGTTAATTGTAATAAGCATTAAATCTTCAGAACCATCAACAGTTTTTACAGCTACCATTGGACCGTTTTTATCAGTGATTTGAATTGTTTTTAATCCTACACCACCACGGCTCTGTAAACGATATTCCTCTTCAGAAGTACGTTTACCGTAACCTTTTTCCGTAACAACTAAAATTTCCTGTCCTGGTTCAACGATTTCCATACCAACAACTTCGTCACCATCACGTAGTTTAATACCTCGTACACCACCTGCAGTACGACCCATTGAACGAATATCATCCTCTTGGAAACGTACAAGCATTCCATCACGAGTACCGATTATCACTTGTTTATCGCCATCTGTTAAACGAACAGAAATGAGATCATCATCTTCTCGTAAACTTATAGCAATTAAGCCGTTTGTTCGGATATTAGCAAATTGAGAAACTGGTGTACGCTTTGAAATACCTGTTTTAGTAGTAAAGATAAAGTATGCATCTTCATCAAATGAAGCAACACGGATCATTGCTGTTACTTTCTCACCTTTTTCAATATTGAGTAAGTTAACAATCGGTAATCCTTTCGCTGTACGACCATATTCCGGAATCTCATAACCTTTTGCTCTAAATACTTTTCCTTTTGAAGTGAAGAATAAAATTGTATCGTGTGTAGATGTATTCATAAGATGCTCTACAAAATCATCTTCATTTGTGCCCATACCTTGTACACCACGACCGCCACGTTTTTGACTGCGATATGTATTAGCAGCTAAACGTTTGATATAACCATTGTGTGTTAAAGTTACTACCGAATTTTCGACTGGGATTAAATCCTCATCCTCAATCATTTCTATACCGCCAGAAGTAATTTCAGTACGACGTATATCATTAAAGCGTTCTTTTAGCTCTAATATTTCAGTACGAATAATATCAACAATTTTAGCCTCATCCGCTAAAATTGCTTTTAATTCAGCAATTAAAATTTGAAGCTCTTGATACTCTGCTTCAATTTTTTCACGCTCTAATCCACTTAAACGAACTAAACGCATATCTAAAATCGCTTGCGCTTGACGTTCAGATAAATTGAATCGTTCCATTAATTGAGGTTTTGCTTCTTCACCACTACGTGAACCACGAATAATAGCAATAATTTCATCGATATGATCAAGGGCAATACGTAAGCCCTCTAAAATATGTGCACGATCTTCCGCTTTCCTTAAGTCAAATTCCGTACGACGACGAATAATAACCTTTTGGTGCTCCAAATAATGATGCAACATTTCTTTTAAGCCCATTACTTTAGGTTGACCATTTACTAATGACAGCATATTAATACCGAAACTCGATTGCATTGCTGTTTGTTTATATAAATTATTTAAAACTACATTAGCATTTGCATCTTTACGAACTTCAATGACTACTCGCATACCACGTCGGTCAGATTCATCACGTAGGTTTGTAATACCATCAATTTTTTTATCGCGTACAAGCTCAGCTATTTTTTCAATAAGCTTAGCTTTATTCACTTGGTATGGTAATTCATGAATAAGAATTGTTTCTTTACCATTTGATTTTTGTTCAATCTCTACCTTTGCGCGAATAATGATGGAGCCACGACCTGTTTCGTAAGCACGACGAATACCGCTACGACCTAAAATTAATCCACCAGTTGGGAAATCAGGTCCTGGGATGATTTCCATCAACTCTTCCGTTGTAATAGCGGGATTCTCAGAAAGTGCTATCACTGCATCTATCGTTTCACCAAGTTGATGTGGAGGAATATTTGTCGCCATACCAACCGCAATCCCTGCCGCTCCATTTACCAATAAGTTTGGATAGCGACTTGGAAGGACAATAGGCTCCTTTTCTGAACCATCATAGTTATCTGTATAGTCGATTGTGTCTTTATTAATATCACGAAGCATTTCCATTGCAATACGAGACATACGTGATTCTGTATAACGCATCGCTGCCGCTCCGTCGCCATCGACAGATCCAAAGTTACCATGACCATCGACTAGCATGTAACGATAGCTGAAATCTTGCGCCATACGTACCATTGCATCATAGATGGATGAGTCACCATGTGGGTGGTATTTACCCATTACGTCCCCAACAATACGTGCTGATTTTTTATACGCTTTATCTGCTGTATTCCCTAGCTCTTGCATGCCATATAAAATACGGCGATGTACAGGCTTTAGCCCATCTCGTACGTCTGGTAATGCACGAGAAACGATTACACTCATCGCATAATCGAGGAAAGATGTTTCAATTTCTTTTGTTATATTAACTCCTTTAACACCGGAGCGTTCTTGTTCTGACAAAGTGTAGACCTCCTCTCAAGAAAAATTAAATATCTAAATTAGCGTATACTGCATTTTCTTCGATAAATTGACGACGAGGTTCAACTTCATCGCCCATTAAACGTTCAAATGCTTGGTTTGCTTTAATTGCATCATCTAATTCTACTTGTAACAATGTGCGGTGCTCAGGATCCATTGTAGTTTCCCAAAGCTGCTCTGCATTCATTTCCCCAAGACCTTTGTATCGTTGTACATTTGGTTTTGGCATTTTTGGTAGTCGTTCTAAAATTTCTTTTAATGTTTCTTCATCATAGCAATATTCAACATGCTTACCTTGCTTTACTTGATATAGAGGTGGCTGTGCAATATAAATATAACCTGCCTCTATTAGAGGTCGAAGGAAACGGAAGAAGAATGTTAATAGTAATGTGCGGATGTGGGCACCATCAACATCGGCATCTGTCATAATAACGATTTTATGATAACGAGCCTTTTCTAAAGTAAACTCCTCACCAATACCTGTGCCAAACGCTGTAATCATTGCACGAATTTCTGCATTCGATAAAATTTTATCTAAACGTGCTTTTTCAACGTTAAGGATTTTACCACGTAACGGTAAAATTGCTTGGAAGTGTCGGTCACGTCCAGATTTTGCTGATCCACCGGCAGAGTCACCCTCAACGATATAAATTTCACATTCAGATGGATTTGTTGATGAACAGTCAGCTAATTTACCTGGCAAGCTTGATACTTCAAGTGCATTTTTACGACGTGTAAATTCACGTGCTTTTTTAGCAGCGACACGTGCACGGGCAGCCATTAAACCTTTTTCAACAACCTTACGAGCGACAGTTGGATTTTCTAACATAAATCGTTCAAAACCATCTGAGAATAAGGAGTTAGTAATTTGGCTAACTTCAGAGTTACCAAGCTTTGTTTTTGTTTGTCCTTCAAACTGTGGATCAGGATGCTTAACTGAAACAATAGCTGTTAACCCTTCACGAACATCCTCACCAGTAAGGTTTGCATCTGATTCTTTTAAAAGCCCATTTTTTCGCGCGTAATCATTGATAACACGTGTCAGAGCTGTTTTAAAACCAGACTCGTGTGTACCACCTTCATACGTATTAATGTTATTAGCAAATGAAAAAATATTTGAAGAGAATCCAGCATTATATTGCATAGCAATTTCAACAGAAATACCATCTTTTTCCCCAAGAACATCTATTGGATCATGGATTGGCTCTTTAGATTGATTTAAATGCTCTACGTAAGAACGAATACCACCTTCATAATGATACGTAGTAGAACGTTCCTCACCTTCACGTTCATCAGCAATTGTAATCTTGATACCACGATTCAAGTAAGCTAATTCACGAATACGATGTGCTAAAATATCATATTCATAAACAGTCGTTTCTTTAAATATTTCAGGGTCTGCTTTAAAACGTGTAGTTGTTCCATTACGATCTGAATTACCGATAATCGTTAGCTCTTGAATAGTTTTCCCACGTTCAAATTTAATTTCATGAATATGACCCTCACGATGAACTTGAACGATCGTCTCAACTGATAGAGCATTTACAACAGATGCCCCTACACCATGAAGACCACCAGAAACTTTGTATCCTCCACCGCCGAATTTACCGCCAGCATGGAGCACTGTCATAATAACTTCAACAGCCGGCTTACCCATTTTTTCTTGAATGCTTACGGGAATACCACGACCATTGTCCTCTACACGAATCCAATTGTCTTGTTCTATCGTTACTTTTATATCTGTACAAAATCCTGCTAGTGCTTCATCAATACTATTATCAACAATTTCCCATACTAAATGGTGAAGACCTTTAGAGCTTGTTGAACCAATATACATCCCAGGTCTTTTACGTACCGCTTCTAAACCTTCTAATACCTGTATCTGATCGGCTTCATAAGCTTGATTTTGTAAACCTTCGTTCTCTATAGCCACGGCTTTCATCTACTCCTTCATAACATCATTGTGTGTAAATGAATGAACAGTCAACCGAGCTGACTATTACCATTCTTTTGTAATCTAAAAAACTCCCCGGGCTAACTTTCTTCAATCGCTCCTTGTTTCACGTGAAACAGCTGTGCATGCTCCATCGTTTCATGATGAATTCCATCAACACTTGTAGTCGTAACAAAGGTTTGAACTTCACCTTGAATGGTATTTAATAAATGCGATTGGCGATAATCGTCGAGTTCCGACAATACATCATCTAAAAGTAGTATGGGTGTTTCATTTGTTTCTTGTTTAATTAACTCGATTTCAGCAAGTTTTAATGAAAGAGCAGTTGTACGTTGCTGTCCTTGTGAACCGTATGTCTGAACATCATAGTCATTTACTAAAAACTGCAAATCATCTCGATGTGGACCAACTAGTGTTACACCTCGATCAAATTCACGCTCCTTAGCTTCTATTAGCTTTTTATGCAAGAAGCCTTCGATTTCACTAGAAGTATGTTCTTTTTCAATACCAGCTACTGTACGGTATTTTATAACTAACGTTTCCTTCCCTTGTGAAATACCTGCGTGAATTGGTTCCGCCCACTCCTGCAATAAATCCATAAATTGAAATCTTTTTCGAATAATTTGGGTAGCTGCGTGAATATATTGTTCATTATAAACGTCGTACATCACGTCATCTGGCATTTTTTTACCTTGATTCATTTTTAAAAAGTGGTTACGTTGCTTTAAAATTTTTTGAAAGGTTAATAAATCGTGTAAATAGACAGGAGAAATTTGCCCAATCTCCATATCAATAAAACGTCGTCGTATTTGAGGACTCCCCTTTACAACATTTAAATCTTCGGGGGCAAACATAACAACATTCATTTGACCAATATAATGACTGAGGCGACTCTGCTCTATATGATTTATCTTACCCTTTTTGCCTTTTTTCGTAATCGTAAGCTCAATCGGTAAAATACCATGCCTTTTTTGAACGGCCCCTTCTATTTTACCATAGTCTGAATCCCAACGTATTAATTCTTTATCGTTCGTCGTGCGATGGGATTTAGCCATCGCCAATACGTAAATAGATTCCATAACATTTGTTTTCCCTTGAGCATTTTCACCAATGAAAACATTAATTTTTGGAGAGAAGTTTAAAGCTAAGGCATCATAGTTACGGTAATTTGTAAGTTTTAATTGCTCTATATGCATAATCTACTGTCCAGCGGTACCAACGATACGAAATCGACCACATCCAGGAATATTTACAATGTCACCGTCACGTAATTTACGACCGCGGCGATCATCTACTTCTCCATTTACATATACATCATTTTCGTGTAAAAACCACTTGGCCATGCCTCCAGAGCTAATGGCATCAGTCATTTTTAAAAGTTGCCCTAATGTGACAAACTCTACATCAATTTCAATGTCCTTCATAGCTGAGTTCCCCTCCAAATACAGACTGTCTATCTCTCTATCATACCTAAAAATTAGCCATAAGTAAAAAAAGATAGCCGCAATCTGCGACTATCAGAACGTTTTTAAAGCATATAGAGCTAAAAATTATGGAGTTTACTCACTCCAACAAAAATTGTTTAAATTTTAATAAGTACGTACAGGTAAAATCAATTGTAAAATAGCATCGTCATGAACAGAACGTAAAATAAAAGGTCTCATTGCTCCTGTGAATTGAATGATTACATCTTGACCATCTATTGCTTTTAATGCTTCCATCATGTATTTTGCACTGAAAGAAATCTTTAAGTTCTCCCCCTCTAATGACTCAACAGGAATTTCCTCTTGGACCTTACCGATTTCTGGAGAATTAGAAGAAACTTCGACAGCTTGATTATCTAAAATCTCAAAACGCACAACATTATTACGATCGCCACGAGCAACAAGAGACGCACGATCGATTGCTTGTAATAATGATTTACCATTAATCGTTAGATTTGTTTGATACTCTTCTGGAATTAAGCGAGTCGTATCTGGGTAGTTACCTTCTAGTAAACGAGAGAAGAATAATACTTCTCCAGTTTTAAATAACACTTGCTGGCTCGTAATAACAATTTGCACAAGATTTGTAGAATCCTCTAAAACTTTATTTAACTCATTTAAACTTTTACCAGGAATTACAACACTATGTTCAACTTCAGGTAAATTTTCCAATTGAACTTTACGTCTTGCCAAACGGTGGCTATCTGTTGCAACACAGATTAATGCTTCATTTTTTAACTGCCAGTTTACACCTGTCAACACGGGTCTACTTTCTGAAGTGGCAACAGCAAATACTGTTTCACGGATAATTGACTTTAATAGATCGGCAGGAATAGTAAATTTTTGATCCTCTGTTAATTCGGGTAATAAAGGATATTCAGCAGCATCTGAGCCAATTAAATGGAATTCAGATTTACCTGAACGGATATGAGTTTGGAAACCAGTTGTTACTTGGATTTCAACTTCATTTGTTGGTAACTTACGTACAATTTCATTAAACATACGAGCTTGTACAACAATTGATCCTGTTTCTGTAATATGAATTATTTGTTGGCCATCTTCTTCTACTGGAATAAATGTTTGAATTGTGATATCCGCGTCACTACCTGTTAAACGAATACCTTCAGTTGTTACATCAATTTTAATCCCCGTTAGAATTGGAATAGTTGTTTTAGAACTTACGGCTTTCATGACATCATTTAAACCCTCTAATAAACGGTCACGTAAAATATCAAATTTCATTCGTTTTCCCTCACATATTTATATTATTTATTTATATAAAATAAAAAAGATATAGTAATAGGCCCTGTGGATTTGTGGATAAGTCTTTTGAGATGAATAAAATCAGTCTATCCACATGTAGATAGACTGTGTATAAGTTTGTGTTTAAACGTTTGTGTTGTCCACAGTATTATTTCCCTAACATGCTTCGAATTTGTTTAATATCTTGCTGTAGTTGAACGTCATTTTTCAACATAGAAGATATTTTTTCATGAGCATGGATAACAGTAGTATGATCGCGTCCACCAAATTCTTCGCCAATTTTCGGCAGCGAAAAATCTGTTAATTCGCGGGATAAAAACATGGCGACTTGACGCGGAAAGGCAATTAACTTTGTACGTTTTTTCGCGGCAAAATCCTCTAAACGAATGTTAAAATGCTCTCCTACTGCATTTTGAATGTCTAATATAGTGACAGTTCTCGGCTTTGAATTAGGAATAATATCCTTTAATGCTTCAGCAGCTAAAGTCGCATTAATATCCTTGTTAACAAGTGATGAATAGGCAACGACGCGAATAAGCGCACCTTCAAGCTCCCGAATATTGGAGTCAATCTGGTTCGCAATATAGAGCATGACTTCATTTGGCACTTCTAGACCATCAGCCTTCGCTTTTTTTCGGAGAATGGCGATACGAGTTTCCAAATCAGGCGGTGCAATATCTGTAATTAGTCCCCATTCGAATCTAGAACGTAAACGATCTTCCAATGTTGGAATTTCCTTAGGAGGACGGTCACTGGAAATAACAATTTGTTTCGATTCTTCATGCAATGTATTAAAAGTGTGGAAAAATTCTTCCTGAGTTGATTCTTTTCCAGCTAGAAATTGAATATCATCAATTAGCAGTACATCTACATTGCGATATTTATTGCGGAAATCTAGTGCCTTGTTATCTCGAATTGAGTTAATAAATTCATTTGTAAATTTTTCAGATGATAAATATACCACCTTTGCATTTGGATTGTGTTCCAATACATAATGACCAATCGCATGCATTAAGTGTGTTTTGCCAAGACCTACTCCCCCGTAGATAAAAAATGGGTTATAAGCCTTCGCTGGTGCTTCTGCGACAGCTAGCGAGGCAGCATGAGCAAAGCGGTTACCAGAGCCAATAACAAACGTATCAAAAGTATACTTCGGGTTTAACATACCTGGCGAAATATCATGATGATCGTTATTTTTTGCTTGGATAATTGGCGCTGGTAAATCGAAATCGTCCGAATCCTGGTTTTTTTGAACAACAAACTTAATAAGCAAGTCTTCGCCTGTAAGCTCCGTTAATATACCTGTAATCAAATGAATATAATGATTTTCAAGCCAGTCTCGAGCAAACGAATTTGGCGCAGCAATTGTCACAGTAGAACCACTACCATTGTAGGAAAGTAGTTTAGTAGACTTTAGCCACGTTTCGAAGCTTGGTTTAGAAATTTTTTGTTCAACTTGAGCCAGGACATTATTCCATAGTTCTTCTAAATGTTCCAAGCTGCTAATCTCCTTTACAGTTTTCAATACTATTACAGCAATAAAAATAGCGCATTTATAGAAACGGTAAATACGTTCATTTTACAACTAATCCACAAACTCACAAGTTGTGGATAAAAGTTAACCAAAGGCTGTGATAAAAATTATCCACAGCATATCAACAGTTGTGGATAAATTAAAAGTTCATTTCAGTTTTCAACAAAGTGAAGCACAGATATCGTATCAGAAAAACAAAGCTATTTCAATAGTTTATGAAACTTATCCACACACCTTCCATTTATGCACTTCCTAGTTGTCCACAAGGTCTGCTTATGTGAAAAAGGTGTAGATAAATGTTGTGGATAAAAAATAATGCAAAAAATACTATACACAACTCTGTGTAAAAAAAACAAGTATTCTGTGGATAATTTATTTTTGTTCAGTAGAAGATGATAATAGTAAATGATAGACATAGATTTGCTTAGGGAAAGAAATTTATAAAATTCATTGACAAAATAACTAGTTACTTTATATAATATTCAGGTCTGTATGTTGAAAAATTCAACTCATTCAGGAGGTGTCTATATAAATGAAACGTACTTACCAACCAAAAAAACGTAAGCACAGCAAAGTTCACGGTTTCCGCGCACGTATGAGCACGAAAAACGGTCGTAAAGTTCTTGCTGCTCGCCGTCGTAAAGGAAGAAAAGTATTATCAGCATAAAATAAGTCCACTGAGACACATCAGTGGTCTTTTTTTTCTTTATTTTTGGTAAACCTAGAAATGAGGATCAAAAGATAATTATCTAGTAGCAGGTGAAAGTAATGAAAAAACGCCAACGAGTGAAAAAAAACGATGATTTTCAAAAGGTGTTTAAAAAGGGTAAATCTTTCGCTAATCGGCAGTTTGTCGTATATTTTTTTGAAAAAGAGGGACAAACAGAATTTCGTGTAGGATTATCGGTTAGCAAAAAGCTTGGGAATGCGGTAACACGCAATCAGATCAAACGCTATATTCGACAAAGTATTCATGAATTAAAGGATGAACTAAAGCCGAATATGGACTATGTTATTATCGCCAGACAACCGGCGGCCACTATGGATTTCCATGAAATAAAACAAAGTTTGCAGCATGTACTACGAATCGCAAAAGTATTGAAGAAAGCGTAATATAGATGGCAACCAAAGTGGTGAAATAACGCCTTTATCTAAGAAGCGTTTATTCGCAAAAGTGAAGTCATAGAAAATACGTATAGGGGTATTTTGAAATGAAGTTTCACTGCAATATATGAAAAATTAGTAACATTACTTAGTAAATTTGTGCACATTGTTAGAATATTTAGTAGAGTGAAACGTTATTTGCATGATAAAATAACTGATAACTTTATTCAGTAGCAGGAAACTGTAAATGTATAAAGAAGAACGCATATAGTTTTAGAAAAAGTGAATAGTATTTGTAGGGGGAAAAAGGTTGAAGAAACAACTTTGGGTAATTCTGTCGCTAGCATCTGTAGCATTACTACTATCTGGTTGTTCAGAATTCAAAGAACCAATCTCCAAAGAAAGCACAGGCTTCTGGAATGAATTCATTGTTTGGCCTTTAGTATCAGTGATAAAATACTTCGCTGATTTGCTTGGTTCATATGCATGGGGGATCATTGTTGTAACGATTATCATTCGTTTAGCAATTCTGCCGTTGATGATTAAACAAACAAAGAACGCTAAAAAAATGCAAGAAGTTCAGCCGAAATTGAAGGAATTGCAGAAGAAGTACGCTTCTAAGGATGCACAGACACAGCAACAGTATCAGAAAGAAATGATGAAGTTAATGAGTGAGTCAGGTGTTAACCCACTTGCTGGATGTTTACCTGTAATCATTCAAATGCCAATTTTAATTGGTTTCTATCATGCGATTAGTCGTATGAATGCTACATCTACTTTTGATTTAGGGAATTTCTTTATTTTCCCGTTAGCAGATCCTGCACCGGCATTAGCGATTACTGCTGGTGTAATGCAATTTATCGTTTTACGTACGGGTCCAGCGATGGATAACCCTCAAATGAAAATAATGATGTATATTATGCCATTTATGATTATTTCTTTCGGTATGGCATTACCAGCAGCATTATCACTATACTGGGTAATCGGTAACATTATTTCGATTGCTCAAAACCTGTTTATTTACAAACCTTGGGAAAAAAATAAAACACAACCTGCTCAAAATGGAGGGGCTAAAAAGTGAAACAACTTACGCAAATAGGCGCAACAACACAAGAAGCGATCTCATTGGCGTTACAGAAACTTGGCAAAACCCGTGAACAAGTAGATGTTGAAGTTTTACAAGAAGGTAAAAAAGGATTTTTAGGTTTTGGGGCACGATCTGCAGAAGTTCGTGTAACAGTAAAGGAAGTACATGTTCGACCAACAATTGAAGCAGAAAAGGCTGAACCGCAAAAAACGACTCAATTTGTCGAACCAACAGTAATAAATGATGTTGAAACAATAAGTTCACAAGTTTCTGGACAATCAAGTGATATCGAAGCTGTTCAACAAGTTGTAGAGGAACAAAAAGAGGAAGAAGAAACCTCGGTAAACCCAATTGAAGATGCAAAGTCTTATTTAGTAAATATTGCTGAACAATTGGATATTCATGATCTTGAAATTGAGACGACACGAGAAGGAAAATATGTATTATTTCAACTGAAAAGCGAGAAAGCTGCACTACTAATAGGAAAACGTGGTCAAACATTAAATTCCTTGCAGCAATTAACACAACTTGTGTTAAATAAAAGTGCCAAGCAGTTCTTAATGGTGAAATTAGACGTAGAAAACTATCGTGAACGTCGTCAAGAAGCTTTGGAGTTACTGGCAGATCGTATGGCAGATAAAGCACTTCGCTTAAATGAGCGTGTGGCATTTGAACCAATGCAGTCATACGAAAGAAAGATTATTCATAATCAATTGGCAAATCGCCTTGATATTGAAACATATTCAGAAGGAACGGAGCCCAATCGTTATTTAGTCATTGAACCTGTAAAGAACGATTAAACTTCGTAAAAAAACATACAGACAAAGCTAAAGTCATTTTATCGTCATGATAAAATGACTTTTTTATGTTGTTGAAAACAAAATGGTCAAGGGAATCTTTGTGAATGTTGTGGTGCTTCAGATGATGGTGATTTCTGTTCCAGGCTACTCGCTTTGTCGCTGACGCTTCGCTTTCGCACAGTTAAAACATTGTCGCTGACGCTTCGCTTTCGCACAAAGCAAAGCTTCCTGTGGGCGAGCAACGCGAGTGAAGCGGGTAATCGGACGCCCCCAGGAAAGTGCTCAGTCGGAACGGAAATCAATTCTAGTGCCGAAGAACATACTTTATCATTGGCACGATAGTTTTTTTGATCTAGTATGAACGCTCTAGCATTCGCAATTTTTGTCCAAATACGTGCTATAATGTTAAGCTTTCTTATTATCCACAATTGGAAATTATCCTTACTTTAGATTTTGCAGAAAATATGTTAGTCTAAGGTGTTAGTAAGTATTGGTCGGTTTTATTTATCCACATGTGGATAACGTTAAGGAGGTCATTAAATGGAGTTCGATACAATTGCTGCGATATCCACACCTATGGGTGAAGGAGCTATTGCTATTGTTCGTTTAAGTGGGGATGAAGCAGTCGCAATTGCAGATAAAATATTCAGATCGCCTGGTGGGAAAAGTTTAACAACGAAGGCTTCACATACAATTCATTATGGACATTTGGTCGATCCAAAAACAAATGAGATTGTTGAGGAAGTAATGCTGTCATTAATGCGCGGACCTAAAACATTCACTCGTGAGGATGTAATAGAAATTAACTGTCACGGGGGACTAGTTTCGGTGAACCGTGTATTAAAGCTAGCATTAACAAATGGAGCAAGACTCGCAGAACCAGGTGAATTTACAAAACGCGCATTCTTAAATGGACGCATCGATTTATCACAGGCTGAAGCAGTCATGGATTTAATAAGAGCGAAAACTGATAGAGCGATGAATGTAGCGTTGGGGCAAATGGATGGCAAATTATCGCGTTTAATTGGTGACTTACGCCAAGCATTACTAGAGACATTAGCGCAAGTAGAGGTTAATATAGATTATCCAGAGTATGATGATGTAGAAGAGATGACAGTACCAGTATTAGTAGAAAAATGTACATGGGTACGAAATGAAATTATTAAACTTTTGCAAACATCTTCTCAGGGAAAAATATTACGTGAGGGTCTATCAACTGTTATTTTAGGCCGCCCAAACGTTGGGAAATCTTCTCTTTTAAATAGTTTAGTACAGGAGAATAAGGCCATTGTGACAGATATAGCAGGTACAACTCGTGATATTATAGAAGAGTACGTGAATGTACGTGGTGTTCCGCTTCGTTTAGTCGATACAGCTGGTATTCGAGAGACAGAGGATATTGTTGAACGGATTGGTGTTGAACGTTCACGTGAGGCGTTGCGTGGCGCAGATTTAATTTTATTTGTTTTAAACTACGCAGAGGAATTGACTGCCGAGGATGAGCGTCTTTTCGAAACAATTAAAGCGATGGATTACATCGTTATTGTCAATAAAACAGATCTACCGCAAAAAATTAATTTAGCACGTGTCCAAGAGCTAGCAGGTAATCATCGAGTTGTGACAACTTCTCTTTTACAGGAAGAGGGTATCACAGAGTTAGAGGAAGCGATTGCCGCGTTATTCTTTGAAGGGCAAATTGAAGCGGGCGATTTAACATATGTTTCAAATGCAAGACATATTGCATTACTTCATCAAGCACAAGCAACGGTCGAGGATGCATTAGCTGGAGCACAAGCTGGTGTACCTGTTGATATGGTGCAAATAGATGTTACAAGAACATGGGAAATACTTGGTGAAATTATCGGCGACACAGTACAAGAAAGCCTAATCAATCAGTTATTTTCACAGTTCTGCTTAGGAAAATAATTTTATTAAAGAAAGGAAGATACGAGCTATGCCAACAAATTATGAGGCAGGCACGTTTGATGTTATCGTAATTGGCGCAGGTCACGCAGGTTCTGAAGCTGCACATTCTGCTGCCAAAATGGGTGCTAACACACTGATGTTAACAATCAATTTAGATATGATTGCATTTATGCCATGCAATCCTTCCATTGGTGGTCCTGCCAAAGGAATCGTAGTACGAGAAATTGACGCATTAGGTGGCGTCATGGGGAAAGTTATTGATAAAACGCATATCCAAATGCGTATGTTAAATACAGGGAAAGGTCCTGCTGTGCGTGCATTACGTGCACAAGCGGACAAAGTTTTATACCAACAAGAAATGAAACGCATCTTGGAGGAAACTGAAAACTTGACAATTCAGCAAGGAATGGTTGAAGAGTTAATAATTGAAGACGGGGAAGTAAAAGGTGTTATTACGCAAATTGGTGCTATATACCGCGCTAAAACAGTTGTTATCACAACAGGTACATTCCTTCGTGGTGAAATCATTATTGGTGACGTAAAGTATTCAAGTGGGCCTAACAACCAACAACCGTCAATTCGTTTAGCTGATAACTTAAAAGAGCTTGGTTTTGACCTTGTGCGTTTTAAAACAGGTACTCCACCACGAGTGAATAACCGTACAATTGATTATGATAAAACAGAGATTCAACCAGGAGATGATGTTCCACGTGCATTCAGCTTTGAAACAACTGAATTCATCATGGATCAGCTACCTTGCTGGTTAACTTATACAAGCCCAGAAACACATGAAATTATTGAGGCAAACCTACATCTTTCACCGATGTACTCAGGGATGATTAAAGGTACAGGTCCGCGTTATTGCCCTTCTATTGAAGACAAGGTTGTGCGATTTAACGATAAACCGCGCCACCAAATTTTCTTAGAGCCAGAAGGTCGTAATACACGCGAAGTATATGTACAAGGTTTATCAACTAGCTTACCAGAGCATGTACAAACACGTTTACTAAAATCAATTCCTGGCTTAGAAAAAGCAGAAATGATGCGTGCTGGCTATGCTATCGAGTACGATGCAATCGTGCCAACACAATTGTGGCCAACTTTAGAAACAAAACGTATTAAAGGTTTATATACTGCTGGTCAAATCAACGGAACATCTGGTTACGAGGAAGCGGCTGCTCAAGGCTTAATGGCTGGGATAAATGCTGCTGCTAATGTACTTGGTAAACAAGAACTAATCTTAAGTCGATCAGATGCTTATATTGGTGTATTAATTGATGATCTAGTAACAAAGGGAACAAATGAACCATATCGCTTACTAACATCTCGTGCAGAATATCGTTTACTACTTCGTCATGATAACGCTGATTTACGTTTGGTAGAGCTAGGTTATAATGTGGGAATGATTACTGAAGGAAGATATGCAACTTTCAATGAGAAAAAAGAGCTAATTGAAAACGAAATTGCACGTCTTCGTGAAGTTATTATTAAACCAAATGAAGCAACACAAGCTACTATTCGCTCTGTAGGTGGCAGTGAGCTTAAAGATGGTATTCGTGGAGCAGATTTATTAAAGCGTACAGAAATGCATTATGATTTAATTTCTTCGTTAATTCCAGCAGACATAGAGCTTTCGGATGAAGTGAAGGAACAAATTGAAATTCAGCTTAAATATGAAGGTTATATAGAAAAAGCATTGCAACAAGTTGAAAAGCTTCATAAAATGGAAAATAAAAAAATCCCTGAAAATATTGATTATGACGCTATTTCAGGTCTAGCAACAGAAGCTCGACAAAAATTAAAACAAGTTACACCACTTTCCATTGCCCAAGCATCGCGAATCTCTGGTGTAAACCCAGCAGATATTTCAATATTACTTGTTTATATTGAGCAAGGTAAAATTGCACGCGTCAGCGGCGAATAATTAAGGACAGTTAAGTGAATAAGAGGCGGGCATACCTATGTGCCCGCTTCCTATTTTTAGTCACTTTTCAGCGGGTGTCCAAGCATCTACTGAAATAGAGGAACTCAGTCTAAGAACGCCACGTCCTGTGGCAACGACTGAGTGACCAACTTCATGTAGTTGCTGTCGCTTCGCTTTCGCACAAAAAACATCTGCAAGCCTAAGCACAAAGCCGATTCTGGACGCAATTATGCCGAGGCATAATTGATGGCTATGCTATTTTTACATAGTTGATTTTAGGAGCGAGCGAATACATGCTTACAAGTCAATATAGGGATAGTAAAGCCATATAGAAAAAGGAGACTTTACATGAACGAACAACAATTTATAGAGGCTTTAAAGGAGAAGGGCATCGAACTTTCTGAAAAACAGATTGCTCAATTCAAAAAATACTTTGAGTTACTTGTTGAGTGGAATGAAAAGATGAACTTAACGGCTATTACCGACTTAGAAGGTGTTTATTTAAAACACTTTTATGATTCCATTAGTGCCTCTTTCTATTTTGATTTTTCAAAAGTGACGACAGTGTGTGATGTTGGAGCAGGTGCCGGTTTCCCAAGTATTCCAATTAAAATCTGTTTCCCACATTTACATGTAACAATTGTCGATTCTTTAAATAAAAGAATTACATTTTTAAATCATTTAAGTGATGAGTTACAATTAGAGAATATGCATTTTGTACATGCCCGTGCTGAGGAATTTGCTCAAAATGCGAAATATCGTGAGCAGTTTGATGTTGTAACAGCTCGTGCAGTAGCCCGATTATCGGTCTTATCAGAATTATGTGTACCACTAGCAAAACAAGGTGGCTATTTTGTTGCTTTAAAAGCAGCAGCTGGTGCAGAAGAGTTAAAAGATGCAAAAAAAGCATTGGCAACATTAGGAGCTGCACTAAAAGAAGAATTTTCTTTCCTGCTACCTGTTGAAGAAAGTGACCGCACTTTATATATCTTTGATAAAATAAAAGGAACACCGAAAAAATATCCGCGTAAACCAGGTGTACCAAATAAATCGCCGATTCAATAATTAGTGTTTCATGTGAAACTTCTCAAAGTAGAAAATATTTTTTCTATTTTGAGCATACATACTAGTTATGGATGGTTCACGCAAATGACATCTACGAACTATATACATTTTAAGAAATATAATAAATAATAATAGAAATGAAACAGAGCAAGATAGTTACTTAAAGGTGGTGCCACTTGGATGAAAAGTCCTTTTTCACGTTTTTTTGGAGGCGGGAATAAAACTGAGCCTATTGTGAAAAATGAAGTAGAACAAGCAGAGACGGTTCATGCAGCAGAAGAAGTTATAAAGCTGCCAATAGATCAAATTGTGCCTAACCGTTTTCAGCCACGTACTATTTTTGATGATGAAAAAATTGAAGAATTATCAAGAACCATTCATACGCATGGTGTAATTCAGCCAATTGTTGTACGTAAAACAGCAGAAAATCGATATGAAATCATTGCTGGTGAGCGTCGTTATCGAGCAATGAAAAAGCTACAATGGACAGAAGTTCCGGCAATTATAAGAAATTTAACTGATAAGGAAACAGCCTCTATCGCGTTAATTGAGAACCTACAGCGTGAGGAGTTAACAGCAATTGAAGAAGCAGTTGCCTATCAAAAACTATTAGAGCTGCATGAGCTTACACAAGAAGCTCTAGCCCAACGACTTGGAAAAGGACAATCCACGGTAGCCAATAAATTACGTTTATTAAAGCTGCCTGTAGAAGTGCAGCGAGCTATTATGAAGCGTGAAATCTCTGAACGACATGCACGTGCATTAATTGCAATTAAAGATCAGCCATTACAGCTAGAAGTTTTACAACAAACGATTGAAAATGATTGGAATGTTCGTCAGCTAGAAGAACAGATTTATTCTTTATTACATCCGGAGGCAGAAGCTCAAGAAGAAGCGGAGCCAAAGAAAGTAAAACCGAAACGTAAGGCCATTAGTAAAGACGTACGCATTGCTTTAAATACGATTAAACAATCGTTATCTATGGTAACAAAGAGCGGTATAACAGTTAAGACTGAAGAAGAAGACACAGAGGAATATTATCAAATTACAGTGAAAATACCTAAAAAGAAAAAGTCTTAGTACGTGGTGCAAAGTTATTTTTAAAAAATAATTAATTAATTTTTATATCTCATTACCAAATGTTGAGGGTGACATTTGGTCAAACGCATGCTGTTTAAATAAGTTGATTGGAGTGGAAACTGGGTGCCTCCAAGAAAGCGCTCGGTCTGAACGGAAATCAACCCCACATGATGGTCATAAGCCACTTTTATATCTTTATAAAAAGGAGACATCTCAGTAATCTTTCTGAGATGTCTCCTTTTTTGCATATATTCTTAATATTTTATACAACTATTTTCTGTTTTTTTGATAGAATGAAAGTAAGATAGAGTATTGAACAGTGATTTTACAAATGATTTGTCAAAGTGAACTTTGATAGATGAAAGCAGGTGCTTTTAAATGGGTAGAATTATAGCAATCGCCAATCAAAAGGGTGGCGTAGGAAAAACAACGACATCGGTCAATTTGAGCGCTTGTCTAGCATACTTAGGGAAGAAAGTGCTCTTAATCGATACTGATCCACAAGGAAATACAACAAGCGGACTTGGCGTTAATAAAGGAGAACTTCAAGGCTGCATCTATGATGTATTAATTGATGATGAAAACGTTGAAAATGTCATTCAACAAACAAATGTAGAAAACTTAGCAATCGTTCCAGCAACCATTTCACTAGCAGGAGCAGAAATTGAGTTAGTTTCGACAATTTCCAGAGAAGTACGTTTAAAGCATGCGCTTCAAGATGTAAAAGAAGACTATGATTATATTATTATTGATTGTCCGCCTTCGTTAGGGCTACTAACAATTAATGCTTTAACTGCTTCAGACGCGCTTATTATTCCTGTACAATGCGAATATTATGCACTAGAAGGGTTAAGTCAGCTATTATCAACTGTCCGTTTAGTGCAAAAACATTTAAATCAGCAATTATACATTGACGGTGTATTATTGACGATGCTTGATGCACGAACAAACCTAGGCTTACAAGTTATTGATGAAGTAAAAAAATATTTTCAAGATAAAGTATACAAAACTATAATTCCTCGTAATGTGCGATTAAGTGAGGCTCCAAGTCATGGGCAGCCAATTATCATTTATGACGCAAAATCAAGAGGTGCAGAAGTGTATTTAGAGATGGCGAGGGAAGTGATTAAAAATGGCTAAAGGTTTAGGAAGAGGCATTGGTGCATTATTTCCTGGAGAGTCTTTAGAACAAAGTGGGCAAGTGGAAGAAATACAATTAGAACTTATCGTCGCAAACCCATTTCAGCCTCGTAAAATCTTCGATGAAGAAACTTTACAAGAATTAGCGGACTCTATACAAGAACATGGTATTTTACAACCAATTGCTGTACGAAAAAAAGGACGTAAGTATGAAATTGTTGCTGGGGAACGCCGTTATAGAGCAACTCAATTAGCAGGGTTAGAGGTTATTCCAGCTATTATAAAAGAGCTATCAGATGCGCAAATGATGGAACTAGCTATTTTAGAAAATCTGCAGCGTGAAGATTTGACAGTTATTGAAGAGGCTGAGGCATATCAAAGCCTAATGGAAAACTTACATTTAACACAGGAGGAGCTATCCAGGCGATTAGGAAAGAGTAGACCACATATTGCCAACCATGTTCGTTTACTCGCATTACCAGAGGAAGTTCGTGAGTTTATGAACGATGGAACACTATCGATGGGACAAGGACGAGCATTACTTGGCTTGAAAAATAAAAGAAGAATATCTGAAGTGGCAAATAAGGTCATTAAACAAGGTTTAAATGTGCGGCAAGTTGAAATGTTAGTACACAGCTTAAATGAAGAAGTTTCACGTGAAACAACTCAGCCAAAGAAAAAGGATATTTTTGTTGCAGCTAAGGAATCACAATTGCGTGATCATTTTGGTACAAATGTACAAATTAGGAAAACTAATAATAAAGGAAAAATTGAAATTGAATTTTACTCTGAAGATGATTTAGAACGCATTTTAGAAATACTAAATTTACAGGAAGAGTAAGAGCAATATTAATAACGTAATCAGAGCGCCGAACTACAAGGCGCTCTCTATTTTTCTAGAGAGAAGGAAGGTTAGGACGTGGTATTACTAGGGGCATTAATTAACGCCATGCTTATTATGGCAGGTGCATTAGTAGGACGCATTTTCAAAAATATTCCTGAATCGATGAAGTCTACTGTTTTATCGATCATTGGTTTAGCAGTAGCACTTTTAGGGATTAAAATGGGCTTTGAGAGTGATAATTTTATTATTTTAATGATAAGTTTAGTAGTAGGTGCAGTAATTGGTGAGTGGTTAGATTTAGATAAGCAAATGAATAGAATTGGACAATGGGTAGAATCTTTATTCAGTAAAAATCGTACTGATAATAATCAAATTAGCATAGCGGAAGGTTTTGTAACGGCCTCTTTAATATTTGTAGTTGGTTCTATGGGCGTAATTGGTGCACTCGATAGTGGTCTGCGTAATGATCATAATGTACTGATTACGAAAGGATTAATCGATGGATTTATATCGATCATATTAACATCTACATTAGGTATTGGAGTGCTGTTATCTGCATTACCTGTATTCGTCTATCAAGGATTAATTGCACTTTTTGCAGGTGTTATCAGCTCTTTTATACCAGATGCTGCACTACAAATGTTTATTCATGAAATGACTGCTGTAGGCGGTGTTATGATTTTTGCCATTGGTTTAAATATTGCAGGCTTAACTAAGATCAAGGCTGCTAACTTGTTGCCAGGTATCATCGTTGTCGGTATTGTGGTTGCTATTTTCTATATTTTTCAATGAGTAACGATGTGCAGCGAGCAATAGAGCTCTTGAAAGTTTTTCAGCCATTGCATAGGAAATATGAAGTCTTGTATTTTGTAAAACAAGCATTTCCATAAAGCCTCCAACATTGACTATTCCTTTAATGGAAATGTCACCGATTGGAGGTAATTGTTTTTTTACAGCTTTTCCCGGAAAAATAGGTCCACTCTGTACAGAAATATGTCCAACATTTTGTTCACTTCCAAGACATGCATCAATCGCAATAATGAAAGGTTTTATAGTATGATTGTGTAGCTGTTGCATAGTAGTGTCTAAATTAAGAGCATGCAAAGGATTATCTAAAGAGCCTACAATTTCATATGGAAAACTAACAGACTTATTTAGGAAGCTACCTGTTAACGGCCCGAGTGTATCACCTGTACAACGGTCACTTCCAATACAACAGAAAATAAGGCGTTCATGATGAAAGGGTATATGTTCTAAAAATAATGTACTTAACTGCCAAACGGTATTTTTACTTTCATGATGAAGAGAATAAGGGAGTAACAATTTTGGTATAGTATTCATAAAAAAACTCACTTTCCTTTTTATTTGTAAGAAGTGCTCGATTTTTATGCAGTATACGCAAATTTTTAGCAAGTTATTCAAGAGGTGGTATTAATGGATTACTTTAATGAAAAGGTATTAAAGTACTATTGGGACAAGATGACGTCAGAGGAGTTGTGGCAAGAAGTAATAAATGCTTCAATTAAGATTACGATTATTTTGATAGCATCGTGGCTAGCTGTACGATTTGGTAAAAAATTTATTAAAAAAGTGTTTTTAATGCGAATGAGTTCACCTTTAAACCACTCAGAACGCCGACAAAAAACAATTTCAAGATTATTACAAAGTGTCATCTCCTATGTCGTTTATTTTTCAGCAATCATTGCTATTCTTTCTATCTTACACATTAAGATAGCAGGGTTATTGGCGGGAGCAGGGATTGTCGGTTTAGCCATTGGTTTCGGTGCACAGAGCTTAGTGAAGGATGTCATTACTGGATTCTTTATTATTTTTGAAGATCAATTTGGCGTTGGAGATTATATAAAAATAAATGCAGCAGAAGGAACTGTTGTAGAAATCGGTTTACGTACGACAAAGATTAATGGTTCTACAGGAGAGCAGTTTATTATTCCAAATGGTTCAATTGGTGAGGTTGTAAATTACTCTATAAATAACTCTAAAATTTTTATAGATTTACAAATGATGACTGATGCAGATTTTGAAAGGGCAGAAGCTATTATTAAAAAATATTTAGAAACTCTACCAGATATTCATAAAGAGCTTGTAGCAGTACCAGTCTTTTTAGGTGTACAAAGTGTTAAGGGTACAGAGGTAACTATTCGTATAGTCGCAGAAACATTGGCACAACAACAATATGGAGTGGCGCGTGCAATTCGTCGTGATGTTACAAGACTCTTTGAGGAAAATAATATACCAATGGCTCATCCGAAAATGATGTTGTATGGTATTAATGGAAAGAATGAGGGGGGGAGTGAATGATATGGAAGCGAAAAAATTTGGTCTAAATGATATCGTTGAAATGAAAAAACAGCATCCATGTGGCACAAATAAGTGGAAAATTATTCGTATGGGGGCAGATGTACGTATTAAATGCGAAGGCTGTCAGCATAGTGTCATGATTCCACGCCGCGAATTCGAGAAAAAAATGAAAAAGGTTTTAATTTCGGCTAGTGAAGACTAGCTTCGATGTGTATTAGACTTTTTATGAGTGAATCAATATAATAGATAGGGTTATACAGTGATTAATCTGTGAGGCATTCTGTAACCTCACAGTATCCGTTAGTACGGGAGCAAATTTGAACAGATCATAGAAAGGTTGTGTCCATTCATGGCATTAACAGCTGGAATCGTTGGTTTACCTAACGTTGGAAAATCAACATTATTTAACGCAATTACAAAAGCGGGCGCATTGGCTGCAAACTATCCATTCGCAACAATCGATCCAAACGTCGGTATTGTTGAAGTACCAGATGCACGTTTAGATAAATTAACAGAATTAGTAACACCTAAAAAAACAGTACCAACAGCATTTGAGTTCACAGATATTGCTGGGATCGTAAAAGGCGCTTCAAAGGGTGAAGGGTTAGGGAACAAATTCCTTGCTCATATTCGTGAAGTAGATGCAATTTGCCAAGTTGTACGTTGTTTTGTTGATGAAAATATTACGCACGTATCAGGTGGAGTAGATCCAATTGACGATATTGAGGTCATTAATTTAGAGCTTGCACTTGCTGATTTAGAATCTGTTGATAAGCGATTACAACGTGTTGGCAAAATGGCAAAGCAAAAAGACAAAGAAGCAATGATTGAAGAACCAATTCTTGTAAAAGTTAAAGAACAATTAGAAAACGGACGACCAGCACGTGCTGCAGAGCTTTCAGAAGACGAGCTAAAGGTTATTAAAGGACTTCATCTTTTAACAATTAAACCTATGCTTTATGTGGCGAACGTTTCAGAAGATGAAGTTGCTGACGCAGATAATAACGAATATGTGCAAAAGGTACGCGAGTATGCAGCTACTGAAGGAGCTCAAGTTATCACAATTTGTGCAAAAATTGAGGAAGAAATTTCTGAACTTGATGATGAAGAAAAAGCAATGTTCTTAGAAGAACTAGGCATTAAAGAATCTGGTTTAGACCAATTAATCCGTACTTCATATGATTTACTAGGGCTAGCAACTTATTTCACTGCTGGGGTACAAGAAGTACGTGCATGGACGTTCCGTAAAGGCATGAAGGCACCACAATGTGCTGGAGTCATTCATACAGATTTCGAACGTGGATTTATTCGTGCAGAAACAGTTGCTTTCGATGATTTAGTTGAAGCTGGATCTCAACCTGCTGCTAAAGAAGCTGGTAAAGTACGTCTTGAAGGTAAAGAGTATGTCGTGCAAGACGGCGATATTATGTTATTCCGTTTTAATGTGTAAAATACAAAAAAAGGCAATCTTTTTATGGATTGCCTTTTTTGTATATGTACTTATCTGAATTTTCAATCCGGAGGTTAGTATGAACATATTACAAATAAAAGATCGTGGTTTAGAAATTGAGCAGCTAGGTAGATTACCAGAAGATATATTAGAGCTTATTTATGAGCATCAATTGTTTAAGTTATTCACAGCCAAGGAATTAGGCGGTAAAGATTTAGATCTACTAGAGGGCATTAAAGTATTCCAACAGATGTCTGCACTTGATGGCAATTTTGGCTGGCTTGTCACAATAGGGACAGGTGGAAACGCATTTATTCCAACATTGAACAAAGAGGTTTGTGAAAAAATATTTTTACCAAGAAATGCAGTCATAGCAGGTAGCGGCTATCCCACGGGCACAGCAGTAAAAATAGATGGGGGTTATCGTGTAACAGGTCAATGGAAGTATTGTAGTGGAGCAGATTATGCTACAACTTTTACGATGAATTGCTTTGTTGAGAATGAGGGTATTAGAACAGATGAAATCATTAGTTGCTCAGTGAATGTTGATCAAGTAGAGGTTCTTAACGATTGGCGAGCAATGGGCTTAAAAGCGACAGCTAGTCATACGATTCGTCTGCAAAATGTTTGGGTGCCACAAGAGGAAACGTTCCAATTGGGCACAATTAAAAACAAGTATGAAAGTGCAGTACATAGTTTTCCGTTTGGCGCATTTGCGGAAGCTTCTTTTTTAAGTGTTTGCCTTGGGATAACAGAAAACTTCTTAGAAGAGACAGCTATTTTAGTAAAGGATAGAAACCATGACCCAAGCCGTACTGAACGTATGGGTGCCATACAATTTTTATTGATGCAGCAACAGAAGAACTTTAGACAGCTTGAAGAGCAATTTTATTTAATGTTGAATAAATACTGGCAAAAACATAAAGAAGGTCATGAGTTGGTTGATGAAGAACTACAACTATTTTCACGAATGAGTAAAGATATTGCAGCAGCTTGTGTAGACATTACCAATAGTTTAATACGTAGACTTGGTATGGATGCAATTACGGAGACATCTTCGATTAATCGTATTTGGAGAAATTTATATACGGCTGCACAGCATGGTTTTTTAACGCCATAACTTTGTTTCAATAATAGAATCTGCTTGGATTCAAGCAGATTCTATTTGTAAGATGACTTCCCTCAAAGTTATCACTTTTCATCAGGCATATATACATAAAGCTTAGGTAAATGAGGATCATCCTTTATTAACGCATTTTTGGGATATTTGCGCAATTCTTTATACATGGAAAAATCACCTATAGCTCCAGCTATTAAAAAAGCCCCCACTAATACTAAAACAGTACTGTTAAAGTAGAAACCAGCAATTGTCGGGAGGACACCGGTTGTCCAGAACGGAAGTAATAAAGCTTTTTTCATTGCATGATTTGGTAACGGTTGATCGGTTGTTGCGTACGCTATGCCAAGTTCTAAATTCAGGCCATATTTTAACGATTTAAAGGGCACGCCTCCGAAGACCATAAAACCAATTAAATGAAAGGCTTCATGTAAGACGATGAAAACAATATACAGAATGACAAAAAGAATGGATCCAATAATCATATTCCAAAATGAAAAATCAAAGTCTTTTAAGCAAATATATTGAATAGCTACAAATAATATGACAAGACCACTTGTGATAACAATATTGTCCATCATTAGTTTTTTTATATCCAACTCTATTACGATTGGTTCTTTATCTGGTAGCATGAAAGATCCTCCTTTCATTCATGAATTAAGTTCATTATATAGAAAGAATTGTTTGTTTGCGACTTGAAAGACATGCGTCTATATGTTACAATTCATTGATGTGAGTAATATTATTACTTGCTCCTTGCTCCCTGTGTACAGGAGAGCCTAAGTCCATAAGGAGGTGTAAACAGATGAGAAAATACGAATTAATGTACATCGTACGTCCGAACATTGAAGACGAAGCGAAGAAAGCTTTAGTTGAACGTTTCAACGAAATCTTAACTTCTAACGGTGCAGAAGTCATCGAATCAAAAGAGTGGGGCAAACGCCGCTTAGCTTATGAAATTCAAGACTTCCGCGAAGGTTTCTACCAAATCGTGAAAGTAAACGCTACTTCAGATGCAATTAACGAATACACACGTCTTGCTAACATCAGCGAAGATATCATTCGTCACATTGCGGTTCGCCAAGAAGCGTAATTATTTATTTTTAACAAAATGCTGAAAAGGAGGTTGCATTTCTGATGATAAACCGTGTCGTATTAGTTGGAAGACTAACAAAAGATCCTGAGCTACGCTATACGCCTAATGGTATTGCGTCTACAAGATTTACAGTTGCTGTGAATCGAACATTCTCAAACCAACAAGGTGATCGCGAAGCTGATTTCATTAGCTGTGTTGCTTGGCGCAAACAGGCTGAAAACCTTGCGAACTTCATGCGAAAAGGAAGTTTAATTGGAGTGGAAGGCCGCATTCAAACAGGCAGTTATGAAGGACAAGATGGTAAACGAGTATACACAACAGATGTAGTGGCAGATAGCGTACAGTTTTTAGAACCTCGTAATGGCGGCGGTGCTCCTGCATCACCTCAATACGGTGGACAGACATACGGTAATAACCAACCGTCATATGGCGGTGGTCAACCACAACAACAGTTTGGTGGTGCTATGCCAGGGCAGGGTTCATTTGGCGGCGATGCTTATCAGCAAAATCAACCACCTATGAATCAGCCGAATTATACACGTGTAGATGAGGATCCATTTGCTAATAGCAAAGGACCGATAGAAGTATCTGAGGATGATTTACCGTTCTAATACTTCTAAAATAAAAAATGATAAGGAGGAGACACACTATGGCACCACGTCGCGGAGGCCGCAAACGCCGTAAAGTTTGCTACTTCACTGCTAATAACATTACGAATATCGACTATAAAGATGTAGATTTATTAAAAAAATTCATCTCTGAGCGCGGTAAAATCTTACCACGTCGCGTAACTGGCACTAGCGCTAAGTACCAACGTAAATTAACTTCAGCTATCAAAGTTTCTCGTATCATGGGATTACTTCCATTCGTAGCAGAAGACAAATAAGATATAAATAAAGGCACAACAAGGTTTAATCGCTTTGGTTGTGCTTTTTTTATTTGTAAAATCAGGTACGTTGATGAATCATTTTTATCCATACTAATTAATTGCTCCGTGCAGGGTCTCGTCTGTCTGGCTTTCCTCGCGGGAGTCGAGTAGCCTTACGCTACAATCAGTTAAAAATGGGTATACATTAGCAGAATAATAATCCCGCTCTATATATTACCATTTGCCATTAGTATAAGAATTTATTACACTTTTAAGTGACATGAATAAAGAAAAAATAAAATGTTAGAGATTGAGAAACAAAATGCTATCGTATTTCTGAAACGTATGAATGAGAAGAACAATCGACTAAGTAACATTTTTAAAAACAAAACGGCTTATAATCATTTCGATTAAAAGCTTTTTTTTATGTATGAATAACTGTCGTAAGCTGCTCGTTTTTTTGTAGTTCAATATATAAGAATCTATATCAATGAATGAATTTGTTATGCTTTTTCGGTAAAAAATCTCCTATATAGCTATGTATTTTAAGCTTTAGTCATTGGTTCTACAAAATTAATGACAAAGCATATAGTTGTTCTTAGCGTTTTTTGTTCACTAACCCGAAAAAATGGTACAATAAAGGTCAGTAAGTTTGACTGAAAAAAGGAAGGTTTTCAATGCCGAATAATCAAACAAAGGCGCTTGTACAAGGCTCAATGATGGTCGCAATCTTTACGATTCTAATGCTGATTTCTGCATATGTACCATTCATTTTTATAGTAGGTCTCATGTTTGCTCCACTACCGATTGCTTGGTATAGCGCAAATTACAAGCGTTCCTCATCAATACTCGTAGCAGTAGTAGGCTGTATCTTAACCACTTTAACGAGTGGCATAACTATGTTACCATTTGCCTTTATTTTGGCATTACTTGGTGTCGTAATAGGAAGTGCAATTAATCTAAAGAAGAGCAAACTTTACCTATTCATGTCATCTGGAGTTGCCGTTCTTCTGTCAATGGCAATTGTCTATGTAGCTTATGTTCAATTTGCTGGTATCAATATAATTAGCATGAGCACAGAGCTTTTACGCGAAAATTATGAGCAATCAAATGAACTTGCAAAAACTGTGACAGGTCAAGTAATGTTTCAGCCAGAGATAATTGAGGCTATGTTAAAAACAATTGAGCTGACAATACCTGCAACAGTAACAATCTCTGCATTTATGACAGCATTTATTATTATAACGTTAAATTTACCTGTATTAAAACGTCTTGGTTTAGACGTACCAAAATTTGCACCGTTCCAAAACATGCGTCTACCACGATCTATTTTATGGTATTACATGATTGTTATATGCGTTAATTTATTTGTGCGTCCAGAATCTGGATCTACATTAGGTATTATTGTTTTAAATGTTTCTTATATTTTATGGATGTTATTAATTCTGCAAGGGATTTCCTTTTTACATTACTTTATTTCTAGAAAGGGAATGCCCGATGGTGTCAAATGGATTGCTACTTTGTTAGCCTTACCACTATCATCCTTTATGATATTGATAGGCATTGTAGATTTAGGTTTCGACGTACGTTCACTTGTGAAAGGGAAAACTAAAGAATGAGGGGCTGATGTAATGGGGACTTTTAGAAAACGACCAATCCGCTATCCGCTTTTTGTTCTTTCCATTTTTGGCATTGTGACGTTCGTGCTTCTATGTATTTGGAATATCGGGATAGGTATCGGTTATGGAGTAGGTTTTGTTCTATTAATGGCCTATACGTGGAAGGTAGAAAAGGTTACCTTTGATGAAACAGAAAGGCATATTGAATCCATCTCTTTCCGCATGAAAAAAGTAGGGGAAGAGGCATTACTTGAAATGCCAATTGGGATTTTACTTGTCAACGATCAATATGAAATAGAATGGTCGAATCCATATATGCAAGGCGTTTTAAATATGGAGAATTTAGTGGGTGAAGGGATCGTTAATATATCTGACGACATTTACGTGCTAATGAAGACCGAGGAGACAAACGAAGAAACGATAACGCTCCGTGATCGTAAGTATCGAGTTTATTATAAAAAAGAAGAGAATTTATTATATTTCTTTGATATCACTGAGCAGATAGCTATTGAAAAACAATACTTTGCAGATCGTACAGTTATTGCAATTTTATTTGTTGATAACTATGACGAAATTACGCAAGCAATGGATGATCAGCCACGTAGTTTAACGAATACGATGGTGACATCAATTGTTAATGATTGGGCGGCAGAGCAAGGGATATTTGTGAAGCGAATATCATCCGATCGTTTTTTAGCTGTATTAAACGAATCTATTTTAATGGAACTTGAAAAGAAAAAATTCGCTATTTTAGATACAATTCGAGAAAAAACAGCACAAAAAAATATGTCATTAACATTAAGTATTGGAGTTGGCGCAGGATCATCTTCATTAGTAGAGCTTGGTGAACTAGCACAATCAAGTTTAGATCTTGTTTTAGGCCGTGGTGGTGATCAGGTTGCTATCAAGCAACCTTCAGGGAAGTTAAAATTCTATGGCGGGAAAACTAATCCTGTTGAGAAACGTACACGCGTTAGAGCACGTGTTATTTCCCATGCATTACGTGATTTAATTCAGGATAGTGACCAAGTATTTGTTATGGGACATAAAAACCCTGATATGGACTCTATTGGTGCCTCTGTTGGTGTACGTAAAATGGCACAAATGAATGATGTGAAGGGCTATGTGATCGTAAATTTTGAAGAATTAAACGGAAGTGTAACACGTTTAATGAATGAAATTGAGAGTAAATCGGATTTCTATGAACATTTCCTAACACCAGAGGAAGCTGCGGCAAAAATGACAGAAAAATCATTGCTCGTAATTGTCGATACGCATAAACCGGATTTAGTCATAGATTCACACCTATTGAGGTTGGCAGAAAAAGTTGTGGTAATTGATCACCATCGTCGAAGTGAGGATTTTATAGAAAATCCAACGCTTGTTTATATGGAGCCATATGCATCGTCCACTGCTGAACTTGTGACAGAGTTACTCGAGTATCAACCAAAACGTGCGAAGATTAATATGCTAGAGGCTACTGCATTGCTGGCAGGAATTATTGTCGATACGAAGAGTTTTACATTACGTACAGGAGCCCGTACGTTTGAAGCGGCTTCTTATTTACGGACAAATGGTGCCGATACAGTGCTAGTACAGAGATTATTAAAAGAAGATGTAGATACGTATATTGAACGTTCTAAAATAGTGCAAACTGTTAAGTTCGTGAAACCAGGTATTGCTATTGCTGTAGGTGAGGAAGCGAAAGTGTATGATTCTGTGCTAATTGCGCAAACAGCAGACATTTTACTAACAATGAAGGATGTTGGTGCTTCTTTTGTCATTGCGCATCGTTCAGATGGCAAAATCGGCATAAGTGCAAGATCACTTGGCGAAGTAAACGTGCAGCTTGTTATGGAGAAGCTAGGCGGCGGCGGGCATTTAACTAATGCAGCTTGCCAAGTCGAATCAAATTCCATTGCTGGAGTAAAAAAATATTTAGAAGAGGCCATAAATGAGGTACTCGAAGGGAGTTCTGAATCATGAAAGTAGTATTTTTAAAAGATGTTAAAGGAAAAGGGAAAAAAGGAGAAATAAAAAATGTAGCTGATGGCTATGCACAAAACTTCTTGATTAAAAATGGTTATGCTGCTGAAGCAAATGCACAAGCATTAAGTCAATTAGATGGTCAAAAGAAATTAGAAGCTAAAAATGCAGCAGCAGAATTGGCTGAAGCGGAAGCATTAAAAGAAAAATTAGAAGCTTTAACAGTAGAGTTAAAAGCAAAATCAGGTGAAGGTGGTCGCCTATTTGGTTCAGTATCTTCAAAGCAAGTTGCCGATGCACTTCAAAAAACGCATGGCATAAAAATTGATAAACGTAAAATGACTTTAAGTGATGGAATTCGTGCACTAGGCTTTACAAATGTACCTGTAAAACTACACCATGAAGTATCTGCAACATTAAAAGTTCATGTAACGGAAGAATAAGGGGCGACGATCCATGAACGAACCGATGATGGATCGCGTTCCACCGCATAACCGGGAAGCGGAGCAATCGGTTATCGGTGCAATTTTCCTCGATCCTCAATCGTTAATCACTGCATCTGAAATTTTGCTAGCAGATGATTTTTATCATAATGCACATAAGACAATTTTCGAAACGATGCTACGTTTAAGTGATCAAGGAAAAGCGATAGATGTTGTAACAGTTACTGAAGAATTATCAGCTAAAAAAGAAATTGAGGATGTTGGCGGGCTATCGTATTTACTAGAGCTCGCCAATGCTGTCCCTACGGCTGCTAACGTCGCACACTATGCGAAAATTGTCGAAGAAAAGGCTCTATTACGTCGTTTAATTCGTGTAGCTACTAAAATAGTAGAAGATGGCTATACACGTGAGGATGAGGTAGAGGCATTACTAGGTGAAGCAGAGAAGAAAATGATGGAGGTAGCCAATCGTAAAAATGCGGGTGATTTTAAGCATGTTAAAGACGTTTTGGTGGAAACCTTTGATAACATCGAAAAGCTTCAATCACAAAAAGGTGATGTTACAGGTATTCCGACAGGCTTCCGTGACTTAGACAATATAACAGCTGGCTTCCAGCGCAACGATTTAATTATTGTAGCGGCACGTCCTTCTGTAGGGAAAACAGCCTTTGCATTGAATGTCGCACAAAGTGTTGCCGTTCAAGCACGTGAAAATGTTGCGATCTTCTCATTAGAGATGGGTGCTGAGCAACTAGTTATGCGTATGCTTTGTGCAGAGGGAAATATAGATGCACAAGTTTTACGTACAGGTGCTTTAACAACGGAAGATTGGGGTAAACTAACTATGGCAATGGGGAGTTTATCGAATTCCGGAATTTTTATTGATGATACACCAGGTGTACGTATCAATGAAATTCGAGCAAAATGTCGACGTTTAGCACAGGAGAATGGCCTCGGGATGATTTTGATTGATTATTTACAGCTCATTCAAGGTAGTGGTAAGCCAGGGGAGAACCGTCAGCAAGAGGTATCTGAGATTTCACGTTCATTAAAAGGCTTAGCACGTGAGTTAAAGGTTCCAGTTATTGCATTATCACAGCTATCTCGTGGCGTTGAGCAACGTCAAGATAAACGACCAATGATGAGTGACTTACGTGAATCGGGAAGTATTGAGCAAGATGCTGATATTGTTGCCTTCTTATATCGTGATGATTATTACGATAAAGAATCTGAGAGTAAAAATATGATTGAAATTATTATTGCTAAACAGCGTAACGGTCCAACGGGTACAGTTACACTTGCGTTTAAAAAAGAATTCAATAAATTCATTAATGTGGATTGGTCGCAAATGCCGCCACCACCGCCACGTGATTAAATATTTATTTGGCTCATCACCAATAGTTGGAGATGACATTTGTTAAAACGTCTGTCATGTATATAAGTTGATTTTCGTTATGGTAATGAGATAAATGCAAATATAGTTCTTTTCATGTTTGGCCAAACACTGATTGAAAAAGAGGAATTTAATGTTTGCGATTATGCCGAGACAGAATTAATCTGAATGTTAGATAATATTCATATCATTCTGTTATTAAACACGAACGTTGAATCATATTTTTTGATTTTATGTTCGTGTTTTTAAGTATTTTTGTTGACTAGGCGTTTCTATCATTGTTACAATAATTAACGGCTTAAAAATTGAGATACAAATCGTATCTAACGGAGGTGCTGACTATGACATCAGTTGTAGTTGTAGGAACACAGTGGGGAGACGAAGGAAAAGGTAAAATTACGGATTTCCTTTCACAAAAAGCCGATGCAATCGCTCGTTTTGCAGGCGGTGATAATGCAGGACATACTATTAAATTTGATGGTGAAACTTATAAGTTACATTTAATTCCATCAGGTATTTTCTATAAAGAAAAAACTTCAGTAATAGGAAATGGTTTGGTTGTTAATCCAAAGTCATTAGTTACTGAGCTTAGAGGCTTACAAGAGCGTGGAGTTGATACAGATAATTTACGAATTTCTAATCGTGCGCATGTTATTTTGCCATATCATATAAAGCAAGATATCGCTGATGAGGAAAGCCGAGGCGATAATAAAATTGGTACAACTTGTAAAGGGATTGGACCATGTTATCAGGATAAAGTAGCACGTATCGGTATCCGTATGGCTGATTTACTAGACAAGGATGTATTTGAAGAAAAACTACGTCAAAATTTAGTAATTAAGAATAAATTATTTGAGAAATTTTACGAAGTTGAAGGCGTAACATTCGAAGAAATTTTCGAGGAATATTACAGCTATGGACAAGAAATCGCAAAATATGTAACAGACACGTCGAAAATCTTAAATGATGTATTAGATGAAGGCGGAAAAGTGTTATTTGAAGGAGCACAAGGTATTTTACTTGATGTCGATCAAGGTACGTATCCATTTGTAACATCATCAAATCCTGTTGCCGGCGGTGTAGCGATTGGTGCTGGTATTGGTCCTTCACGAGTTTCAAATGTTATTGGTGTATCTAAAGCCTATACTTCTCGTGTTGGCGATGGACCGTTCCCAACTGAATTATTTGATGAAGTAGGTCAACAAATTCGTGAAGTTGGTCGTGAATACGGTACAACAACTGGCCGCCCACGTCGTGTAGGTTGGTTTGATACGGTAGTTGTGCGCCACTCACGCCGAGTAAGTGGTATTACGCATCTTGCGCTTAACTCAATTGATGTTTTATCTGGTTTAGAAACAGTTAAAATTTGTACAGCGTATAAATATAAAGATCAAACTATTACTGAGTATCCAGCAAATCTTCATATTATTGAACAATGTGAACCAATTTATGAAGAGCTTCCAGGCTGGTCAGAAGATGTTACAGGCTGCAAAACATTAGAAGAGCTACCTGAGAATGCACGACGCTATGTAGAACGCGTAAGTGAATTAACTGGTATTGAAATCGCTACTTTCTCTGTTGGTCCTGCACGTGAACAAACGAACGTTTTAGTGGACGTTTGGGAAGCATAATAATTGTAATTAAAAAGGACGTGCCATAAACGGTACGTCCTTTTTTATAGTATTGAAAACAAAATGTTCAGGGGAATATTGTCTATAAGTTGTAGCGATTTTTATATTTGTGTAGCTACGCTTTGCAAAGAACATCTTTTATGAACGCTATGTTTTCCTATATTATCACTATAAATTAGAGTGAAACTATGCTAGAAGATACAATGCTAAGTGAAGCGGCTTATCGGACGCCCCAGGAAGCGCGAAAGCGAAGCGGCAGCGATAAAAGCGCTCAGTCAGAACGGAGATCAACCACTCGTTTTGCCGAAGAGCCATACTTTATTTGATAGATGTTACAACATTAAAAGGTCGTGCCATATACGGTACGACCCTTTTGTCATTAGTGAATATCTCTCTTCTTGAAGCGACCGCCTTTAACCTCTGCAATATTACCAATTGCTAGGAATGCATGATCATCAATTTCAGCGACGATTGATTTAAGCTTCGATTCCTCTAATCGAGTAATGACAGTAAAAATAACTTTTTTATCATTACCAGTATAAGCCCCCTCACCATGAAGGAATGTTACACCTCGACCAAGTCGGTCCATAATGGTCTGTCCGATTTCATCAATTTCGTCACTGATGATATAAACAGATTTTGATTCCTCCATTCCTTGAATAACGATGTCAATCATTTTATAAGCAATATAGTATGCCAGGATAGAGTACATTGCTTGTTCCCATGTGAATACGAATCCTGCTACCGTAAAGATAATTAAATTGAAGAACATAATAATTTCACCAACAGAGAACGGTGTTTTTCTGTTAAATAAAATAGCTAAAATTTCTGTCCCATCTAACGAACCACCATAGCGAATGACGATGCCTACACCAATACCTAAAATCATGCCTCCAAAAACTGTGGCCAATAGCGTATCTTGAGTAAACGGGTGAATGTTATGTAAGAAAAGTGTTGTTAATGAGAGTACTGTAATTCCGAGTCCTGTGGAAAGTGCAAAAGTTTTACCAATTTGTTTATAGCCTAAAAAGATAAAAGGTAAGTTTAAAATGAAGATGAAAATACCAAGAGGTAAATTTAATAAATGAGAAGTGATAATGGAAACACCTACGATTCCACCATCCATAATGTGATTTGGTACTAAAAATAGCTCCAGCCCTAGTGCCATAATGACTGCACCTAAAGCTACCATAATGGTCCTAATTATAAGTTTACGAACTGTATTCTTACGGTGAGGCTTTCTTTCTTTAGGGGTTATTCCAGAGGTTTGTGAATCATTCAAATTAATCGCTCCAATCAACTAGTCTATCCTACTTCTATTTTATCTGAATATTACAAAAGTAAAAAGTAATAAGTCTAAAATCATAGTAAAAATAAATGAATAGAATACACGGGTTTATTTAAACGCTACAAAAATAGGAATTATGTAACAATTAGTAGAGAAATAATACATTTACATTACAAAAAGATGAAAAAAGTCAAACCATATTTTCTTTATGGTACATTATAGTGGTGCAAAAAATCTTTGTGGGTAATTAATCCTACAATAGGTTAAAGTTGGAAGGAGCTTTATTGATGAGTTCGTCTTGGTTTCGAAAAAAGAAAAACAATAGATTCAATGACAATTTTTCTTCAATTAAAAAGGTATCAATTATTACAGTTTTAATGACAAGTTTAACGTTAAATGTAGGTTTTGCAAAAGAAAATCATAAAGAAGATTTAAATAAAATTTATCACGTTTATGTGGGAAATAAATATATAGGTGCAGTCTCTAATGAGAAAGCTATCGAAGAAATCATTTCTTCAAAGGAAAAAGAAGCAAGTCAACAATACAAAGAGCTATCTATCGATGCTAGTTCTTCTGTTAAAATAATCCCAGAAAAAGTATTTAGTAATCAAACTAAAGACGTGGAAATTTTGAAGAAATTTGAGCAATCTTTAGTGATTCAATCTCCAGCTTTCACATTATTTGTAGATAATAAGCCTATAGTTTCTTTGAAAGATGCAAAAGCCTATGAAGATACTATTCGTATGCTAAAGCTACAATATGTTTCACAGCAAGAGCTAAATAGTTTATATGTTAACCAGCAATCTACGAGTATTCCACCTTTACAGACTGGTGAAGAGCGACTTTTAGATGTTTCTTTTAAACAGGATGTATCTGGTGTGACACAAAAAGTAGCACCAAATACTATTGTAACGCCTGAGGAAGCTGTGAAATATGTAATGACAGGCTCTCTTGAGCGAGAAACTTATAAAATCCAATCAGGTGATGTTTTAGGCTCGGTTGCCCAAAAACATGGATTAACTACAGCTGAGCTATTAGCGTTAAATCCTAGTATCACTGTTGATACAGTTTTACAGATCGGACAAGCATTAAACGTTACAGTCGCTAAACCATTTGTAACGCTTGAAGTAAAGCAGGAGAAGAAAGTTACTGATAAAATTCCGTTTAAGAAAATAATTGAAGAAGATCCGACAATGTATAAAGGTGAAAAAGTGATAAAACAACAAGGCGTTAATGGAAAAAAAGAAACATCTTATTTATTAACGTCTGAAAATGGCACTCGTATATCCAAAGTAGCGTTAAAAGAAGAAATCATACAACAACCCGTAGAGGAAATTGAAGTAGTTGGTACGAAAGTGATTTCTTCACGGGGTACAGGTGAATTTACTTGGCCAACAGTAGGTGGCCATATTTCAAGTGGGATGGGTCAACGTTGGGGCGAATTCCATCGTGGTATTGATATTGCCCGTCCTAGTAATTATAATATTTTAGCTTCAGATAATGGTGTTGTTGTCGCAGCTGGTGTCTCTGGTAGCTACGGTAATCGTATCGTGATTAATCATAATAATGGCTATACAACGCTTTACGGACACCTATCTTCAATTAAAGTGGAAGTAGGACAAGTGGTAGAAAAAGGTTCTGTTATAGGTATTATGGGCTCTACTGGAAATTCAACAGGTACACATCTACACTTTGAAGTTGAGAAAAATGGCTCTTTAGAAAATCCATTATCATATGTAGGGCGTTAATCAATTCGAATAGAAGACAGTCCAAAATAGGGCTGTCTTTTTGTATACTTCGTATATAAATTTATTTTATTTCCCGAGAAATATTTGTCGAAATATAGTTCGATACAATATCGTATAATGTCTTATGATTTAGAATAATGCATAGAAGCTAAAAGCATGGTAGAGTTAAGAGTAGTAACTTTAAAAATACACAACGTTTAATAATAGATAAATAACGAAAGGGAGAAGAGAATATGGACAAAACAATTTTAGTTGTTGATGATGAAAAACCAATCGCAGATATTTTACAGTTTAATTTAATAAAAGAAGGCTACAAAGTTATTTGTGCCTATGATGGAGATGAAGCACTAGTAAAGGTTGAGGAAGAGCAACCAGATTTAATGCTTTTAGATATAATGTTACCTAAGCGTGATGGAATGGAAGTTTGTAGAGAAGTGCGAAAAAAATATGATTTCCCTATCATTATGCTAACTGCAAAAGGCTCTGAGATTGATAAAGTATTAGGACTAGAAATGGGCGCAGATGATTATGTAACAAAGCCATTTAGTACACGTGAGCTTATTGCGCGTGTAAAAGCAAATATGCGTCGCTTACAGGTAGTAGCCCCTACCGCCGAAGATGCTGAAGAAGAATCCAATGAAATTGTAGTAGGCTCTCTTGTTATTCAGCCAGATGCTTACTTAGTATTGAAGCGTGACGAAGCAATTGAACTAACGCATAGGGAGTTTGAACTATTACATTACTTAGGTAAGCATATCGGTCAAGTCATGACGCGTGAACATTTACTACAAACTGTGTGGGGCTATGACTATTTCGGCGATGTACGAACAGTAGATGTAACTATTCGTCGTTTACGGGAAAAAATAGAAGACAATCCTAGTCATCCAGCTTGGATTGTAACACGCCGTGGTGTAGGTTATTATTTACGAAATCCTGAACAGGAGTAAAAAGGAATGCAGAAAGTAAGCTTCTTTAAATCAATTCATGTCAAGTTAGTACTAATTTATATTTTATTAATCCTGCTTGCTTTGCAAATAATAGGTATCTATTTTGCACGTGAATTAGAACAAAATTTAAAAACCAATTTCCGAGAATCCATTTTTCAACGAGTTGATTTGATGCAATATAGCATTCGTGAAGAAATGTTAAAAGAACGCGATGAAAGTATGCCAACTCTTGAAGAGAGCTTAAAAAAAATTGTAATGGAGTTTTCCACGGGGTTGAAAGAAGTTTCTAATGGAGATATTTTAGAAATCCGTGTCATCGATAATAGACAGCGTATTCGAGCCACATCTGAGATAGACAATCAAAATTTGATTGGACAGCGCTCGAACAATGACCTCGTACGTCGTGCAATTTCTGCAGAAACATTATTTGAAAACATCAAACTTGATAATAAAACAAGGAATCGAGTGTGGGTGTTAGCTTCGCCAATTCGAGATGGCGTAGGTCCTGATGATGAAATTATTGGGGTACTCTACATTGAAGCTAATATTGAATCTGTTTTTGAACAAGTGAATGACATTAACCGTATTTTCCTTGGTGGTACAGCAGTGTCCTTGGTGATTACAATCTTTTTAGGAATCTTAGTGGCACGAACAATTACACAGCCAATTGCAGATATGCGTAAGCAGGCACAAGCGATGGCAAAGGGTAACTATTCCCGAAAAGTGCGGGTTTATGGTACAGATGAGATAGGGCAGCTAGCTATTACCTTTAATCATTTAACCAATCGCTTGCAGGAGGCGCAATCTACTACAGAGGCAGAACGACGAAAGCTCGATTCGGTCCTTAGTAATATGACGGATGGTGTTGTTGCGACAGATCGAAAAGGGCGCATCATTCTTATTAATGATCCCGCACTAGAGCTGCTGCATATTTCAAGAGATATTACATTAGGTCGTCCGATTGCATCTGTCTTAGGTATTGACCAAGAGTATAGTTTTGAGGATTTAATTCACATGAATGATGCGGTGAATTTAAATTTCAGTACAGCTGACGCACCGTATATTTTACGTGCGAATTTCTCTGTTATTCAAAAAGAAACGGGCTTTATTAATGGTCTAATTACCGTACTGCACGATATTACGGAGCAGGAAAAAATAGAGATGGATCGCAGGGAGTTTGTATCAAATGTGTCACATGAATTACGGACACCATTAACGACGATGCGTAGTTATCTAGAAGCGTTAGCAGATGGTGCATGGAAAGATGAAAATATTGCTCCAACATTTTTGAATGTCACACAAACAGAGACAGAGCGTATGATTCGCTTAGTGAATGACTTATTGCAGTTATCACGAATGGATAGTTCAGATTATGAGTTGAATAAAGACATTGTTCTATTCAATTCATTCTTTAACCGTATTATCGATCGCTTTGAAATGTCTAAGTCAGACAAAGTGATGTTTGAACGTTTATTCCCGGAGGCATCCTATTATGTAGAGATTGATACGGATAAGGTGACACAGGTTATTGATAATATCATTTCCAATGCTATTAAGTATTCACCAGATGGAGGTAATATTCGCTTTGGCTTTACAGCACAAGGAGATATGCTGAAAGTTATGATTTCTGATGATGGAATGGGAATTCCAAAGGAAAATGTAGGACGTATTTTTGATCGTTTCTATCGAGTAGATCGAGCTCGAGCTCGTTCTATGGGAGGCACAGGTCTAGGGCTAGCTATTGCCAGGGAAATGATTGAAGCTCATGGCGGTAAAATATGGGCTGAAAGTGAGGAAGGACATGGAACAACAGTTTTCTTCACATTACCACTTAATTTAGATGATTTTGACGAGGCAGGTGAGTGGGAATGAAATATATAGAACCAGTTAAATCAGTTGTTTTATTCTTACTCGTTATGCTAAGTGTGGTTTTAACCTTTATAATTTGGACATACACACCAGATTATAAATTTATTGAACAGACTGAAGGAAAAGAAATCCTAGTTGGACCTCAAAAAAAAATGGAGGATGTAATTCGTCCATATAAAGCTATTTACCGTTTTGATAAGGAATTTACGGGTACAGTTTCTAATGGCGTAATGGAAGATATTATGGAAGCACTTCAGGGATGGAATATCCTAGATTTAATGCCCGTTAACAATAACATTACGGCCGACTCTGTAAACGAGATGATTCGTACTAATAATTGTATGACTGTCTTTTTTACCGGTGAGATTCCTTATTCTGCCTTTAACTCAATTTTTCAGTTTTCCGATAAGGAGCTACCTGAAACAACCTTTAATCGTATGATTATAGATTGGAGTAATTATAATAACAAAGATTTACAGGTGTTTTTCATTAGTAGCAATAATGAATTATTGATGCGTTCACATGTAAGTCTAGAAAATGCTAATCAATTTGTACGAAATATTATTGAGCCAGCGAAAACTTACGGCACTTTTAAAGAAGTGGAGCGAGATGGCTTTACCTCACTATATATTGCTAACGATAAAATTGAATCAGCAAAATATACGTATTTTATCGAAGAAAAACCTGAATTATTTAAAAATGTGTTATTTACAAATCTAAACAATGTCTTGCGCACTGATGAAAGTGCAACAACTGAAAAATATCAAGATGGAATGTCACGGATGATGATTGATTCGAAATTGAAATCATTGACCTATGTATATCCAGCTGCAGAAAGTAGTGTAAGAATAGAGCCATCCAAGCTCTTGACGGATAGTTTTGAATTTATCAATGAACACGGAGGTTTTACATCGGATTATCGATATGTATCAACAAGTACAAGTAATAACCAATTAGATTATCAGCTATATTTACATGGATTACCGGTTTATAGTGATCAGGCAATAAACCGAATTACAACTGTTTGGGGAGATAATCGTATTTTCCGCTACAAACGTCCTTACTTTTCTTTTGAGAAAGACATTCCATCCGAAAAAGAGAGGAAAGAACTTCCGTCAGGGTCGGAAATCATTGAAAAGATTCAAAAGCTTAATAACATTGATTTATCAGATATAGATGACGTTGTTGTAGGTTTCAATTTAACTCATAATCAAAGTACAATAGTGACATTAGAGCCATGCTGGTTTGTTATTCGTAACGGTATATCAACGAAACTGACACCTGAATTATTAGGAGGTGTCAAAAATGGATTGGAATAGAACAAAGTCTATTTTTATATTCGTTTTTTTAATTTTAGATATCTTCTTGTATTCGATGTATTTAAATCGCTATAATGAAGCGCAGAGCGTGGAAATACTAGGTGAAAAAACAATAGAAGCCCGTTTAAAAGATGATAATATTACGTATGGAGCGCTGCCAAATAGTAATGAATCTGCTACTTACATTACAGGCAAAGTGCACATTTTTAAAAATGCTGATGATTTTACTGATGACAATCAGCGAATAAGTTTCACAGATGAGACACATGCACATGTACGTGCTACTTTTATCAATCCTGTGAAATTACGAAATATTGATGATTCAAGCTTTACCGAATTTGTCCATACAAACGTTAAAGATGGAGATTCTTATGCATTATGGAAGGTAGATCGTGAGGAACGAGTCGCAATTTTCTTCCAGAAAAAAAATAATCGAATGTTCTATTACAATGAGAGTGCCTTATTAAAAGTACGGTGGAATACAGATAATGAAGTGGTAACGTATGAGCAATCAATGATTGACAATATCGAAGAGATGGAGCAACAGGAAACTGTTATTCCACCACTTCAAATTTTCCAGACTCTTTATAATAAAGGGCTATTAAAGTCAGAATCTCGTATTACGCAAGTGAAGTTAGGTTACTCGACATATAGTAATTTAACGCAAACGCAAGTGTTAATACCAACTTGGGAAGTACAAGTGAAACTATCGGATGGCGAAATAGAAGAGTACTTCGTTGATGCTATTGATGGAAAAATTGTTGAAATCCAAGGAGACAAGAAAAAAGGCGAAGAGGAAGACTGGGGAGTTGAATGATGCAATTTAGTGTTTTAGCAAGTGGTAGTACAGGGAATTCGATTTATGTAGAGAATGATGATCATGCATTTATTGTCGATGCTGGTCTCAGTGGCAAAAAGATGGAGCAACTATTTACAAAAATCGACCGCAATATGAAACAGCTAAGTGGCATTTTTGTTACACATGAGCATAGTGATCATATTAAAGGAATAGGTGTATTAGCACGAAAATATAATGTACCTATTTATGCCAACGCCAAAACGTGGCAGGCGATGGACGGGCTAGTCGGTGAAATACCTTTAGAGCAACGTTTTGAATTTGAAATGGATACTGTAAAGCATTTTGGTTCATTAGCTGTTGAATCCTTTGCCGTATCACATGATGCAGCAGATCCAATGTTCTATAGCTTCCATGAAAATGGGCGCAAGCTTGTTGTTATTACGGATACAGGCTATGTCAGCGACCGTATGAAGGGTATCATTCGAGGTGCTGATTCCTTTGTATTTGAAAGTAACCACGATGTGAATATGCTGCAAATGGGGCGCTACCCATGGTCTATAAAACGTCGTATTTTAAGTGATGTAGGGCACGTTTCAAATGAGGATGCAGCAATAGCAATGAGTGAGGTAGTATTTGAAAAACCAACGAATATTTATTTATCACATTTAAGTATGGATAATAACATGAAAGAGCTTGCGCGCATGAGTGTCACACAAACTTTGCAATCTTGCGGCATTATTGTCGGAGAGTATTTAAATTTATTTGATACAGATGCAGAAGAGCCGACGAAATTAGTAACAGTTTAACTTCTTTCAGCAGATGTTATTTGTAGCGAAAGTAAAGCGTCAGTTACAAATAACGTGCGTTAATAATATCGACTTTATACAATAAAAAAATGAGGCTGTTCAATCACATTTTATAGAAAATGTGTTGAACAGCCATTTTTATGTCCATTTTATTTATTTTTCATCTAATTTTAATGTTTGAATCGTAATATTAGGGTAACAACTAACCAATACTAATAAGGGAAAGGATGAGGAGAATGAGCTATTTTCAAGATGATGATAAAAACAATGATTTACTAAAAAATGATGAAATACAGAAGTCACCTCTTCAGGAGCGACTCGAACGAGAGGAGAGAGAAATGCAAGATAAGCGTCATAAAAAGAAAGGCGGTGGCGGAGGTAAGGGTGGTTATTTTTTCACTGGTCTTATCGGTGTCATCATAGGCGCTTTACTCGTTTGGCTCATGATGCCTGGACTTGTCAATCAAATGCCAGGTACAACGACAAGTAACACAGGTAAAACAACCATTAATCAAGTTGCGACAGAAGTGACAACGGATGTTACGAAAGCAGTAGATAAGGCTTCTGGTGCTGTTGTAGGGATAACGAATATTCAAGAAGTGACAAGCGGCGGATTCTGGAGTCCACAATCCACATCAGACAAGCCTGCTGGAAGCGGCTCAGGTGTTATTTACAAAGTTCAAGGTAATAAAGCCTTTATCGTGACAAATAACCATGTTATTGAAGGTGCAAAACAGTTAGAAGTAACAATGCCAGATGGTACGAAAGAAGTAGCACAATTAGTTGGTCACGATGTTTGGACAGACTTAGCTGTCATTTCAATCAGCTCTAAAGATGTTAAGACAGTAGCGACATTTGGTAACTCAGATGTATTAAAACAAGGCGAAACAGTAATCGCGATCGGTAACCCACTTGGTTTAGAATTCTATGGCTCTGTTACTACAGGCGTTGTTTCTGGTAAGGATCGTTCTGTACCAGTTGACATCAACAATGATGGCACAATAGATTGGCAACAAGAAGTGTTACAAACAGACGCAGCCATCAACCCAGGTAATAGTGGTGGTGCACTTGTTAACCTTGCTGGTGAGCTAGTTGGTATTAACTCTATGAAAATTGCGGAATCCTCTGTTGAGGGGCTAGGCTTCTCAATTCCGATTAACTCAGCAATTCCAATTATCGAGGAATTAGAGAAAAATGGTGAAATGAAACGTCCAACAATGGGTATTCAATTAGTAGATTTAACGGATGTTCCATCATTCTACCAACAGCAAACGTTAAAATTACCAAAAGACTTAACAACAGGTGTTGTTATTACAGATGTAGTGGCTAACTCTCCAGCTTCAAAAGCGGGCGTTAAACAATACGATGTTATTGTTGAAATGGATGGCAAAAAAATCGAAACAGCAATCGATTTACGTAAACATTTATATAACGACAAAAAAATTGGTGATAAATTAACGATGAAAGTATATCGCCAAGGTAAAATAGTGGATCTAACACTAACATTAACAAATAGCGATTCATTATAAATTAAAAATCAGTGGGGATTATAGGTCCTCACTGTTTTTTTGTTTTTGAAAAAAGTATGGTTCTTCGGCACAGCGAGTGGTTGATTTCCGTTCCAGTTGGGCGCTTTTATCGCTGCTGCTTCGCTTTCTCACAGAATACATGCAGGGTCTCATCTTGACGCTGTGATCTGATCCCTAAGGAATCGCACAGTCTCTACTCAACTATTTCACTTAGCATGTACCTTCTTGCATGTCACTAATTTGTAGTGATATGACGAAGCTTCGATAACAATACTTGATTTGTATGAAAGTGCAGTGCTAACGAAGCGGCGGCATTTATGTTGATCATGATGAGTAGCGAAAACGTTCACTTTTGAAATGCATAAAATTTATAAAAGTTCTACCCTTTAGCCGCAGTGCAAAGCTTCTGCGGTAAGCAAGTAGTCTGTAGCAAAGTATACCCTAGCCACAACATTCACAAAGACTTCCTTGACCATTTTTTGTGGACAGAAATATGTTTGAAAGAAAAGTCGACTGAACTAACAAGAATGATTTAGAAAATATTGTGGATAACTAGAAAATTTTGAATAATAACATTTACACGGCGAGAGGCGGTAGAAAGCCTATTCTTCCATACTCGCCTGTCCTTTGTTACAATAGATTGTGGATAACATAGACTGAATTGTGAATAAGTTTGTGGAAATTTCGGAAAATAAGAAGAGGTGTAAAAATGGAAAAATACAGCTGTGAAAACCATATAGAACACGCTTTAGACATGTTTGTGGCAGAGCAAAAAGAGTTCCCAATTATGGATAAAATCGAAGAGAATAAAAAGTTATCCACAAAATGTAGCTACTGTGAACTACCTGCAGAATATCTTGTATCAAGTAAATAACTTTACACAAGATATAGGAATCACTTGTGGATATGTTGATAACTTTTGTGGATAATTTGTTTGTAAATGAATTGTAAAGGTGGATAACGTGTGAATATAACGATTGTATCAGTCGGAAAACTAAAAGAAAAGTACTTAAAAATGGGAATAGATGAATACGTAAAACGTCTCGGTGGCTATGCAAAAATGGATTTAATTGAAGTACCAGATGAAAAAGCACCCGAGCAGCTAAGCGAAGCAGAAATGGAAATCGTAAAGAAAAAAGAAGGTGAACGTATTCTATCTAAAATCGGCCCAGATACATACGTTATCGCCTTAGCCATTAACGGCAAAATGAAAACCTCTGAACAAATGGCGGCAGACCTTGAATCCCTCATGACCTACGGCAAAAGTAAAATCGCGTTCGTCATTGGCGGCTCCCTTGGTTTACACGATGATGTGTTGAAACGAGCTGATGAGCTACAATCCTTTGGAAAGATGACATTACCGCATCAGCTAATGAAGCTTGTTTTAGTAGAGCAGATTTATAGAAGCTTTAGGATTATGAAGGGTGAACCGTACCATAAGTAAAGTCGGTTTTTGCTTAAGCTGATATTTCAGCTTAAGCTTTTTTATTTTGAAATGAATATAATTTACAGCGGCATGGGAGAATCATCTAAGGAATCTACTGAAAGGGGCAGTGGATACGATATGGCGATTGGATGGTTTTTCAATAGAAGCTAACATAGATATTCTCCTAATTATTGATTGCTTGAAATAGTCTAGTGACGCCTAGTTCAATTTCATTTTTTTGTAAATGACCGTAGCCAATAATTAATTTGTTATTATAAATTCCCTTCTTGATTGTATGATCCTCTACAGGGTAAACCTTTACACCAAATTGTTCAATTTTCAGTAATAAGTTTTGCGTAAATTCTATCTTCTCAAACTCTGCAATTAAATGCATACCTGTAGAGTAGCCGAATATCTTTACTTTATGTGAAAAAGTTAATTGTAAACATTGAATAAGAAAATCACGTTGACTTTTATAAAACTTTTTCATTTTTGTGATATGTCTTTCCATGTAGCCCTCCTGGATAAAACGAGAAAGGGTAAGTTGGTCCAAGGAAGGTGTGTGTAAGTCTGTAAACCATTTCAATTGGCGACATTTTTCGATAAGCTGTGTTGGAAGGACAATGTATCCTATTCGTAGTGCCGGAGAGAGAATTTTACTAAAAGAGCCGATGTAGAGAACAAGCTCTGGATCAAGGCCCTGCAAAGAGCTAACAGGTGGGCCTTCGTAGCGAAACTCACTGTCATAATCATCCTCAATTAAAAAGCAATGATTCTTTCTAGCATACTCAATTAATTGAATTCTACGTTGAATTGTTAATGTACTTCCTAATGGAAATTGGTGAGAGGGTGTTAGAAAAACTAGTTTAGGGTCCATATTGTCTGGTAATAGGGTTGTTTTCATTCCCAATTCATCTACTGGTATTGGATAGATTGTGGCACCAGAATTCTTAAAGATGGTTTGAATATCATTCGTAATAGGATCTTCCATAATAGCTATATCATTAGGTGATAACAGCAATCTCGATACAAGCATCATTGCTTGTGTAGCACCAGATGTAATGATAATTTGCTCTGGATGACATTCAACGCCCCTTGTTTTTAATAAGTAATATGCAAGAGTTTGCCTTAATTCTATGCGCCCCTCTGGAACTCCATATCCCAAAGTGGAGGATTCACTATCGTGCCAAAGTTGATGACTTATCTTTGCCCATGTTTTACGAGGAAACAAGTTGAGTGCAGGGATACCCGAGCGAAAATTTATAACTTCTTTCCCTGCTATTAAATCTCCTACTTTATTTGTAATAAAAGGCTTTGTCTGTTGTGTTAATAACGCACCCTCTGCAACAAATGTACCAGCTCCTCTTCGTGCAATTAAAAACCCTTCGGCCAGTAACTGATCGTAAGCTTCTAAAATGACATTCCTTGATACTTTTAATTCTACTGAAAGCTCGCGTGTTGATGCTAGTTTTTCACCTGCATGGAGGTGTCCACGTAAAATTTTTTCCCGTATTTGTTGATAGATTTGACGATTTAAAGGAATATCTAATGCTCGATCAATAGGTATCCATAACATTTTTCATTCCTCCTATTTGAAAGTGGTACCTTTAAAATCTCCTTAAAGTGGTTCTACAGTAACCAATTATATCATGATAAAGTATTTATCAATATCCAAGAGGAGGAATAAATATGAAAAAAGCAGAAGAATTAGTGATTCAAGCCTTAAAAAGCGCAGCACGAGATGAGCGCTTGAAATATGCTGTGCAACAATCAACGGAGCTCTATCCGTTATTATGGAAAGCAGCAAAAAGATATGTAACAGGAGAAAAGAGAGAGGATGTCATCACGGTTGCACGTGAATATCTCGATGATAATTATAATATCTCCATAGAATATATTGGGGAAAATACAACCGATTTATGGGAATGTGAAAGGGCAAAGGATGAGCTTTTACAAGTAATTGAGGAAATGGGGAAATTGTCTTTGAAGCAAACTGTATCATTTGATTTATCTCATATAGGCCTTTCTATTAACGCTGAGATTGCATATAAGTACCTTGAAGAGCTTGCACAAAAAGCTCAGCGGTATGGAATAACTTTGATGATAAGTATGGAAGAATCCTCTAAGACAAGTGATATTCTCACTCTTTATAAAAAAATAGCAACAAACTATACAAATGTTGGAATAACTATACAAGCTCATCTTTATCGTACAGAGGTAGATTTACAAGAACTTATTCAATATCCAGGAAAAATAAGACTTGTAAAAGGGGCTTTTCAAGAGCCTGTTGATATAGCCATGATCAGATCAGAAGAACTGAATAGCCGTTATCTTGAGTATGTTGAACAGTTAGTGAATGCGAATCATCCGATATCAATCGCTACGCATGATGAAATGCTTATTCAAGAGATAGAGCGACGTCAATACCTTGATAAATCGAATGTTGAAGTAGAGATGCTTTATGGTGTACGTCCAGAGTTACTCAATGAGTTAAGAACGAAGGAATATCGTTGTAGAGTCTATTTAACGTATGGGAGTGAGTGGTATTTATACCTTTGTCATCGAATTGCAGAACAACCAGAAAATTTATATTTAGCAATAACTGATATTATTAATGAATCTATTAGAGCAAGTAGTGTAGTAGATTGAATAGATGGATTTGTACTAACAGTTTAATCGTAAACTCTTTGCAATTTCTGATAATCGGAGTTGTTTATGTCTGAATGAGGACAAAAATAAAGACAAGGTGTTAATAAATCAGACCAGATACGGACAAAAATATGAAAAACTTGTCTATAAATAAGAATCTAATGTAACTCAAATAAAAACCTCACTTATCCTTGTTACGGTGAACCGTATCATAAGTAAGTGCGGTTTTTTTGAAAAATAGTACAGCACCTCCCAAATAGTGGAATAAGTGTTTTTTTTGTTGTTTGGCCGTATAAAAAGAATGAACTCCTTATGAGAACAGAATAGTGGTAAAGCAGAGAATAGGAGTTCCTCTGGATAGCAAGGTTCTAAAAAAATTGATTTAAACTAAAGAGTTCCGTCAAAATGACATTGATGATTCGCACTTATTGGAGCGATATGTGAACAATTTATTGGATAATGAGATTAGACATACACCTCGCCATGGGAAGATTTTTGTAGAATGCTATACACAAAGATATTATCCAAATAATACTGTAGTAAAATTAATGTATTTGACTATATCTAATTTTCTTCTTCGAATAAGATATATTATTCTAAATTGAAAAGAAGGTGGTATAATGTCAAATCAACGAGGTCATAAAGATAGTAATGATGAGTCTAATTCCAAGGAATTACAAAGCGGTGTGGAAAGTAAAAATGAAAAAGTAAGGATTATTGTAAAAAAAGATGGAGAAGAAATTAGGACTGATGCTCCTGTATCAGATAAGTTAAAGGTTGTAATTGTAATAAATAATCAGTTCACTAGTGCACCTAATACCACGCAAATTGCAAGTGGGGCCGGAAGAAATAGTGCAGCTGGTAGTAATGCTGCAATAGATTCCTCGAATACCGATCAACAGCAAAGTGTGGGAGCACAAGGGGTAGCTAGAAACAGTGGTATGGAGGGGGAGCAGACTGAACCTCACGAACAGCATAAAGACTGGGATGGTGACGAAGAAATTGTTATCATCATCAATAATCAGATAAATAATGGTCAAAAACAGTCGTCAGCTACTCAAGTAGCAAGCGGAAGCGGTTTAGATAGTACGGGAGGAACTAATTCAGCCATAGGAAGTTCTAATACGAAGCAGCAGCATGCGGTTGGTGGGGGCGGTCGTGCAATAAATGAGGGTGAGAATGGTGATCAAGAGGAAAAGTAACAATTCATTGGAAAAGTTAAAAAGGATTAAAATATAATTATCTACGTAAACTAAAAGAGAATTGATCCCATAGCTTATAGATAGTTAAAAATCAGTTTTTTATTTAATCAGAAGGATAACATCTGGGCCATATCATATTTCTAGTTTTTTAGACTCTGCAGTAAAGTTAACCATTGAAAGAATAGGTAGCAAATATTTATTCACCTTTTTCATAGAATGAATATTCAATGGTTTTTACCTATAGGAAACGTAAATGTTCTGTTCTATCTCTCTTTTTAGATGATAGTAAAGCAGCGTCTAATAGCGAATAGCTGACATGCGTAGGGCCAGAATAATGTATGAGTACATTTGATCGAAAACCTCATTTAGATACGTTGCGGTGAACCGTATCATAAGTAAGTTCGGTTTTTAAATGAACCACCTGGAACGTTGAGAAGAAGTAAGTGAGACAATAACGAACCTATTGGAAGAGCTGAAAAAAATAAGCAAAAAAGAACCTAATCTGGTTCTTTTTTGCTTAGTATAAGGATTCAAGTCACCTTTTTGTTCATATATATAAAATCCTAAGGATAGGATGGGAATAGAAGATATGTTAGTTTAATATTGTTACCTTTAATTGTTTTACTCCAAAATTGATTGCATCCTGTTGAGTAGGGAAAAAGACATCGATTCGATTTCCTTTAATGGCTCCGCCAGTATCCCCTGCGATCGCTTCACCATAGCCTTCTACATAAACTTTACTACCAAGTGGAATGATAGTTGGGTCAACTGAGATGACCTTTGCATTTGGGTTTGTTTTAAGGTTTATTCCAGTAGCAGTAATACCGGAACATCCCTCACATGAAGCCGTATAGGCTGAAGCTTCCACTATAATTTCCTTTGAAGCGGTATTAGTTGTTGCTGGAGCAGTTGCTTCAGGTGCACTATCCTTTGAAACGGTATTAGTTGTTGCTGGAGCGGTTGCTTCAGATGCACTCTCCTTTGAAGCAGTATTATTTGTTGTTGAAACAGTTTCTTTATGTTTACTCTCCATTGAAGTTGCATTATTTGTTACTGAAGTTGTAGTTTCCTTTGATTCATGTGCTGCAGGCTTCATTGGTTTGTCAGTTACAGCCGTACTAGTTTTTGTACCATCAATGATGGATAGATTTAAACCTGGATGAATGAGGTCTGTATGTAATTGGTTCCATTCTTTAATTTGCGAAACGGTTACTTGATGATCAACGGCTATGTCCCATAATGTATCACCTTGCTTAACGGTATATTGTTGTGCAATGGTAAGGACATCACCAGGGTGAATAAGGTTAGTAGTAATTTGATTCAACGTTTTGATATTTTCTACAGATGTATTATGTGCACGGGATAAATCCCAAAGGGTATCCCCTTTTTGTACGGTAATCGTTGCAGCTTGAACATTAGCACCTAAAGTTGCCGAGAGCATTGCAACTGGTACAATTGAAATAATTTTTTTAAGCATTCATTAATCCTCCATGTTCGTTCTTAGTTGTTAATTTAAAATAATCGTAACATAGTTTTTTCTGAGAAAAAGAACAAGGAGGTGTTAATTTGTTTACGTTCATGGCATTTATATTGCAATAATATTGCTAATATTAAACGATACTATCTCCTAGATGAAGATACCTATTATCTAAAGTATGTTCGTAGGTTTAATGCAAAAATGAAGAGGTTGAATTTATTTCGTTAACAGATTCGTTAAAGGTTAAATGTGATAATGTATATACATAAAATAAATTTGATAAATGAGGGATAATCATGTCAGTTGTGAACCTGTTAGCTTCTCAACTGAGTCGGAATGATGAAGTGCCAAATATTGAGCTGGCACTTAAATTAGCTAATGAAGAAAATTATACGGACATAGAGGAAATAATTGAAAACCTAACTTGCAAAGATAAAAAGATTCAATACGATTGTATTAAAGTAGCGTACGAAAATGGGCAAGTTAAATAGCCATTTCTAATCATACAGAGATAAATCTGGACGATGAAATGACCTATACTTTTAATGGTGGGAGATATGTATTATATTCTTTTGATGAGCCTGTTGAGTATAGTGAAAGAAGTATGTTGATCGAATGTTACTTATTGCTATTCTCGTTCAAGCGACTAGTTCAAATAGTTTGTTAGAAGGTGCTGCTGTAGGAGGTATTATTGGCATTCTTATTTTAATTGTTTATTTGAAAAATACATTATTTGGACTTGTAAATAAGAGGAATTTTTTAATTGCGATTGGTGACCATTTTATCATTTTTACCTTACTAGGAGCACTCCATGGTCTTTTTGTCTAATCGTATCGATTTTATAGATTGAAACGAGTAAAAAGAAGGATCTCTCAAACATATGGGATCCATTTTATCACAGTGAACCATATCACAAGTGATAGTAAAGAGAAGTTTGAACTTAAAAAGTGAATAAACACAACGAAAGTCGCCTCTTGGGCGACTTTTTTGTTGTAGGTCTAAAGATGGGAGATAATTAGTATTTAATAGAAATATTGACATTTATTTTTCAGACAACTAAGCTTAATGGAAAATAGTGCTGGGGAGGGGACTGCCAGTGGAATTCATTAAATTAAATTGTCCGAATTGTAATGGAAAAATTGAATATAAAGAGGGGCAATCATTCAAATGTCCTTTTTGTGAGACTGAAATAATGTTGAAAGAGAATAAAGTCTATTATGTTGATCAGACGATAAATAATTATTATGGTACAACTCCTGCGAATAAAGCTACACGTCCAAAACCGAATTTAAAAGCGCTTTTAATGATACCGATTGTAATCCTTTGTGCATTCCTTGGCTATTTTATTTTGAGCGGTAATCAAACAGAATACGGCAATAATGAGAAATTACCTGTTCGGAAAATGCCTGAAAGCGAAGTCCTTTTATTCTTTTTAAAAGATATTTTTGATAAAGGTGAAGCAATGCCGACTAAAGAAGAAATCACAAGTATCCGTTATTTGAAGGCATACTATTCTGAAGATCAATGGCATTTTGATTACAGTCTTGACGATCCGTTTACAAATAAGAAAGCCGAAATTTCTAACTATATTGTTATGGATAAGTTATTAAATACACAAAAAATCGAACAAAAAGATTTTGAAGCCTTTACTGGTCTGACGGTGTTGAATTTGATGGGCGATTATGAAATATCACAAAGTGAAAATGTAAGCTTCCGACATCTGGAAGGTTTAAAAAGTTATACAGGTAGCTTTAATGAATCATTTAGTAAAATTGCTGAATATTTTAGCGATAAGTCTAATGTTGTAGAGCTCTCTGTCCAAATTCGAAGTAATGATGAACTTGCTTTATTATTAGCGTTTCCTAATCTTCAATCACTTGAAATTTCGTATCACACCGAGACGGTTACAGACTTCCCTCTTCTGAATAAACTGCCATTAAAATCATTGTCTTTAAGATTTGCCAATGATTTGAAGTGGGTGTCTTCATTAACTGATTTAGAGTCATTATCAATAGATATGAGTGAAGCGACAGATTTTAGCTCGTTCTATTCACTGAATCAATTACAAGAATTGAAACTTACAGCGGTAAAAAATTTAAAAACGCTTGATTTTATACAAAACATGCCCAACTTACAATCGCTTGATCTTGAAAATATGGATATTACGAATGTAGAACGCCTGAGAAATAAGTCTTCATTGACAAAGCTGCGTTTAGCTTCTCTTTATAAATTAGAATTGCTTGATATTGTGAACAGCCTGACTTCGCTGACCGATTTATCGATAACTGGTTATAGTGGCCAAATAGCATCGATTGTAGCACCCCATTTAAAAAAAGCGGAATTAAAAAATACATTCCTATCCAAGTTAGAGGCACCTGCTTTAAAGGATTTGACTGTTGATATAAGTGGGGCACAGTCGTATTTGAATGGAGCAGAATTACTAAAATACCCACAGCTAGAACAACTTACATTGATGGAGTCTGGCGATTTTACAGGCATACGTTCTTTAAATCGTTTACCCAATCTGCAAACAATAAATTTAAATGAAACAGCTTTTTATGAAGAGACGAGTGAAATATTCAATTTACAGCATGTAAAAACGTTAAATTGTAATGAATGTAGGTTTCAAGTTAATAGTCAAAATTCGTTTAACAACAACATACTGGAACATTTAACTTTGAATGACGTATCCTTTCGAATAGATAATAGTGACTGGGTGCATGAAGTTGATAAGATTATGCCATACTTTGCTGGCCTTTCAGCTCTGCGTTCATTCACTATACAAGATAGTTCACTACAATCATTAAATTTTATGGAAAATTGGCAACAAATTGAGGTGCTTCATTTGGAAAATAACGCTATTTTAAATGTAGAGCCTTTAGTGAATTTGCCCAATCTGAAGAAGCTATATATTTTAGGGAATCAGGTGCAAAATAAATCTGTTCTAGACAATGGAATTGTGATTTATTGAGGTAACGTGCTTTTTTAATATAGACTATGTTCAGTTGTTATTGCAACGTTTTAATGGAATGTCCTACAACAGTAAACTAGCAAAAAGTAGGTGCAAGAAAAAATCTTGCACCTACTTTTTTTATATTGTCGCAATTTCCGTAACTTCTGCACCCACATGTACGGGTGGTTTACGATCTTTCCATGGAGCAGATTCTTCTAATTGTTTCCCGAGCTGTAGAAGGGTTAACTCATCTGCGAAGCGTCCTGTAAATTGCAGCCCGATTGGTAATCCTGACGCACTCATCGCAAGCGGCAATGATAACGATGGTTGACCTGTTGCGTTAAACAAATTGGTAAACGGCGCGTATGTGAAAATTTGCTCCGTCCATTCAATCGCAGAGATATTTGGATTATCCGCATTTAGCTCACCAATTTTCGCTGGCAATGTGCCGATTGTTGGGCTTAAAAGCACATCATAATCTTCAAAGAATGTCGCTACTTGACGTGATACAAGTGCATTCGTATTAATGGCTTCTAAAAGTGCGCTAGCTTTTAAGTTTTTGCCATATTCATAGCATTGCCAAATGGCTGCTTCAATATTATCGCGTGAAGGTGTTTTACCTGTTAATTCTGCTGCTCCCATAATCATTTTATAAATATTCGCTGTCCAAATATTTACCGTTGCGCGTGAAAATGGTGCTTGGTCGTAAACTGGTCGGGCTTCGACTACTTCATGCCCTAACTCTTCTAATAATTTTACGGCCTTATGTACGGCCGCGATGCATTCTGGATCAACGAATGCACCAGAATTTGTTTCTGTTGTCCAGGCGATTTTCAGTGGACGTACATTTTGCTGAATTGCTTTACTGTAAGGTATTTCTGGGCTTTGAATAATCGAGTAGCATCCTAAGTCTGGCCCAGCTACTTGGTCCAATAATGTAGCGGTATCACGAATGGTTTTTGTCAGCGCAAATTCAATTGCTAGCCCATTTAATGCCTCACTATTATATGGCCCCATTGGCACGCGACCACGTGAAGGCTTTAAGCCAACGATACCACTGCATGATGCAGGAATACGAATGGATCCGCCTCCATCATTACCATGCGCGATTGGGACGATACCACTTGCGACAGAAGCGGCTGCACCGCCACTTGAACCACCAGGGCTATGGTCTAGATTCCATGGATTACGTGTTGGACCATAAATGACAGCTTCGGTTGCGGCATTATAGCCGAACTCTGGCGTTGTGGTTGTACCGCTTAACACAAAACCAGCATTTTTAAAACGTTTCATTAATTCACTATCCACAGACATTACCGCATTTTCTGCAACACGACTGCCCATACTATGTGGCACATCTTCCGCATGGAGTACAACTTCTTTAATTAAAAATGGAACTCCTGCAAATGGTTGATTATCATTTAAAGTTGAAATCGCGTTGTCAGCCTGTTCCTCTAACACGCTGACGACGGCATTAATCGAAGGGTTAACCTTTTCAATACCTTGTAGCGCTAATTTTGTAAGCTCTTGTGGTGTCACTTGCTTTGTCTTTACTAACTCCGCTAATCCAAGACCATCATATGATGCATATTCTTGTAAATTCATCTGATCACCTCATTATAGTTTTGACTTACAAATTCATTTTAGATGGAGATGAAAAAAATTGATATTACCAAAAAGGATAATTCGTTTTAAACGAGAATATATGGATTTAAAATAGAGGAAAAGGTGGGTTAATATTGTGTGAGCATAAAGAGTTGAAGTATTTATTAGAAGCAACGGTTCAGATTTCAAATATGAATATGCAACAAGCAAGTGAAGACTTTAAATTGAATATGTTGCAAGTATTGAGTAAATGTTTTCAATATGAGCATACGGTATTTTGGGAAGTGGCAGATGGGGAGTTAAATGAACAGCCTGTCTGTTTCAATGTAGGGACATATATGATACAAAATTATCTAAATGAATATAAATATTATGATCCTTTACACCCAGTGAATATGAAAAACCAACCCGATATTCAATTAATGCAACGAAATGAAGTAATATCGATGAAGAAAAGGCGGCATTATGTGGAGCGTTTTTTACAATTAAATGATTTTATAGATGAAATGGGTATGTATCTCTACAATCAGCAAAAACCAATAGCGGTTATTGGCTTTTTGCGAAAAAAAGGGGAAATACCATTTACAGAGCAAGATAGTCAAAAGCTTTCGTATGTAAAGCGGATGATTGAAAATGTTTATTTATTACATCAATATGTTCAGCCAGGCGAGTCATTGCAAATTACACAACGTGAAAAAGAATTGTTATTGTATTTATGTAAGGGATTTAAAAATGCAGAAATTGCTAGTTATTTATATGTCAGTGAAAATACAGTAAAGAAGCATCTGCAAAATTTGTATCGGAAATTTCAAGTAACTTCCCGAACACAGCTTGCATTAAAATATGCAGAAAGCTTTCGAGCGTAAAAATAAACTGTTGGCAATCGATAAAAGTCGAGTGCTATTTTAACCCGAACAATCCCACCTTTCTTAATCTATCAGACCTATCAATTTTTTACAGCATTTATTAGACGTTTAATGGAGAAACGTATCATAAATAAGCAAGGTTTAAAATATTGAGCCTAAGATAATGCATTTTTATGCAATCTTTCTTCCCAATAGAGAAAAATACATGTCACTCTCAAAGAAATGTTGAAGTTACAAAGTTCATTCGACATTTCTAAAGGAGTGACATGGATAATTTTTTATAATTCTATTTCTAGTCGCCACGTTTTTCTAGATTTTTAGCAGTTTTACTTTGGGCAACATCCTTTTGGTTTTTAAAGGTACCCATGAGAAAATCGTAGGCTGGGTTCGTAACACCATACCAGTAATTTTCGTTTTTGAAATGATGCAACAAATGAACTTTTTTCATCCAACGCCCCCATGGAGATATTGGCTGAAGGGGGCGATGGGCGATATAATGCTTCCACTCATAAAATAATAAAAAGAACATGATGCCTGCAATAAATGCGTTTGTTAATACAAAGCTAGATGAAAGAAAATAAAAAATAGCTCCTACAATTGCAATATTTGGCACACTATACCATAAGGGTAAAAATAATAAATGTAATTCATTCGGACTTGTATGATGGTCATAATGTAAGCGTTTAAGCATTTTTAATAAAAATGCATTCTTAGGTGGTTTCAGATGAAAAAGAAACCTGTGTGTAACATACTCAGCTAATGAATACATAATCATTCCTAGAATAAAAGCACCCAAAATTTTGATAGAGGTTAAATGTAGAATCATAAATCCAAAGCTAATGAGGAATAGAAAGCTCATGATTAATATATCAGGGTAGGAAAAATATTCTTTAAAATATTTCAATTTCATTTATCACGCCTCCAGCAATCTTTATTTTTTTCTATCTTTCCAGAGAGCCAAGCTTTTCTCCATTGTTGTCTTAGACAACCTTTCCGCTTCCATTGCATCTCCCTTTAATGCAGCTTTCAATAAGTCGTGGTAATAGTTGAAGGACAACTTGCGATGATCTTTTACAGAAAAAAATCTTTTCGCCATATCTATATAAATGGAATCGAAGCTATTTAAAATGAGTAGAAAGATTGGATTGCCAGCAAGGCCAGCACACTTTTTTTGCAAATCCCAATCAAATGCTGCATAGCTTTCTGCACTATCTTCAAGCTGCTCTAGATTGGCAAGAAGAGCAACCACTTTAGGTTGATTAAATGTAACAGCATCACGCATATAAGTCGGAGTCAAAGAACTTCTTAATTCTAATAAGTACATGATAAATTCATCTGTAATGGTATGATGATTTTCAACAATATTAACAAGTGTTGTTAGATTCCCATTGCGCCAATAATCATTAACAATCGCAGGCATTCCTTTTCTCCCTGTTATCCATCCACCCCTTCCTAAACGTTGAAGTACCTCCCGAATAGTTGGACGACCAACACCAAATTCTTTTGCAAGCTCTCTTTCCGGCGGTAAAGTACTTCCTACTGAATAAACACCAGCCAATATGGATCTAATTAATTCATTCTCAATTTTATCTGAGGAGCGTTCCTTTTCTTTCAAATCCTCTTCCCCTTTGTTTTGTGGTAATACAAATTAAATACAGTGGTAATACCAAAAATTATATATTGAGTTTGAATTTTCTGTCAATAGAAAAGTGGCGAAGTTCATGGGGATTCAATAATTAAAACATAGCCAAATGATTCTTGCTCAAAGGAGATGAGAAGAACTAATAAAGATTTAATATGAAACCGTTTAATTAACTATATATCTAATAAATTTTAGATTAAGGAAGTTATAATATAAATGAATAAAATAAGCTGTATAGAAAGTTTGATTTTTAATAACCTCTATACAGCCTATTTTTTTAATCCTTATATAATGTGCCATAAAACATGCATTTTACTTCATCGATCAACACTCTAAAAAAATCGACCATGTATGCCACGAATCTGTACTGGGCATAAACATGAGTCAATATGCATAGAAAGAGTTATTAACGTTAACTTTTTATAGCTAGGCCACTAAAAGAGATTGGTCCAACAATGTTTGCTTGTGTGTTGGGGGTAATATTCTCAACAAAAACCTGATAGAAGTTAGCGCCAGCTACTAAATTGGAATCAATAGCTTGGAATGTAAAGATGTAATTTAGTTCTGAACCAGCTGATTCTACTCCATCTTGCGTATTATAGATTTCTTTCCCGTTACGGAAGACTCTAAATACAAGTTGGGAAATACCCGTAACTCCTGCCACACCAATACTTGCAAGTAGCTCAACGTGATTATTTCTTGAAGCGGTACCTGGGATGCTTATTTGAATCGAAGCTAAAAGAACTCTAAATGGAGCCTGTGGAATTGGAAAAGCAGTGTTTGGGTTAAACGTACTTAGAGGTTCAGTAGCTTGGTAATCAAGAACTTGCGCCATTTTTTCACCTCCTGTTGCTAGGATACATAAGATATGTTCTATATTAGAGTTTGATTGTGTAGTAAACTAAGCCGTGCTAATTTTTATCTTTGTTTAGTTGACTGTTCTAGTTCTTTTGGAATTGTAAGCTTTCAATATAGATTTATTATTATAAGTTTGAGGTAATAAAATATGTGAAAAGGTATGTGAACATAGTTGTTTTGCATACCTTTTTAGATGAAGTGGGTGAAAGAAAGGCGTTTAAATTTGAGGTAACTCTTCTTTTTGCATTGAAATGAGCCAAATAAAATCATCCTCAATAATAATTTGAATGTCTTGGCCAAGGCTAATCAATTTCTCGGCTTTTAATTGTTTCGTACTTATACTCCGACGTTTGTCCCCAAGAATAACGAAATCTGTATCTTGTGTCACAGTCCCTTGCATTATCCCTCCACAAGCTCTTACTCTTTTCGCAGCTTCTGAACGTGTCATAGCGGAAAGAGCACCTGTAAAAACGATTTGTTTATTATAAAACGGATGCATCAAGCACTCTGATGGGTCAGAAAGTAAGATGATTTCTGTGTTGTCCTTATTGTTGTTCATGTTGACTCTCCTTGATTGAAATGAAAGATTTCTAACCTTCATGGAGAATAGTATCATATTAGATCTCTTCTTCATGAATACTTGTATCAATAGATAAAACTAAGAGTTTGTGAAGTTTAAATAGATTTTGAATATTTTCCTAAAAGAAGGATTTCGTAAACGCAACTCGAACTATGGAATAGTGAGGAAAAAAAATTAAAGCTTTTGTTCGACAAGTTTGCTTATTAGCAAGGGAAATAAGGGGAAAAGGATGGGTTTATAGTGATTCAATTCCAAAAAAATAATATTACGGTTTTTCAAAGTGCATTATATATGACTACTTCAGCAATCATTCAAACTAATGAAGCAGTAATTATGACAGACCCTAATTGGTTACCTACTGAGATTGAAGAAATTAAGAGCTATATCAACAAGATTAAAGGTGATAAACAACTATTCATTATTTACACACATAGCGATTTTGATCATATTATTGGATCTGGGGCATTCCCAGAAGCTAAGGTAATTGCATCTAAACAATTTGATGAAAATCCTAACAAAGAAGACAGCGTTAGAAAAATTAAACAATTTGACCAAGGATATTATTTGAATAGAAACTATTCACCTGTATATCTAACTGTAGACATTGTTGTTTCAGAGGATGGGCATATATTAGAATTAAATTCCCTAACCATGACATTTTATCAAGCACCTGGTCATACGAATGATGGTTTGTTTACAGTTATAGAGCCTTATGGTCTGTTTCTTTCTGGCGATTATTTGTCAGATATTGAGTTTCCATTTATTTTTAGCAACTATGAAGACTATGTAAATACGGTCAATAAAGCTGAAAATATTTTGCTGAATCATCATATAACGACCCATATACCTGGACACGGTTCGACAACACAAAATCAACAGGAAATTCAAAAGAGAATAAACGATTCGAAGTATTATTTAGAAAAGCTTCCTCATGATAATGGAGAGTTAGAAAGATATTTAAGTCTAGAGTATCCATTTTTTGAAGGAATGAAAAGCATCCATACTGACAATAAGAAGATGGCTAAAGAAAATGTGTAAGAGGCTGATAAAAAGGAGACCAATCATTTTAGACGATCTCGTTTTTTCTTAAACTTGCCCTTCACTTATTAATGCATGAGTATTATCTTCTGTGTTTTTAAAAAATAATATACGCGTTTCTGTTTGTTCCATTTAGATATTCGTTAACTTCTGCGTACATATTTTCTGCACATATTCCAATACTATATCTAGATTATTTATCAAATTTGCAGGAAGGGAAGAGGCAAAATTGGCTAAGCACTCAGATATGAGTTGGAAACAGGATCATCCGAGCACTTTATTTGGGAACTCTGTTCAAAAGGCGGAGCGTTTGTTGAAGCATGCAAAGTCACACCCGGAGGAGATAGCGATTGAGCATGCTTTCAATCAAATCGAACATGCAGAAAATGCATTTATGAATGCAAAGCAATATGGTGAACATTTGGATACAGTCCAACAAAATAAAGCATACTTAGAGCAGATCAAGCGGCAATTACACGAAATGCAAGGCAATATAGAGAATCAATAAATTACATTGGTTCTGAACAGTAGGCTGAAGCGGCTTAAACCCCATAATCAAGGGGACTTAAGCCGCTTAATTATATTCCACTTGTTTGCTTGGTAGTCAATTTTTTATGTGAAATGTTGTGCAGATGAAGGATTAATGTTTTCAATCACCAAATGTAGCCCGTCGGTTTACTCAATGTAGTTAGTAAAGAGCTTAACACTGATAATTGAGACCTTTCCTGGGAAATATATTCTATTATTTTTAACACCAAACAATTATTTTATACGGTGTGGTTTGTGCAGGAATACTTCTTGTAGTAGGCCCATAGATAACAATTAGGTTTCGGTTTGCGGGGCTTTTTGAAAAAGGTTGCCCATTTTTGAGCAAGATAAGTGTATAAGCAGAAAGATTTAGTTGTAATTGGCCATCACTACTCACTAATTGGTTATTAAAAAAGTCGACTTTGACATTTAGATAGTTATTTTCCTTTACAACAACGAGTGCTCGATATTGAGGAGGATATATCAAAGGAACAGGTGCATCCCCATCATAATAACCAGTAATTTGATCACCGAGAGTCACAATTTCTTGATTTACAAAATAAGTAGACGGTGAGACGACAAAATTGACGATGCCCCGCGTACTATCTTCTACCGTCATAAGTTTATAGCAACCTTCCCTTTCTCCATTTTGCCCGACCGAAAAATCATCAATCTGTGTAACGATCCCACGAAAAGATTTAAAATTTACCATAGCCATTCCTTTCTTTATAAAATCTAAATTGATCATTGGTGAGAAAAAGCTCCGTATGATTATTGTTTATCCAAATGAACTAATTTGAAGTCAAAAGAAAACCAATCTTACAATAAGTATTTGAGTACAGCATCTTTTAATTTATGTAACATTTCCAATTTGGGTGACAGAGAATGATTTTATTATTAAAAGGGTAGGTTTATATATTACATGAATCAATATATACTTAATTTGCAAACTATAAACGTTATTTTTTAAGAGGAGGGGAGCCTATTGAAGTGGATTTCTAAAAATAAGAAACCCCTTTTGATATTCATCATTATTATTATTTTCATTGCAGGTATACTCGATATCAAATATGAAGGATTGTTCTTTCAAATATTACCAGAGTCTATTCAAAACTATTTAGCTAATATTTTCAAATAAGTAGAGACTGGCTAAAAACTCATCTATTCATAGTTGGAATTGGATTTTTATCCAATTCCTTTTTTAATCTCAAGCAAAATTTGCGAACAGAAGAATTAAAGGAGTTGAGGTAAGAATTGCTTCTCTTCGTAAATCTGTTGACATGGAGTTAACTCCATTTTTTAAAGTGAAAGTATTAAAAGAATGAGGTGATGTGAATGGCTATTATTACTTATGTATTGATAGGGTTATACGCATTATTAACAGGGTTTGCAGGTTTGCATCAATGGAAAGAGAATGGATATCAAATACGAGTATTTTTATTTGTGGTCTTATCTATCAGTATACTTGTAACGATATTTATACCAAACAAAGCTCTGGTACTGATGTTACTAATTCTTGAATTTGTTCTGTTACATGTATTAGCAATTGCTGAAGGGCTATTAACAAATAAACAGCTTAGATATAGTCACCATTTCGTTCGCTTCATATTCCATTGTATACTACTATTAATGGTTTATAAATTTGTTAAATAGTAGGTGATTATCATAAAAATCGGTGAATTTGCTATATGTACTAATCTTAGTAAAGATACCATCCGTTATTATGAAAAAATGGGCATATTACATCCAGAAATAAAAAACAAACATCGTGAGTATAACGAGGGTCATATTGAAATAATTAGTACTATCCTAAAACTAAAGCAATGTGGTTTTTCACTTCAAGAGATTAAAATGCTTTTTGAATGGTCGCAAAATACTGATGAAAATGATGAATTGACAGAAGCGGAGATCCAAAACCTTCAACAGCTGAAAATATTATTTCAAAATAAGTATAAGCAGATGACTCAAAGAGAAAAAGAGATTCAACAAATAAAGCAAGTATTGCTACGTGCTGATTATAAAATGGAGCAGCTATTAGAAAAAAATAAAGGTTAGGATAGGTGTTCTAATAAGAATTATGGCATTATTTTAGAGACATTTGAGATAATCATCAAATTGAACAAATAACCTTGTAAACGACGAATATATTTCCTTATATTCAAAGGGAACATCAATAAAAAAGATAACATTTTATAATTTAACGCAGCTAATTAGGCTGTGTTTTTTTTATATACAAAATTCATTTTTCCGAAAGGTCTTCTTTAATAAATCTTGAATATATTGTGGTATTCCAAAGTGCAATTTTTAAGAAAGGTGATAATAATTTTATGGAAGAATGGGAAGTGGCTCTTGAAGAGTTTTTAAAAGATTGGAACAACCTAAATGATGTTGTAGGGGCACTTGTATGTGGGAGCTTTATTACGGGAGACCTTCAAGGCGTTCTGATATAGATGTACATATTATTTTATCTGATGATGTTGATTGGCGAGAGAGAGGAAATAGAATTATTAATGGTTTTCTTATAGAATATTTCACCAATCCAAATTCGCAAATAGATGGTTGGAAAATAAAAAGTCCTGTCGAAGAATAGGATGAGATTTGACTGGTTAGAATAAAGAAGAAATAATTTTAAAATAACACTAGAAAATATTGAGAAAATTCGGTATATTTTTATATGTAGTGGAGCTGGTGCAAATACAGGACTGGTTCCATATTTTTATGTTATTATATAGATATAATAATTAAAAAACTCTCATTATTATATGAAAACGCTAGCCAATTTTGGGCGAATTATTCCAAAAAACTTAAATAAAGGTTGGGTTTCTTTGTGAGGGAATAGGAGGTTTTTCTCTTGAATTATTAAGGGGAAGGCTCGAAAAATGCACATAACTCTCATATGGATAGTTAATATTTTAATCTTTAGGTAATTGTGATACACTGCAATAAGGTAATAATTGATACAGAAAAGGTGTACTCCTTGGTTACTCCATAGCTTCTAAGCAGGAGAACTTACATCCTTTCTGCAAATCTTAATATATAAGGAAGGTAAAAATGAGTAACAGACAAATTAAATCAGATGTTATCTTAATTGGTGCCGGAATCATGAGTGCTACTTTGGGGACAATGCTCAAAGAATTAGCGCCAGATTGGAAAATTACAGTGTTTGAGCAGCTCGATAAAGCTGGTGAAGAAAGTTCTCACGAATTAAATAATGCGGGAACTGGGCATGCGGCACTTTGTGAGCTTAACTACACTTCAGAGAAAAAAGACGGATCAATCGATATCAGTAAAGCGATTAACGTTAATGAACAGTTCCATGTTTCAAGACAGTTCTGGTCTTACCTTGTGAACAATAAACTGATCAATAATCCACAAGACTTTATTATGCCTTTACCTCATATGAGCTTAGTACAAGGGAGAGACAATGTAGAGTTTCTAAAAAAACGTCATGAAACGATGACAAAAAATCCTTTATTCCAAGGCATGGAATTTTCTGATAACCCAGAAAAACTAAAGGAATGGATTCCTCTTATTATGCAGGATCGTTCAGCAGATGAAGCTATCGCTGCGACAAAAATTGACACTGGTACAGACGTTAACTTTGGTGCATTAACACGTATGTTATTCGACCACCTAAAAAATAAAGACGTTGATATCAACTACAATCATAGTGTTCAAAGCATGAAACGTACTAGCGATGGTTCATGGGAAGTACGAGTGCACGACAAAAATGGCTGCAAAATGGAATACCATACAGCGAAATTTGTCTTCCTTGGAGCTGGTGGAGGAAGCCTAGAATTACTACAAAAATCAGGTATTCCTGAAGGAAAACACATTGGTGGATTCCCAATCAGCGGATTATTCTTACAATGTAAAAACCAAGAAGTTACTGAACAACATCATGCGAAAGTATACGGAAAAGCTAAAGTTGGTGCTCCACCAATGTCTGTTCCGCATCTTGATACACGCTATATTGATAACAAAAAATCTTTACTATTTGGACCGTTCGCAGGTTTCTCACCTAAGTTCTTAAAAACGGGTTCAAATATGGATTTATTTGCTTCTGTAAAACCGCATAATATTACAACGTTATTAGCGGCAGGGGTTAAAGAAATGGGATTAACAAAATATTTAGTCCAACAACTTATGCTATCTAAAGAGCAACGTATGGAAGAGCTACGTGAATTCATCCCGAATGCTAAGAGCGATGATTGGGATATTATCGTAGCTGGTCAACGTGTACAAGTTATTAAAGATACTGAAGCTGGCGGTAAAGGAACACTTCAATTTGGTACTGAAGTTGTAAGTGCTTCTGATGGATCAATCGCTGCATTACTTGGAGCTTCTCCAGGTGCTTCTACTGCTGTACACGTTATGCTTGAGGTAATCAATAAATGTTTCCCTCAACATGTTCAAGAATGGGAATCTAAAATTAAAGAAATGATCCCATCTTATGGCAAGTCATTAGCAGAAAACCCAGAGCTTCTTAAGGAAATTAATGCATCAACAGACGAAGCGCTTCGTTTAAAATAAAATCTGATGTAGAAACAATAATTTAAGCGTTTGTTTCTACAAAATATAATATAGAACCTTCATTCTAATTTTGGATTGAAGGTTCTATTTTTTTATTTCATAAATCGTAGTATGAATTTTCAACCATATTAATTAATATATTTAAAAAGGCATTATTTAATGACAAAATCACAACGATTGAATGAAAAAAGTTGAATGGAGGGCAAGATGAGAAAAATACTAATGAAGTATATGACGAAGTATTCGTCTCTTAGTGAAGAACAACAACAAGCGATTGTTGAAGGGATACAAATCGAAGAATTTAAAAAAGGAACAATCCTCCTTAGACAAGGAGATGTTCCAACTAAATGTTATTTTGTATTAAAGGGATGCATTAGGCAGTATGCTGTAGATGAAACGGGAAAGGAAGTCACATCCAATTTTTATACAGAAGAACAAGCCATTTCAAATATTAATCGTCATAAACAGGATAAGTCATCCTCATACACTTTCTATTGTTTAGAGGACTGTACATTGGTCGTAGGTGATCTTGTAACTGAAAAAGATATGTATCACAAATATACACAATTGGAAGCAATGACACGCAGGATGATAGAGCATAGCTTTGGTGAGATGCAAGATGAGTTAGCTTCATTTATTGCATCTACACCAGAGGAACGCTATAAATCATTATTACAGAAAAGACCTTATTTAGTTGATCGCGTGCCCCAACATCAATTGGCGAGTTACCTTGGTATTACTCCAGAATCCTTAAGTAGAATTAAGAAGCGAATTAATAAATAAATGTCAGGAGGATGCGGCTTTAGAGACTTTTCCTCCTCTTATTAGCAACCAAATACCAAAGCCTAACTCTCCTAAAACCATCGGTACATTAAATATAAGTTTGAGAATTGAAATGATCTCCTCATATTGCGAAAAAAACGTGATAAATAGATTAGTAATGATGTAGCCTATTGCGGCAATCAACAACAAGATGCTAATGATTTTAGGGATTTCGGAAGATTTGAAAGCAATATAGCCTATAACCATAAGATGCCCTCCAAAAATAATTAAATCCATAGCCCAGATTGTTTCAAATGCTTCAAGAAACAACATGACATGTGCCTGAAGTTGATCAATAGTAAATGTACCACTAGATAGAAGTAATACAACGACCAAATTTAGAATGGCAATGCCTAATATCGTCGTATAGGTAAGACGGAGCCATGCTGCGAGCAATGCAAGGCTTCTATTAAGGGGCTCTAAAAAAATATAAAACGCCCAGGTAACTATAATGTCAGTAATTAGGATGATAATCCAACCCAAAATTTCAGCTTTGAAAAGCCTTATTGATGACTTTAAGTTATTAAAAGTTGCACTAGCATTTTCATGTAATACAAGGTTTTCATGGACAAATCCATAGGAAAAAAATGCGGCAAGTGCCATGATGATGAGAGCGGTTCCCCCAATTAAAGCCGATTTTCGTCGGTTGGAATGTCCGTGTATTGTTATATTCATATCAATCCCTCCCTTTTAAAGTTGCTTTTATTTTAAAGGGATGATCATGATGTAGCATTGACTTAAATCAAGGATTAAAAATATAACGATACTTCTAATCACGACGAAATCCTCGAGAGGGGGGCACATCTTTTGATTAACTAAAAGATGTGCACTCTAAGCTTCGAGATAGAGCGTTTAACATATATTGAGCAAAAGAACAAGAGTAAGGATACAAGGAGGGCTAGGGGAATACTGAAGATGACTGGAAGCTCAACGCCATACCAAATGCCCATCTGTATTTGCTCAAGACCTAATGTTCGTAAAATACCTGCTAGTATTGACAATAATGCGCTTAAGACCAAACCAACATAGAGTACAGATAACACAAGGAGTGCCATTGAGTAAAAAAAAGACTGAATGATTTTTGCGAATATCATTCCTTCTCCCTCCTTACAGTTTGTTGCACTTTAGCATTTGGAGCAATTGAATAACTATCAGTATAATAAAGTGTTTTTATTCTACAATTACTTCCTACAATGACAACATCGCCTTCGACAACTTCCGCATTTGTATAGGAAAGACGTACATTTTTCCCTTTTATGCAATGACAAATCAATTTTTTCTTTAATAAAGAAAGAACAGAAATCTTATCCTTTTCTATACATATTTCATCTGCAATAAGCTCCCTAATTCTACTTTCACCAGACAATTTTAAATGAAAATGTTTGGCTAGTATTTCTTCTGCTTTTACAATGCCGATTGCATCCACAGTTTCAGCCTCTAAACTTTGCGCAATGGTCATCTTCCCAGAACTACTCAATTTTTGTACTTGCCCATTACGTATATTTAAGCTCCCGGCATTTTTAATCTCATTAATTTCACAAAAATCTTTTATAAGACAGGATCCTGTACTATTTAAAATCTGCGCTTCAACGTGAAAATGAAAAGAACTATGACCATGAGTAGAGATTTTTTTTACGCGTACCTCTTGATGTAAAGTAACTGATCCACGAATATTTAATTGCTCACAGTCTGCTGCCAAGTCTTTAATATTGCCATTTGTAAGAGTTATCGTGCGTAGTTTTTGAACCAAAATAATCACCCCATATATTTTAATTGATATATATTTTAATTATTAAAACATATATTTATTAAAGTATATGTAACGCCATTTTGTCAAGAACTAATAAAGTGGAAATTGCCTAAGTATGCGTCAAATGGGTACTAGCATATTTTCTGGGCAATAAAAAAAGGACTTCAATTTTATGAAATCCTAAAAAATTTTTTTCATTAACTGATTAACCTCACGCAATATTGTTGCCATGTCTATCAGTTTTTCCTGTGGGAATTTTAAAAATAAATCTTGAACCTTCATTTCACCGTTATTAGTTAAAATCATTTTTACAACACGACGATCTTCTTTCTCTCGAATTCGCTCTACTAATTCTAATTTTTCCAGCTTATCGCACATCGATGTAACGGCTCCAGGTGTCACACTAAAGAACTCAGCAATTTCTGTTGCTTTCATACTACCATTAATCTTTAGCTGAAGTATGAGGATCAGTTGGTTTTGAGATAATGATTCTCCCTCAGATAAAAGATTTATAAACATTTTCGATGTATGCTGTATTTCAAGCATCTCGCTCATAATGATTTCCACATTGTGCAATTGATCATTTTTTGACATAATATCACAGCCCGTTAAAATATTTAATAACTAAATTATATAGTAAATAAATAATAGGGGCTACTATAGATATTCTTAAGGGAAATGATTTCTTGACATTGTAAAAATACTGAAGCTGTCATCGAGAAAGATAGGAAGTTAATTAACATGATGTAAAATGTTGTACCGGACATGAGATTATGAAATTAACACAACTGTATTTATTTCTGCTCATCGGACGCCCCCAGGAAGCTTTGCTCTGTGCGAAAGCGAAGCGGCAGCGATAAAAGCGCCCAGCCGGAACGAAAATCAATTCCCTTTATAGTGGAGAGTCATTTATTTCAAAAACGTATCGCACATCCATTCATAAAATTTTTCCTTCTCTTCAAATTGCGGATAATGTGCTGATTGTTCAAATGCAATAAATTCTTTTTTATCGGCTTCAATCATATCAAAGTATTTTTTTGCTGCATTAGATGAAGTGTTATAATCATATTTACCCATAACAAAATAGAATGGTAATTCAAGTTTTTTTACTTTAGTAGGTAATGGGTTTTGGTTTTTCGTTAATTCCTCAAGTAGAGTTTTTTGAGAATAGGATAGCCCATAGTTGTAACGAATCACATCTAATAAGTTATACTCACGACTGAATAACATAGTATTTATGATATTCCCATCAGGGTTATCAATAAGTCTCGAAGATCCACCATATTTTGCAACATAATTCCGTGGAGTAATCAGCTCACCATTTTTAATTTGTTCAGTTAACTCTTGTAAATATTGAACATCATCTGTATTGCCAGCTTTTTCTGCTTGCTGAATAACGTAGTTCAAACCGTCAATTTCGCTTCCTACTATATCACTTATCTGTCCAATTCCAACATATGCTGTATATTTTTCAGGAGCTTTAGAGGCAGCTTGAGTTGCAATATACGTACCATAAGAATGGCCAATTAATATTACTTTTTCTTTGCCAAGACGATCTGATATATAATCCGTCAAGGCTAATAAGTCATCTACGAGTAAGTCTGATGAAAGATTAGAATAATCCTCAAAAAAATGATATGATTTTCCGCTTGCTCTTTGGTCATAATTCACGACCGTAAAATTGTTTTCCAATAAGTTTTGATACTTACTGGCATACGGTATTTCCGAACAGCCAGGCCCTCCATGGACAAAAATAATAACGGGATTATCCTTATCTTTGCCACGTATCATAACTTCATGATTACTTCCATTTATCTTCACTTGCTCTAAGGCACTTACACTGTTATTACCTTTTATATGGGAAGTCCATGTAGGAAATAAAAGCGCTGTTACGAGTAATACGATAGTAATTATTCCAGTATATTTTATAAATTTCATTATCTGCTTCATCTAATCACCTCTGTGAATGTGAATTATAATCGCAATTTTTAGACTTTTTTAGGAAGAGTTGTTGATCTGTACATTTTTCTTTTATAAACATAAAAATACATGCTAAGGGGCCACCAGAGAACTACAAAGATTGGATAAAACGCCCATATTACTCCTGGTGAAGAGACAATATTTACTGTAATAAAAAAGATGCTAATAAGAACTGTAGCGGTAACAGAGAATGCTACAAACGTTTTTCTTTGTGCGTGGTATAAAGCTAAGGGCCACCAAATTACTAAAAAAGATGGATAGATCGCCCAAGGGTATGGATGGGATAAAATAATATTTAATAAGGAGTAATAAATAATGGTACTTGCACAGCCGATCAGTGCAATTTTTAATGTTTTTGCTTTTTCCTCTAAGTACATAAGAATTGGCCACCAGATGATTGGATAAATCGCATAAATGAACCATATATAATCGGGCGAGTATAAATAATTCTCAATGATAAGAAAAGCAATAATCAGTGTGCTACAAACAAGAGAATATTGTTTATACATTCTTTTAGACATAAAGAATAACGTTATCGGCCATAGCAAAACAAGTAAGCACGGATAAATAAACCAAAGCTCCTGAGGTGACGTCGTATAATTGACGATCCCTAAAAAAATCATTGTCATCAAACAACCTACAATCGAAAAGTTAATCAAGTTTTTCATGTTCATTCACTCCATTTCTTACGTGACCAAACGAAGTACATAGATAATGGCCACCATAATATTGCGAAGATCGGATAGATTGCCCAAATTGTATCTGGTGTATAGTAAAGATTAATAAAAATAAAAAATGCAATAATTAAGCCACTACCCCATATAGAGAATTCTAAATTTAATTTAGACATGTTTTTCTTTCTGGGCCCCTTCACGCCTAATTCCTTTTTTAAATCCTCAATATCTCCAAACTCCACGATGGCTTTGTTGATGGCATCCTCTTGTTCTTTCCCTTGATCCATCAAATAAAATACTTTTTCTTCAAGATTTTGAATGATTTCTTGTTTAACCATCTCAGTTTCTTTATTACGAGGAATGTCTTTAAAAAGCTCATCAATATGATTTTTTATTTTTTTCATTCTAAGCCCTCCATAAATAAGTCGATAATTTCTTTTACTTCCGACCACTCTTTTACTAGCTCATTTAAATAAGCTTTACCTAATGGGGTAATACGGTAATACTTTCTTTTGCCTCCGTGTGAAACATCACCAAAATAGGCTTCAATAATTTCCTTTTTCTCAAGACGTTGAAAAACTGCGTATAAAGTTGCTTCTTTAATTTGAAAACGATTATTTGTGCGGATACTTATTTCCTGAGAAATTTCATAACCATAACGATCTTTCTCTAAAATTAACCTTAAAATAATGGAGTCCAAGTGTCCGCGGATGATGTCACTTCGAACCATAAGTCACCTACTTATTTTTTTATTGCTCTATCTGTCAGAGTAATATTAGCAAATATTACTCTGCCTGTCAAAGTAATTTTTCCAAATACGTCCATATTTCTGCTAAGAAGGATCATCATCAAAACGTGTGGTTGAATTCCGTTCCGGCTGGGCACTTTTATCGCTGCCGCTTCGCTTTCGCGCAGAGCAGAGCTTCCTGGGGGCGTCCGATGAGCCGCTTGGGCCAACAGATGTTTTTTGCGCGAAAGCGTAGTGCTAACGAAGCGTCAGCAAAGTGTTTTTGTCTGTGCGAAAGCGTAGTGCAACGTAGCGACAGCAACAGCAGGATGTTGGTCGCGAAGGCGTTATCACAGGACGTGATGATTTTAGCCTTCGTTCCTCTATTTGCTAATCCCCAAGAAGTCGCCCAGCCTCCAATCAACTTATTGACATAGTAGAGGTTTTAATAAAAGTCATCCTCGACTTCTGGTGATGAACTATCAAGAAGCAATCATTCAGAGGGTAAAAAATCCCCATTCACTTTAGAAGTAAAAGGGGATTGGGATATTTATTTAGCTTTGAATTGTGATGGTTAATCCGATTTCATAAACTGTTATCTCGGCTCTTTTTATTACATATACAATGCAGCAAGGAATATACCTAATGTCTCTTCATAAATATCGTCGAATTGGCTGAGCGGAAGAGGATTTGTACCACTACCTAATTCAACAGTGAAGCCAGGTCTACGCCAATCCTGAATAAACCAATCTTTATAGCCTGCATAACTGCCTGCTGAATTGATAGGCTCGTAGCCACTGACTCGGCTAAACTCATTAACAAGGATTTCTGACTCAGGTGGTTCGAGATTTTCAAAACCCCAATAAATTACTCTACCTTGTGTATGAAACGCAAGTACTCTGGCAAAATCACGCTTCTTTGTTAAATCAGCCATAGTAATGGCCTCTGGCTCGGACAAAGGTCGTTGTCCTCCAAAATCTCTTGGCCCAGGTGATTTCAGATTTCGTGCGCTTTCGAGCTCCCATTTTGCAGGAAACTGGTCGTTCAAATCAACACCATGTATATTTGCCTTCCAACCAGAGAAATCGGTACTACCGTTATTCCAAGTAATTAGCTGATTCCTTAATGCTTCATCATTAGGTGGTCCTTGTAATACTAAATCGACACCATCGGGATTGACCATCGGAACTATAGAAAGGATTGTTTGCTGGTATAGTGGGAGTAGAGATAAACCACGAATTGTACTTTGATTGGTGAGAGAGAGTAGGTAGTCGTTTAAGAAAGTTAAAATAATCGGAGTTGTAATCCATTCATTTGCATGAAAGGAGCCGTTATAATGGACACGCTTAGTTCCGTTCCCGATTAGAAGCTCTGGGATTTCATGCTGTAAAACAGAATGTCCAATTGTAGAGCTTTGTAGAAATGGATAAGCATCGAGTAGTTTTTTGATATCATTCATCATAATAGTGTAAGTATAATTTTGTTTACCATTGACGAGCCTCCACGTGATTCGTTGGGGAATGCGAATTGTCTGTCCAATGTGTAATTGATTCGGATTAAGACCAGAGTTGACAAGCAAGATGGCTACTAATGGGAGATTTCTGCTTTGAGCTATTTGCCAAAAAGTATCTCCTTGTTTTATTTGATAATTGACTGTGATGAATCCCGGAATTCGAATACGTTGTCCAACTCTTAAAAATTGAGATTTAATGTTTCGATTTGAATCTATAATTAGTTGAAGAGGTATTTTAAACACTTCACTAAAATGCCAAAGAGAATCCCCTGGTCTTACGTAAATGTCCACAATTGTTCTCTCCTTAATATCAATTATTCCTCGGCAAAATTGGCCAATATAAAATGTATATGAAAAAAATATGGAGGTTATTAACTTTTAATGGCTCTTCATCGGAAGTTGGGATGATATTTGTTAAAACGTATTCAACTACACGTTACGGTTATGAGCTCTTGCAATGTAAAAGTATTTCTCGGCAAGAGATTATTGTCTTAACTTAATAGAAAGAAACTTTGTTACTTCTTGATGTACAATGATACTAGTTATAGAGTTTATGACATATAAAGGTAGGAAAACAAATGTTCAATAAATTAAAGATAGGTATACGAACGAAAATTACGTTAGGCTATATTGTTATCATACTTTGTTTGCTTGCATCAGTGATCATCTTAAATAATCAAATTATCTCTCTACAAAAAGAAAGAAATTATATTATCAAGAATAATTCACATATACATGCTGTAACCAATTGCATTGAAAAATACATTTTAGATATGGAATCGAGCCAGAGGGGCTTTGTTATTACGGGTGAACCAATCTATTTAGAGACCTATTACGAAGCTGGTGAAAAGTGGAGATCCGATTTTAATGAACTTTATCAGCTTTTTGAAAATAAACCAACACAGCAACAGAAGTTAAACGAGATAAAGGCAACAATAGAGCATTGGATTACAACATCAGGAGAACCATCCATTGAATTTAAAAAAGAAAACAAGGCAGAAGCGATATGGGAACTCTACAAAGTAGATGTAGGACGTAAAGACATGGAAACAGTACGAGCTCAGTTTGAATCACTCCGTTCAGAGGTAATTGCAAGTATGCAAACCAAAGTAAATGACTTGGACAAAAGGAATAATTTTGTAACACTTACACTGCTCGGCATACTTGTATTTATTTCAGTTGTTGCGATTATCATTGCAAATGGTATTTCTCGTTCAATCGTAAAAACGTTAACACAGGTTACGCAAACGATTCAAGAAATCACTGCTTCCAAGAGCAGTCAAAAAGGAAGGATTCATGTTAGAACGAATGATGAGATCAATGACCTTGCAGCTGCCACTAATGAGTTGTTGGATATACTCGAGAGAAGAGAATGGCTGCAGTTGAATATCGCGGAAATTGTCACAAAATATCAAGGCATTTCCGCCATCACCAAATTAGCTGAAACTTTCCTTTCAGAAATAGCGCAAAAAACGCAGTCTTCTCTTGGTGCATTTTATGTTCGAGAAACTACTGATAATCATATACAGTTTGTAAAAAAAGCTGCTTTTGCAGATGCAAGGGATGATGTTGGAATTGAGAGCTTTAAACTGGGGCAAGGTTTAATCGGACAATGTGCTTTAGAAAAAAAGATTTTAATTTATAACGATATTCCAGAAGATTTCCGTTTAATAGGTACTAGCTTAGGGGAAGTACCACCAAAAAGTATTTTTATCGTCCCTATTATATTTGAGAATGACGTCATAGCTGTCGTTGAATTAGCTACAATGACTGGCTTTAATGAGCAACAGCAGCGATTAGTGAAGCAAGTTATCGAAACTTTTGGATTAACGATCAATAGTGTCCTAGGGCGTATGGAAATTGTCCGTTTATTAAATGAATCAAGAGCTATGACAGAGGAATTACAGGTGCAATCTGAAGCATTTCAGGCACAATCCGAAGAATTGCAGATGCAAACAGAGGAACTGACAATGATTAATGAACAATTGGAGGAAAGAACAAAAGAGGCAGAGTTAAAGTCGAGAGAATTAGAACAAGCTAAAAAAGAATTAGAGGAAAGTGCGGAGCAGCTGTTAATAAATTCAAATTATAAATCTGAGTTTTTAGCCAATATGTCACATGAATTGCGAACGCCACTGAATAGCATATTAATTTTATCTGAAATGTTAGCTGAAAATAGCCAAAGCAATTTATCAGATGAGGAAGCTGAATTTGCAAAGGTTATCTATTCTTCAGGTGAAGATTTACTTGCGTTAATAAACGATATTTTAGATTTATCAAAAGTTGAGGCAGGCAAGTTAGATATTAGTTTTGATGAAATGAATATGAGTGAGGTTCCTGTACAAATCGAACAAACCTTTGCGCCTGTAGCAACGAAAAAAAATCTCCAATTCCATATTTCGAAAGAAAAAAATGTAACAGATGTTTTCTATACGGACGAAAAAAGATTCAAGCAAATATTGAAAAATTTATTATCAAATGCCTTTAAATTTACAGAACAAGGCTCAGTTAATCTTGAAATTAAACAGCTTGGCCAAGAACAGTTAACAAATAATATGCAGGATCTTAGTGCCGACTGGTTAGAAATCATAGTTATAGATACAGGTATAGGGATTCCGAAGGATAAGCATCAGCTAATTTTTGAATCATTCCAACAGGCTGATGGGGCAACAGTGCGTAAATACGGTGGAACAGGTCTTGGTTTGTCCATTTGTAAAGAGCTTGCAAGATTACTTGGTGGCTGGATTTCTTTACAAAGTGACGAGGGGCAAGGTAGTACATTTACACTGACAATCCCAAGCTTACCCAATGGAATCGAGGAGCAAAAATACCTTGAATTTGCTATTAATGAGGTAGGGGCTACTAATGAAGTACATGAGTTAGAAGAGGGAGAGCAGCTATCGGAAATTCAAGAATTCTCTCAACATGAGGTAGAAGTTTTTCAAGGGAAAAATATTTTAATTGTAGATGATGATTATCGTAATATCTATGCATTAAAAAATGCACTCGAAAAACGAGGCATGAATATCTTAGTGGCCAAAGATGGAATAGAGTGTTTAGATGTTATGCAAGCTAATGGTGAGATTGACCTTATTCTGATGGATATTATGATGCCAAATTTGGATGGCTATGAAACGATGTCGATTATACGCAAACAACTGAAGATTACGGATTTACCGATTATTGCTTTAACAGCGAAGGCCATGAAAAATGATCGAGATAAATCATTAGAGGCTGGTGCTTCAGATTATATTAGTAAGCCATTAAATTTAGATCAATTAATATCCGTTTTAAGAGTATGGCTAGTTTCTAAAGGGAGTTAATAAGATGGAACAATTTCCTTTGCAGCAAAAATTGCATACAGATTTAGAAATTGATTTATTACTTGAGGCTATTTATCGTTTGTCAGGATTTGATTTTCGACAATATAATCGTTCTTCTATATCACGAAGAATTAATAATAGGATGAGGATCAATAATATCCCAACGATTTCTCGTGTACTTGAAAAAGTAATACACGAAAACGGATTTTTAGAGCAACTATTGAATGATTTTTCTATAAATGTTACTGAAATGTTCCGCAACCCTAGTTTTTTTAATGCTTTTCGCCAAGAGGTTGTACCGTATTTAAGAGATTACCCTGAAATTCGGATATGGCATGCAGGATGTGCTACGGGTGAGGAAGTATTCTCTATGGCTATTTTGCTACAGGAAGAAGGGTTAATGGATAAAGCAGTTATTTACGCAACAGATATGAACCAACAAGTATTAGATAAGGCAAAAAAAGGAATATTCCCTACTAACAAAATGCAGGCATATACTAAAAACTATATGCAGGCAGGTGGCATTCATGCTTTTTCAGAATACTATAAAACAGATTATCAATATGCTTATTTCCATCCGTCACTGTTAAAAAACATTATATTTGCACAGCATAATTTAGTAACAGATCAATCGTTTAATGAATTTCATGTCATTGTATGCCGAAATGTTTTAATTTATTTTTCATCTGAGTTACAAAATCAGGTCCATCATTTGTTTTCCGAAAGTCTAGGTGATAATGGATTTTTATGCTTAGGAGATAAGGAGACAATACGATTTGAGGATAGCATTTCAAAATATAAGGAAATCATAGGTAATGAAAAAATATATCAGAAGATAAAGTAAGATAAAAGTGGGCTGAAGCCTAAGTTTCTTCACAGTAGAGACTTGGTTTCAGCCCTATTTTATGTAGTTTACACATGCGCTTGAATCATTAATACACACATATCATCTGGTTGATTCTCTTGTTTCTCCTTAGGCAGTAAATTGTCGATCAAACGTTGAGAATAATCCCATTTCGTAGATAGTAGCGTTTGTAAATGCTTCTCGGACTCCATTTCACATGGTCCCATTGCTTCTAGCACACCATCCGTATATAAAATGATTTGCACATCTTCATTGTATTGAATAAATTGCTTTTGTACGTCGATCTCATCGAAAAAGCCAACTGCACAGCTTCCTCGTTTTAATGGTACGAGCGTCTTTTTATCGATCAGAGCATAGCCAGAAGGATGACCAGCGTTCACATATTCAATTGTTTTTTGTTCGGTATCTATCACTAAATAAATAGCCGTGAAATAAAAAAGATTGTCCTCTTTTCCGTTGTGCAAAAGTGTCATATAACGGTTTAACTCTTTTATAACTAATTCAGGGTCTTCTAATTGTTTAACAGCCTCTCTTAGGACAGAGGAGATAAACATACAAACAAGTGCTGCAGGGATCCCGTGTCCCATCATATCAAGCAAAATGATGGCGTATCGGTGATCGTCTATTTTATGCCAATAATACATATCTCCTGCTAAATTAGAAGAAGGAAGATAAGATACTTCTATTTGAATATTAGCCTCATTTAAAGGAGCGCTCAAAAGGCTTCTTTGTACGTGTGTTGCCAGATCTAATTCGTATTGTATTTTCTTTTCTTGCTGAGTATGCCAATCTAATTCAGCTTTCAATCGTAAAGCAACTCGAATTCTAGCAAGGAGCTCCGTTTTATTAATTGGCTTTGTAATATAATCTACTCCACCGATATCAAGTGCTTCTGCAAGCGTATTTTTATCTTCTAGAGCTGTGACAAAGATAATTTGAATATCTTTTAATCGTTCATTTTGCTTAATACGTTTGCAAGCTTCAATACCGTCTACTTCAGGCATCATAATATCTAATAAAATTAAATCCACTGAATTTCCTGTGGGATTTGGCGCATCTAACTGTATATAATCAAAAAGTTCATAGGCAGATGTTAGAGAAACACAGTTATCATAACCTGCATTTTTTAATACTTTTTCAATTACAAATAGATTGACTTGATTATCATCTACAAGAAGAATGGTCATAATTATTTCCCCTTATTCTGTTTGAATTAGTGCAGATTATTATTATACAAAACATTAGAGAATAACGGTATTTTGAGGGAGCAACTTAAACGTTTTCAGGTATAGGAAAAAGTTTTTAGTAGGTAGTGAATTTATATGATGAGTAAAGAGCCAACAAGAAAGAGTCAGCCCTCAGAACTTATATTTCTTTTCAAACTCTAGCCTTTTTAAAGCCATTATAAATATCAAATGCATTTGCTATGATGGCTATAGCAATGCTTACGAATAATATTCGGTCTATAGCAGACAAAATCTTAGCAGAGGTTGTTTCTGTAATCGCAGCGATATAAGGTACAGCGGGACTGTGTATGAAATCATGGTGAATAGCCATGAGGATAAAAACTATAGTTCCTGTACATTGAAGGAGCGCATTAGCTACGGCAATTAACATTGTCCATTGACCAGTCTTCAATTTCCATAATGTTAAAGCTACACTTAAAGCTATACAAAATAAAATGATTGGAGCGAAGGAGAGTAAGACTTCCTGATTGAATATAGGCATAACAAATTTTAAGCCGCCTTTATTGTGAGACGTATAGATTCCTAAAAGGTGATTAGCATTGAAATAGACAAAGGCGAAAATAGCAATACCTAAGAGACTAAAAATATTATCATTAAGTGAAATAGTTTTTTCTTTAGGAATTATTTTAACTTTTACTAAATCATCAGGTGTCCATGCCGGACGGTCTGTTATAAAGGGTATTCGAATATTATTTCCTCCAGATCGTTCAATAACAATGAAAGCAACTGTAATCCAGAACAGTACATATATAATTACTGAAATAATATTAGCGATAGTTGAAGAAATAGTTTTAATAATAGCAGTCAGAAGTGCACCTTCCCCGTTATAAAGAACAATACTTTCTATCACCTGAAAAATAACAGTAATAAAAACCGCCCAAGGGACAACTAATTTTATTGTCCTAATATAAGTTTCAAACACTTTTGGACCGATTAAAAATCGTGGTGTGTCCTGATAGCTTGCTGCAATTTCTACAGGATTGCCTAGCTTTTTAAGCACTCCCTTTATATCTGATTCTGAATAATCTCCAGGTAACATATCTTCAATAGTAGATTTTAGTTTTAGACTGGTATCATTACGTTTATCTTTACTTATCCTTTTAGTTACTTCATGAATATATGCATCAATCAGATTCACTCTTTCCGTCTCCCTTCAATAATTCATGCACTCCTAATTCCATAACATTTAATATTTCCGGGCTTTCCCTTTGGTTGTATCCTTGTAACTTGTAATTACTGCCTTATGCCCAATCGATGAAGCAATGTGAATAGTGTACATAGTTCATGTTACATCCGACTTGCTTGAGACGCTGAATAAGGTTGGTGTAGCTATTATACGTTGTATGCTGTTGACTCAAAACAACAAGCACTAATGTTCCACCTTGTAATTCTTGTGTAGACATCTAATAAGGAACTAACCTTAATAATCTTGTCAACATACAGTATTATTTGCATGTGGTAATATATGTTATTATCAAGAGCTGAAATTAATGTGAAAAAAATTATGAAAAGAGCGTGCCTTAAAATAAATCTAGTGTAGGATGGGGTTGTATATGAAATTGAAGGAAGAAGATTTTATATATTCTTTTGATATTGAGGTTGGCGCTTATCCAGGAAAGATGGGTAGTTTACAGCAAACAAAAGAGCATCTAAAAGCACTTTTTGTCTCCATTCAGCAGATGTTTTTTGTAACGAAAGTGAAACGTCAGTTACAGATGTTTTTTGTAACGAAAGTGAAACGTCAGTTACAGATGTTTTTTGTAACGAAAGTGAAACGTCAGTTACAGAAGACTTCTACCACTAAGGTGGAGAAATGAATGCGGATGTGTTTCCTTTTCAGTGTAGAGAGGCCAGAAATTAAGCAATTCTACAGTATCAAGCTATTGTTCTTTTTTCATAATAAGCGATGATCGTACTGGCCGTTCCAGTGGCGTAATATTAATAATAAAATAGCTTATTATTAATATTAAAATAATAAGTGAATAAATTAAGGTGTTTACGGGATGATCATGCTCTACGATAATTAATCGTATCATGGCCGTAATTCCTATATATATAAAGTACCTTAGTGGAAAATGATAATTTTCTTTAAAATATTTAATAATCATAGTGATAAATTCAAAATACAAGAAGAAAATAAGAATATTTGCCAGGAAAAGCTTATAGTCTCCGCCATCATTGTTGAATATTAAAATTTTAAGGAATTGGATAAGTTCTTTGCAAAGTAGGAAGGATAAAATGAGCGCTAAAAGTACAAGGCAAACATTTAGAAAGAATTGTAAAGATTTCGGTATAACCTTTATTAATTGTAAATAAGTCGAGTTCTTTTGGTTCATCGAATTCCTCCAATCTTGTACTCTTAAATGTGAAAGCTAAATAGAGAACACATAATTATTTAGTTGAGCATCATCGTTTTATAATTTGACTATAACATTTTATCGTAAATATATTAGGTTTTATTTGTAAAGATTTGGTATATGTTGGATTATCACCAAAAGCTGTGGATGATTTTTGTTAAAACGTATGTTATGTATATTGGTTGATTGGAGTGAAGGCTGGGCGACTCCTTGGGGATCAGCAATAGAGGAACGAAGGCTAAAACCACCACGTCCTGTGATAACGCCTTCGTGACCAATATCGGTGCTGTTGCTGTCGCTACGTTGCACTACGCTTTCGCGCAGACAAAAACACTTTGCTGCCGCTACGTTAACACTACGCTTTCGCACAAAAAGCATCTGTTGGCCCAAGCGGCTCATCGGACGCCCCCCAGGAAGCTCTGCTCTGCGCGAAAGCGAAGCGGCAGCGATAAAAGCGCCCAGTCGGAACGGAAATCAACCACACGTTATGGTGATGAGCCTATATATTCGCGAAAGAAAGTTTTCAAAATAAATTAGCTGTATGCTAAAATAGATGTGCATGAATATAAAATTCAAAAGGGGTTTTTAAAATGGCTAAAGCAGCAAAAACAGGAAAAATTACACCAGAGCGTTTAGAGGAAGCATTAAACGTACGTGATCGTCTTATTATCGAGTTACTAGTACAAGTTCTTGATGAAAAGCTTATAATTGAACGTCCAGTATTACGTGAGCGTGTAGCAAACCTTGTAGACCTTTCTGATCATGATGCAGAATTAAAAGAAACAATCCACGCTGTTATTAACAAGCTATAATCTTAAGGAAAATGCTACACTTAATTGGTAGCAATTTTTCTTTGCTGAAAGTGAGCATATAATGGTAATATCCCTTATTAGATTGGCTGTAAAACCTATCTTATAAGGGATATTTATCTTTTGGCAAAATATAATATCACGTAAAACGATCGACTAAATCATGCATGCGCTCTGCTTCTGTGTGTAGCTCCACAGAGGAGTCCATAATAGATGTGACTGCCGACTTTTGTTCATCGACCGAAGCATTTATTTGTTCAGTGGCTGCTGCTGATTGTGTTGCTACGCTAGCTATTTCATTAATGGCATTAATAACGATTAAACGATTTTCAGACATCTCACTCATAGTTTGATCGAGGGAAACAAGATGCTCTGTAATACCTTGTATAGAATTTGCTAATATAGTAAATGCATGTTTTACTTCATTAATTGATATAGCCTGTCCTTGCGAAAGTTTGAGCGTGTTCATCATCTTTGAATCTGAATTAGCTGTATCTATTTCGATACGTTTTATTAAGTTCCTCACGTGGTTTGTAGCTTTATTTGTATCTTCCGATAAATTACGCACTTCTTCTGCTACTACAGCAAACCCTTTGCCATGTTCGCCTGCCCGTGCGGCCTCAATACTTGCATTTAAAGCTAAAAGATTAGTCTGTTCAGAGATGGATGTGATTGTTTGGACGACATTATGAATTTCCTCTATTTGGCTGGTTAAACTTGAGAAATTTGCCCTCAGCTCTTCAATCACATTTGTAAATTCATTCGAGTTTTGTTGTAATAATTCTACTTTTTTTCTGCCGTTTTCCTGGGATTTATGAATAGCATTCAAATTTTCAGTAATATCTACGTATTTATCAGTTGCATTTAAGATGAGTGAGGACAATTGTTCAACCATACTACTCGCCATTTCAGCTTCTTCAGCTTGAATAACAGCCCCTTTGGATATTTCTGTAATTGCTTGGTGAATTTCATCTGCTGAAGCAGTCGTTTCTTCTGTAATGGCGCTAAGCATTTCTGATGAAACTCTCATTTGAGCTGCACTTTCTTTCGTATTATTAACCATTTCGTTTAAGCTATGCTTCATATTGTTGACATTACTAGCGAGTATCCCTAATTCATCTTTTGTCGTAATTGGAATGTCTTCACCAGTTAATTTTCCTTTAGCAATATCTGATGTCATCTCCATAAGTCGGCGTATGTATGAAGTCATCCTACCTGAGAAGAACCAAAATAGTGTGACACCGATGATTGTTGCAAGAGCAGTCATAGCAAGTGAGTAGTAAAGGACCTTTTTAGTGCCTGCATTAAAATCCATTTCATAGGTACCGGCTGCTATAATCCATCCCCAATGCTTGTCCTTAACTACATAAGTAATTTTAGGAGCGGTTACATCAGGTTTTGACGGTAATGCCCAATCGTATCGGACATACCCACTGCCTGCATTTGCTTCATCAATCATTTCTCGTACAAAATAACGGCCGTCAGTTGTTTGTAAGTCGTAGATGTTTTGTCCTTCAAGAGATGGGTGCGTTTCCACTGTACCGTCATCTTTAAACGCATAAAAGTAGAAGTTTTCACCGTATTTAACAGGGTTATCAATGGATCTTTTATTATCTTCAAGTTTTTTGCCAACTATCTGCGTTCGGGCGCGTTCCTGGGCTTCTTCTAACGTAAGCTTCCCTTGTTGAACCTCCTCATCTAATTGGGCAATTAATTCAATAATTCCTAATGTACCATTTTTAAGACTTTGTCGACCTATCTCATCCATTTCATTTTTCGCCACGAAGTAATTAACCAATCCAACTAGTGCCGTAGGAATCAAAATAACGATAATGGCTAGAGTGACGAGTTTGTTACGGACTGATTTCATCATAGGCAAAACCTCCGTTCTTTCTTATTTACAAAATGTAACACCTAATTTAATTATAATATAAAATTTTTCAATAAAATAGAAAATTCTGAAAATAAATAATAGTATTTTGAAATATGTCCAATTTTATATATATTTGGAATGGGGAAAGGGGTCGAAGGCTTGAGTAGGAGTTACAATCGCTTAGTATTTATCCTAAAGCTCTTATAGAGTAAAGAAACGGAATCCAATGAAAAACCCAAACAAGAATTTATGCGATTCTTGTTTGGGTTATCTTAGTTTTTAGTATACTTTATCTCCATTAAAAATAGAGTTTTTCACAATTACATAATCTACATTTCGAATGGCGTCTAGTTTATTACCGCCTGCATAGGAAATAGATGATTGAAGGTCTTGCTGCATTTCGATTAAAGTATCTTTGATGCTGCCTTTATGTTCAACATACATCTTTTTACCTTCAACATTTTTACGTTCGCCTTTTTGGAATTCAGAAGCAGACCCAAAGTATTCCTTCACAGTTTTACCGTCGATTTCGATTGTATTGCCAGGTGACTCTTCATGACCTGCAAATAATGATCCAATCATCACCATTGAAGCACCAAAGCGAACAGATTTTGCAATATCACCATGCGTACGAATACCACCATCAGCGATAATAGGCTTCGTTGCAGCTTTTGAACACCAGCGTAGTGCGGCTAGCTGCCAACCACCTGTACCAAAACCAGTTTTGATTTTAGTAATACATACTTTACCTGGTCCAATACCAACTTTTGTTGCATCTGCACCAGCGTTTTCAAGTTCACGTACTGCTTCAGGTGTGCCCACATTACCAGCAATCACAAAGCTATTTGGTAGATGTTTTTTGATATGTTGAATCATACGAATGACAGCATTTGAATGACCATGTGCAATATCGATTGTAATAAATTCAGGCACTAATTTAGCAGCTGCTAATTCTTCAATAAAAGGATATTCCTCATTTTTCACACCAACACTAATTGATGCGATTAATCCACGGTCTTGCATATCTTTGATGAAGTTGATACGTGTCTCTGGATTAAAGCGGTGCATGATATAAAAGTAACCGTTTTCAGCAAGCTTCGCAGCAAGGCTTTCGTCGATAATTGTTTGCATGTTTGCTGGTACAACAGGAAGTTTGAATGTATGACCGCCTAAAGTAACAGAAGTATCACATTCTGAGCGACTTTCTACAATACATTTTGCGGGAATTAGTTGAATATCTTCATAGTCAAATACGTTATCCATTATAAACACTCCTAAAATACGAATATTTTTTAAGTTTTGATTTAAATCGTTCGTCATTTGGTAATTTACATTATTTTTGAGCAAATGTCAAAGCTTTTATCCAAATAAATAAAAAAGTAGTAGGCGAGAACGGAAATTACCACTTTTCTGTTATAGATGCAGATGTGTTGATTACCCATTTTAACCACCCTAATTAATTTGAAGGCTCTGATTTCCACTACGGGCTACTCGCGTTCCTACGGGCGAGCGTCGAGCCGCTTACTCCGCTACAGTCAATTTTAAATAGGGATATATTAGCAAAATAGCGACAAAAAAATCCCTTTATAGCTCAAAAACAAATATATTTCTCCAAAAAACACGCCTATTATAGATGAAAAGTAAAAGTTCGATTAAAACGTATGTATATTTCGTAAAACTCTGCACAAAACCGGTTCATCTAAAATTTGTATTATTATTCGTTATCCATGTACAATAGAGTTGTTTCAAAAAATGACAAAGGAGTGTTGGAAATGGCAGTAGAGGTATACTTAATTTTTAATGGAGATTGTCGAGAGGCAGTATCGTTTTATGAGAAAGTTTTTGATACAGACAAGGCTGAAATTATGACATTCGGTGATTCACCACAGAATCCAAATTATCAATTACCAGAAGAAGCTAAAGACCTTGTAATGCATACGCGACTTTCGATTTTTGGTAGTACTGTAATGTTTTCAGATACATTTCCAGGCTCACCGTTCACAATCGGAAACAATGTAACATTAGCTGTTGTCTCAGATGATGAGGCTAAGATGCACAAAGCTTTTGAGGCTCTAAAAGATGGTGGAAAAGTTACTATGGAGCTACAAGAAACATTTTGGAGTAAATGCTATGGCTCACTCACTGATAAATTTGGTATTGAGTGGCAATTTAGTCATGAGGATAATAAATAATAACAATGCAAAAAAGCACGATGAATGGGGAAACCCTTTTTCATCGTGCTTTCTTTTTAGTATTTAAAACGATTTACATAGCTTTGTAATTCATCGGCCATATCGAGTAGTGATTTTGCAGCTATAGCCATCTCCTGCATCGAGGACAATGTTTGTTCAGTTGAAGCGGCAACTTCCTCTGACGCAGCCGCATTTAATTTAGCATGATCTGTTAGCTCGATAGCAGTTGCAGAAACTTCCTCGACTACCGCTGACATCTCCTGAGCAGATGCAGATATATCCTCCATTTTCGGAGCAATATCGTGCAGACTCTTAATAATACTTGCAAACTTTTTACTTGTATCTTCTGTTAGCTGTAAACCATCCTGGACATCTGCAGACGCCTTAATCATTGTTTGAACAGATTTAGCCGTATCTTGCTGAATACCAGTAATTAGTGCAGAAATTTGCTCTGCTGATTGATGGGATTGTTCTGCTAATTTCCGCACTTCATCGGCGACTACTGCAAAGCCTTTCCCATGCTCTCCAGCTCGCGCGGCCTCAATAGCAGCATTAAGGGCAAGCAGATTTGTTTGATCCGAAATAGCGCTAATAATTTCTAAAATAGAACCAATTTCTTTTGTTCGATCATAGAGTGATTTAATCATAGTATCTGATTGTGTCACAGATTCATGAATGGAGATCATTTGATTAACAGTTTGTTCTACCGCTTGTCCACCTTCATTGGCCAATTTTATAGCATGGCTAGATAGATCTGAAACTTGCATAGAGCTATCGGCTACCTCAACGACTCCTTTTGCAATTTCCTCAATAGAAATAGCATTTTGGTCAATACCTATTGTTTGTTTTTCTGTGCTGATAGCAACCTGTTGCATAGCTTCAGTAACTTGCTCTGAAGCAGCTATATTTTGTTCGGCATTCGCAGATAATCCATGCGCTGAAGTCTGTACATGTTGAGAGCTTTGATCAACGTCACGAATAAGTTTTTTTAAGTTAACCTTCATTGCGATAAAGGCTTCCCCGAGTTGTCCAATCTCGTCTTTAGAATGAATGTCAATAAACGCTGTTAAATCACCTTCGCTAATTTTTATAGCGCTTTGTTTAAGTCGATTAATCGGATTAACGATCGATTTTATCATGAATAACATAAAAATAATGCCAAAAATAATAGAAATAGCAATGATTATTAAGTTCAAATTAAAGGTTGAAGCAGCAGCATTTGCAGCCTCGGCTGTGAACATTGTACCAACAACTTTCCAGCCTGTTAGCTTATTTGTAACAAATTGTAGCTGTCGATCTTTTTCTATAACAGTACCACTATCTTGTTCATAGATTTTAGTAATATAGCTTTCTGTTGCTTCAGCACCACTTTCTTTATCTGGTTGGGCAATATAAACTTTATTGCTATCTAAAAGTGAAGCAAAGCCAGTTTCTCCAATGCGTATATCATTCGTGATAGTACTTAGTGTAGATATATTTAAATCTAACCCTATTACCCCAGAGCCATCTGGTAAGGCCTGAGTAATCGTAAGAACGATATCACCAGTAGTCTCTGTAATGTATGGAGCCGTAATAGACACTTTGTTTTCGTTATCTAAAGCTTGCTTATACCAAGGTCTTGTGCGTGGGTCAAACCCACTAGGGTATTTTTGAGCAGGTTCATCCAGAAGCCTACCATCAGAGGTTCCGATATAAATCAATTCCACCTCTGGATGCATGTTCATGTACTCGTGGAAAAGGGATTTAAGTTCTGTAATTTTACCTTCTTGTAAATAAGATTGATTGAGCTTTTTTGTGAAATATTGAACGTCCTCCACTTTGGGCTCAATCGTGTTGGTAATATTCGTATTAAGCATGCGCACACTCTCAGTTGCGCTTGCTTGTTGTTCTTCCGAAATTTGCTTTCCAGCACTTTGGTAAGAAACAATTCCAATTAACAGTGTTGGGATGAGAAGCATTGCTAAAAATGAAAAAATGAGCTTTTTTCTTAAACTTAGTTGTTTCACTTGAATTATCCTCACTATAATATTAGTATTTTATACTTTGTCTTATCACCCAAAATTAAAGATGACACTTGTTAAAACGCATGCCATTTATTTCTGTTTGGTAGAAGATGCTCAGCGGACGATCCAAAGAACATGCTCGGTCGGAACAGAAATTAACCCCACGTTACGGTGACGAGTCTATACTTTTCCGGACAAGGCAAATAATAGACGACTAGGCTCATTTTATCAAAAATAAAATAAAAGTTAAGTATTTTGTAATAACTATTCATTAATTGTAGATATCAGGAACTAAATACGTTGAAATTCTCCTAAAAACGATAACCATTAGATGACATACAAAGCTACCTTTTGATGTATACTAATGTTCAAAAGAGGAGGGAATTGTTTCATGATTCGACAAATTGGACAAGTAATGTTATACGTAAATGATCAGGATACTGCCGTGAAGTTTTGGACAGAAAAAATTGGATTTGTTGTAGTTGCTGACCAAGAAGAGGGGGGCGTACGTTGGATTGAAATTGCTCCAACTAAAGAAGCTCAAACTACCTTTGTTCTACACAATAAAGAAATCATTGCAAAAATGCAGCCTGAATTAAATTTAGGTACACCTTCTATCATGTTTTATGCCGATCATATAGAGAACCTATATCAAGATTTTCAAGCAAAGGGCGTTAAAGTAGGAGATTTAGTAATGATGCCAATGGGTAGGGTTTTTAATTTTGCTGATCACGAAAATAATTATTTTGCATTGGTAGAAAAATAAACCTTACAGTAACAGTGGTTGTCTTATAAGCGTTTTAAAGGGGAATCTGTCCGATTTCGATGTTCTGTGCGGAAATCGGGCAGATTCTTGCTTTTTACCCTATATAAGTGGATAGCAACTTATTTTAAATCTTCTCCAAAAATCCCTACAGTTTGACGGTCAACTATAAATTCATGGCCATTCCATTTCAAAATATTTTCTACATAGCCTAATCCATCGGCATGATATCTGCCTGCAATCGACTGATAAGCTAAAATCTCATATATTCCATCGCGTTCATAGTCCACTGGATACAATCCGCTGATTGGATCTACCCAGCCTTCAATAGGCTGCTTCAGTGTACCATCTTGATTATAAATTTCCGCTAAATATTCGGGACCTTTGTATTGTAAATCGATGATATATTGCTTTTTTGGATTCATGCTACGAACGGCTACTTTGTATTGATTTTGATAATTAACGGTGTACTTTAGCTTATTATTAAAAGATTCTGCATCAAAAATTGAGCTTATTTTGCCGTTGATTGAGGCGAATATTTCACCGTTGATAATGCCTCCACTACCTCCAGTATCAGAAATAGCTAAAATATCTTCTAGATGATTGCCAGTAAAGTCACCTAAAAATATGGTTGGGTTATAGCCGACGCTTTGTTTTAGCGTTATTTTTTCGAATTGGTGCGATTGTCCGTAAAAAATAGCAAGCGTTAGGTTTTTCCACAAAGGGCTATCTGAAGTTTTAGTCCCCATCAAAAGAACAGTTTCGAGTAAGCCATCTCCATTAATATCTCCAAATTTCGTCTGAATAACCTGAGGGGTCATAGGCGAAATAGCAATATTATTTAAAGACGGATTCATATTATTAGTCATACATGCACCTCTTTCTTTAGTTTTAGCATATGTTGTAATTATGGCTTGGTGAAAAAAGAAGACGTGTCAGTAATGGATATAAAACTTATAAAAAAACTTGTGATTAACCCATTGACATTTTTAAATGCGAAAAGTATCATAAATGTCAACGAATCAGAAAATTCAGTACCAATTATAATCTCGCTACTAAAACGTAGTTAGAGATTTTTTTACAACATTAATCCTTAGTAAATATATACGTTTTATACATTTTGGGAAGAAGGAGATTTTCTTGAAGAATTTATTTATTAAAACAAAGCAACAACAGTATTGGTTAGATCAGCTAGAATCTATTTCGGAGTCAATCAAGGCTGAGGCTAAAGAAGTAGATGAACAATCTCGTTTTCCATTCGAAGCACATAAATTACTTCTGCAAATTGGTTATCCCAAACTAACTTTACCGAAAGAATATGGCGGTGAAGGTTTATCAGTCTATGATATGGTGCTCGTTCAAGAAACGTTAGCAAGCTATGACGAGAATGCTTCACTTTCACTAGGATGGACATTAGGTGTTGTAGGTGAACTATATGAGGAAAAACTATGGGCAGATGATTTACTTAGTTCATTTGCCCAGGAAATAATCAATGGCGCAATAATAAATAGGGCCGTGAGTGAAGCGGCAACTGGGAGTCCAACACGTGGAGGGCGACCAGGAACAAACGCAGTTTCAATAGAAGAGGGGTGGCTCTTAAACGGACATAAAATCTTTACGACAGCTTCGCCAGTGTTAGATTACTTTTTAACATCAGCGTGGATTGAGGAAAAAAATCAAATTGGTTTCTTTCTTATTCATAAAGATGCTCAAGGACTTTCAATTGAAGAAAACTGGGAAATGTCAGCAATGCGAGGCACAAGTAGCCATGATCTAGTTTTAAAGAATGTAATTGTCCCTTCAAATTATTTAGTGGAATTACCAAGTCATCCAAGCGGCGGAAAGATAAATGGTTGGATTCTACATATCCCAGCAACATACTTAGGTATTGCACAAGCAGCTCGTGATTATGCACTGCATTTTGCAAATCATCATCAACCTAATAGCTTAAATGCTCCAATTAGTACATTACCAAATGTGCAGCAGCTTCTAGGCGATATTGAATTGAAGCTACATCAAGCACGCTTTGTACTGTATGGAGTTGCCGAGGCTTATGATGACCCAGCTAGACGTGAGCTTTTAGTAAATGAAATGGCAGTTGCTAAGCATACAGTAACAAATTTGGCGATTGAAATCGTCGATAAGGCAATGCGTGTAGTAGGTGCGAAAAGCCTACAATTAACAAATCCATTGCAACGCTATTATCGAAATGTTCGTGCAGGACTTCATAATCCGCCGATGGATGATATGACAATTATTAAATTAGCAAATGCCGCAATTGAGCAGCAAAAATCGAATGAAAATCAATTACAAAACCATGGAGAATAAGGGGAAATGATATATGTTTAAACAAAAGAAAAAGATTTTTCAACTAGCAGCAATCGGGTTGGCTTCATTCGCTATTTTAGCAGGCTGTAATTCAGGTGAAGCTTCAGATAAAGCTTCAGATAAAGACTCAGAAGATGGCGTGAAAGTACGTACAGTGAAAGTTGCATTTGATCAGGCGTCAAAGCCAATTAGTTATTTAGATGATAACGGAAATCCAACAGGCTACGATGTGGAAGTCATGAAGCTAGTGGATGAGATGTTACCTGAATATAAGTTTGAATTTATAGGTACGACTAGTGATGATTTACTAATTGGCGTTGAACAAGGGAAATATCAAGTAGGAGTAAAAAATGCCTTCTTTACGAAAGAACGTACAGAGAAGTTTATTTTCCCTAAAGAATTTTTAGGCTTAAGTAGTGCGGGGTTAGTATTACGTAAAGAAGATGAAGGGATAAAAACTTTAGCCGACTTTGCGAAAAAAGGTTATTCATTAGCGCCAATTGCTGCGAATAATGCCCAATACACAATTATTGATGAATATAATAAAGCAAACCCAGACAATAAAGTGAAATTACAGGCTGGTGATGCGTTCACTGTCGATGTTGTGCAATGGGTAAATGAAAAACGTGTCGATGGTGGTGTGATGATTGAAGGTCCATTTAAACAACAAGTTTTAGCAGAAGATGGCCCATATCATAATTTAAAGGATGACGTAGTGTACAACGAATTTGCCGTTATTAAAACATGGCCGTTGTTCAATAAAAAGGAACAAGAATTTGCAGATGCTTACGATAAAGCTATAGCAAAAATTAAAGAGCAAAAGAAAACAAATGAATTAAGCACTAAGTTTTACGGTCGAGATTTATTTGAAGTGTTAGATTCTGTGAAGCGCTAATAGGCGGTAGCTATCCAAGAAGACGCCTCTTTAGAAGAGAAAGTGTTAGCAGCTATTACCAGATAAAAGGCTGTTGAGTCAGTATACTCAGCAGTCTTTATTAACTTCTTTCAGCAGGTGTCCAAACACCTGTACCTGCTGAAATAGATTATATAAAAGTTGGTGAGGAAATGGAGAAGTATTTTGATGCATCATACATTTGGAACTCAATTCCTGTATTATTGCCGTTTTTAAAAGTTACCTTCTTAGTCGCAGGATCTTCCATTGTACTAGGCACAATATTGGGCTTACTACTAGCGGCTGCCAAGTTAAGTTCAATAAAATTGCTGCGAAAATTAGCGAACTTATATACAACGATTATGCGTTGTACACCATCTATCGTTTTATTATTCCTCGTATACTATGGTGTTCCGGCGTTAGCGGAAAACTTCGGCATAAATCTCCATTCGATCGAAACAGCCATTTTCGTAGTCGTAACGTTTACTTTACAGTTTGCGGCGATTATGTCAGAAGTTATTCGTTCTGCTTATTTAGCGATTGATAAAGGGCAATTTGAAGCGGCTGTTAGTGTGGGATTAACGCCATTTCAGGCATATCGACGTATTATTTTCCCACAGGCACTTGTTATTGCTTTACCGAACTTTGGGAATGGAATGATTGCGTTATTACAAGAAGGGGCCCTTGCTTATACAATCGGCTTAATTGATATTGTAGGAAAGGCAAATTTAATTATCGCAAGTAATATTAATGCACATGCATTAGAAATATATATTGCTTTAGCGATTGTTTATTGGGTACTGTCGATTATTATAGAAAAATTCTTCGCTATGTTAGAAAAGCTCTTTGGTAAGGGGAAAAAGACGCTAGAAACAACGTAAGGAGGCGTAACCATGAATTATCAATTTTTAGTTGAAACATTTTTTGTTGCATTATCAGGTGTACCTATCGCACTCCTTGTGACAATTGTTGCTATGCTTGTTGCTCTACCACTTGGCTTTCTACTAGCACTTACACGGGTCAATAAAATCCCAGTGATCCATCATATAGCAAAAATTTATGTCTCCTTTGTCCGAGGTACACCTATAATCATTCAAATCTTTATTATTTATAGCAGTATCCCATTACTACTTAAAATGATTTTTGAAAAATATAATATTGCTTATGATATTTATAAAATCAATCCGATTTGGTATGCATTTATCGTCTTCGCATTTAGTACAACGGCAATTTTAATAGAGGTATTTCGTTCTGCTTTAAGTACGATTGACAAAGGTCAGCTAGAGGCTGCTCAGGCAGTAGGCTTAACAACATTTCAAGCCTATCGCCGTATTATTATTCCACAGGCTTTAGTGGTAGCTATGCCAAATATTTGTACGGCTACAGTCAATCTCATTAAAGCGACATCTTTAGGCTATGCAATGTCCTTACCTGAAATTACATTAAAGGCTAAGGTAGCTGCAAATATTGGCTACAATTACGTAGAAGCATATATTGATATATTCATTGTGTACTTAATTTTATGTAGTACGGTTGAATACATTTTTAAACGATATGAAAAACATTTAAGTAAATTCAAAGTGGCAAAAGCCTAAGGGGTGAACGAGCATGTTAGAAATTAAAAATATCCATAAATCATTTGGTGACAATGAAATTTTAAAGGGTGTCGATTTAGCCATTGATAAAGGTGATGTTGTTGTAATTTTAGGTCCCAGTGGCTCAGGAAAAACAACATTATTACGTTGCATTAACTTTTTAGAGAAAGCGGACCAAGGACATGCCACATTTGGCGATATTCAAGTAGATTTTCAAAATGTGAAGAAGAAGGACGTTCATTCCATTCGTCAACGTGTAGCTTTTGTATTTCAAAACTATAATCTTTTCACGAATAAAACAGCGCTAGAAAATGTTACAGAAGGGCTTATTATAGGGCGTAAAATTCCGAAGACAGAAGCGATTGAAATTGGCAAAAAGGCACTTGATAAAGTAGGCTTATCAGAAAAATATGATGCTTATCCAAGTCAATTGTCTGGAGGTCAGCAACAGCGAGTTGGTATTGCACGAGCAGTAGCGTTAAATCCTGATATTATTTTATTTGATGAACCGACTTCTGCACTAGATCCAGAGTTAGTAGGAGAGGTCCTTCAGGTTATGAAGAATATTGCGGCAGAGGGAACAACGATGCTTGTGGTCACACATGAAATGGGCTTTGCAAAAGACGTTGCAAACCGAGTGATTTTTATGGACGGCGGTGTCGTTGTAGAGGAAGGGAGTCCTCATGATATATTTGTTAATCCGAAAGAGGAGCGTACAAAGAAATTCTTAAAACGTGTTCTTCCAGAGGACTATACGTACTACATTTAAAGATAAAAAGAAGAGAATCTGTAAGCTTTCTATGGAAGCATGTAGATTCTCTCTTTTTGTAATTAAAGCTTTAAAAAATGTGTTAATTTGTTAATGGAATAGATATGCAATTCGTGCATGGCTCGTGTACAAGCTGTGTAGAAATAATTACGTTCTGTTTCTCTAGAATAATTAGTTGCGGAGGCATTGTAGAGCAAGACAGCATCGAATTCAATTCCTTTTGCCATATAAGCTGGTAACAGTAAAATTCCTTTTTTAAATTGTTTTGTATGATGAGTGATTAGTTGAATATCTACTTGCGCCCTCATTTTATCAAAAGCCATCGTACACTCTTGCTCTGATTTACAGATGACTGCAATTGTTTCGAAATTTAGGGACAAGCTGTTAATCTTTTCGACAAGCTGTTCAATTAAATCTATTTCGTTCGGAACTATCGTGATAGTCGGTTCGGGACCAGTTCGATTAAAGGCTTCTACTTTGGCGTCCTCATGTAAAATCTTCGAAGTAAGGTGAATAATTTGTTTTGTTGAGCGATAACTTTTCGTTAATATCATTTTTTCTGCTTGTTCACCATACAATTGTGGTGTCAGCAGTGAAGGGTTTTTAAAGGTATGAGGATGGATGGTTTGATGTCCATCGCCCAATATAGTCATACGTGCACGTGGGAATAATTGTTGTAATACAAATAGCTGAAATGGAGAATAGTCTTGTGCTTCATCAATTAAAACATGACGAATCACCGTATTTGTTCGTTGACCTTCTATTTTGTCCTGTAAGTATAGAAATGGAGCGGCATCTTCATACGAAATAATGCGCTTTGCTAAATTAGGGAGTGTATGTTGACAGATTTCTTCCCAATGGTCGGGTAAAAAGTTCTGTAATTGCTGATGAATCGTATTGTTCCTTTCAAACAATTGACGATAAGTGCCTAACATATGAACGAACTTTAATTGTTTAACAGATTGACGAAGTGGCTGGAACTGTTTTTTGACAATTTGGATGGCTAATTTCTTACGCTCTTGCTCGAAATCATCAAAAGAGTTTTCTGAAAACTGACCTTCATGTAAAAGCTCGCTATAGGTTTTTGTATATTCATCAATATCTAAAAGCTCACTAGCTTCTTCTACCCATTCTTTCGCCCGTTCGGCTTTCTCTATTTTCGATAATCTTTGTAATAACCATTCCTTCACTAATTGCAGTCGATTTGGGATGGGAAATGAGGATTCGAACGAATAAAAGTATTCAGCAATTTCTTGAGCTGTAATAATTCTTTCTCCGCGAAAAACAATATTTTTAAACAATAAACCTTCATGTGCAAGGTACTTAATATATTTGTCCATCAATTCTCGATATTGGAGGCTAGCTTTAAAAGAAATAATAGTAAGCTTCGTTTGATAGAGTGAGTCATCTTTCTCCGTTAAAAGTGACTCCAATTGCTCATAAGGATATTCCAATTGGAACTGTCGACCTAAACGTTTTGTTGCATATTCGGAGAAGGTTAATTGCTGCATATTATCTTCACCTAAATCCGGTAAAACAGTATTAACATATTGATTAAAGAGCTGATTAGGTGTAATCAATAAAATTTGATCAGCGGTAATTTGGTCTCGATAATGATACAACAAATAAGCAACGCGTTGGAGAGCAACAGCCGTTTTTCCACTACCCGCGACACCCTCTACAATTAGATAAGGAGTGCTGACATGTCGAATAATTTGATTTTGCTCAGCTTGAATCGTTGCTACTATGCTACGGATATGTTCGTTTGCATTTTGAGCGAGAATATCGAGTAGTAAATCATCACCAATAGTTAAACCTGTATTAAACATGGATTGTAATTGACCATGCTTAATGATAAATTGACGTTTTAAAAGCATCTCACCTTGGATTTCTTCAGTGGATGTTTCATAAGTAGCTGGGCCAGGCGTGTAATCATAATACATGCTTGAAATAGGAGCTCGCCAATCATAAATTAATATGTTTTCATTTTCTTCATCCATTAAGGTCGAGACACCAATATAAATTTTTAAAGGTTCGTGATGACCATCCTGTAAAAAATCAATGCGAGCAAAATAGGGTGATTGCAGTAAGCGGTCATAAATTTTTACATCCTTGATGACACGCTGCTGAGCATGCTGAGAATCGGATAAGAGCTCTGCCTGTTGTTTAATAGCATAATAGGTCTCGTCTATATCCTCTGGCGTATCTATATTCACTCTAACGTCGTCCCAAAAGGTTTTCTTTAGCGTTAAAACATTGTCTCTAACATCCTTTTCCTTTTGTAGTAACTCCTCTTTTTTGTGACCAACTGTGTTTAAACAAAGAACAAGATACTGTTTTTCTTCGGTCCATTCATATTGCTTTTCCAACGTTACTCACATTCCTCTCCATATAATTATTTGTATGGTTTTTGAATCGAGAAATTTATCATACAGCTTGTTCAGAAAGAAGTATAGTCTAGTAATTTTGGCAAATTTATGATACAATTAAATTATAAGGGAAAATCAATTTTTTAATAAAAAAGAGCTGTTCCATAAAAGTTGGAGCTGCTCTTTTTTGTAGCTTGATTCTCTTTCTGAAGAATGTAACTTTTTACGGATAAGTCACTGAAATTTCGAATTAGATCATGTGTATAAGTTATCTTCGTTCCGGCTGGGCGACTCCTTATGGAATAGCGATAGAGGAACGAAGGCTAAAACCATCACATCCTGTGATAACGCCCTCGTGACCAACTTTTTGTTGTTGCCGTTGCCGCTACGTTGCACTAGGCTTTCGCGTAAAAACCATCTGCTGCTGCCGCTACGCTTTCGCACAAAAAACATCTGTTGCTGCCGCTACGCTTTCGCACAAAAAACATCTGTTGCCTCAAGCTGCTCGTCGGACGCCCTCGGGAGAGTACTCAGTCAGAACAAAAATCAATCCCATTTTGTGATAATTATCCCTTTGTTATCATTTTAACCCTTAAAAATTTATCTCTATACTTTAAAGTTAAGCTGATGATTGATTTTTGATGAATAAGAGGGATAGAAGTAAATAGCTAACTAAAGAATATGTTTCTATAAACGATATAGGCACTTGAAAGGGGGTGAGAAAATGAAGGTGATATTTACAGTTGGGTTACCTGGAAGCGGCAAGAGCACGTTTGTTAAAGGGCTAGCTAAAAGCGAAAATGCGCTTATTCTTTCAAGTGATGCTATACGACAAGAGTTATTTGGCGACGATACAAGGCAGAAATCACGAATAGTATTCCGTGTTTTGTATGAGCGTTTGAATGAATGTTTGGCTAAAGGTCAATCTGTTATTGTTGATGCGACAAATATCGAGCGAGAACGCAGGGTATTTGCACTAGGTAAATTGCCTGATAATGTGAAATCTGTATGCTATTATTTTGATATGCCTTATACATTATGCGTAACAAGAAATCAGCAAAGAAAGAGAAAAGTTCCGTTAGTGATAATGGAAAAAATGAGAAAGAATTTAGAGTTTCCAATATTGGGGGAAGGATTTGAAGAGGTGCATATTGTGCATGAAGCGAGTCCTTATGAAATCTCAAAAGAGCAATTTATTTCGCTAATCCAGAGCCAACCCACATATGAGGAGCTTTTTCAAAAGTTAAGATCAGTCCAACCCTTTGAAGAAACTTATCAATTTAATCAAGAAAATCCATACCATCAATTTTTACTTTGCCAGCATACGTATTTTGTTTATGACTATATGAACGAATACTATATGGAAAGTGATAAGCTAGCATTACAAATAGCTGCTTTATTCCATGATGTTGGAAAACCGTTTTGTAAAAAATATAAAGAGTTACATCAAAGATATGGATATTATGGACATGAAAATGTATCTGCTCAAATGGTATGCCATTTTTTATTAGAACTTGGCTTTGAAGAAGAATTTGTTTTAAAGGTTGTTAATTTAGTGCAATTTCATATGTTAATTCAATATGGGGGCGATAAGGGGTCAAGTAAGATTTATCATTTATTAGATGGTGACTTATTAACAAGGCTTTATTTCTTTCGAGAAGCAGATCAATTTGCGAAATAGATGTAAACAAAGGAAGTGAGTTTATGACCAATTTGATGAAATATCCAAGAAGCTTTCATTTACCATGGAGTAGAGGATATACACATGATGATAAGGTCGCTATAAATGTTAATCATTTTATTGGAAAAGAGGTTGTTGTAACCGAAAAGTTAGACGGGGAAGGAACAACACTGTATCAAAACTATATGCATGCTAGAAGCTTAAATTCCGGAGATCATCCATCTAGGCATTGGGTCAAAACATTTCATGCTACATTTGCATTCCAGATTCCAGAAGGTTGGAGATTATGTGGCGAAAATGTTTATGCCAAACACTCCATTTACTACAATGAGTTAACTAGTTATTTTTATTTATTTAGTATTTGGAATGAGAAAAATATTTGTTTAAGCTGGGATGAAACAGTCGACTATGCAGCTGAATTGGGGATTGAAACGGTACCTGTATTATATCGAGGTATTTTTGATGAAGAAAAAATAAAGAAGACGTTTACAGGTAAATCACTTCTTGGAGGTGAGCAGGAAGGGTATGTTATTAGAAATGCGTCTGCCTTCCATTATGACGATTTTCGATTTAACCTAGGGAAATTTGTGAGACAGAATCATGTTCGAACAAGCGAGCATTGGTTAAATGAAGAAGTGATTCCTAATCAATTGAAATAAGTGATATTGGAAATGATGTAATCTACTATAAAGCGAAAGGATTGAGAAAAATGTAATGCTTAATGAGGTTAATAATACATAATGTATATGAGGAAGGTGCAGTGGCAGCATATCCCTTTATAGGATAGGGATATACAGGTTCGACTCCTGTCATCCTCACTAAATGAAAAAATTAGAGGGTTTCCTGTTTGTAATTTTATATTGAAGCGGATCCACGATATAAAAATGAACTCCCAAATGAAAATGGGAGTTCATTTTTATATCTTTTTATTTTGTATAGTTATCGAAATAACCTTGAATATAAATCATCGGTGTTCCTTTGTCACCTGAACCAGATGTTAGGTCAGATAGTGAACCAATTAAGTCTGTTAAACGACGAGGAGTTGTACCTTGTGCAGCCATTTGTCCAGTTAAATCTGCATCTTTGTTTTGGATATACTCAGAAATTGCAGCTTTTAATTCATCGCCGCGAAGATCCGCAAAATCGTTATCTGCTAAGTATTTTAGTTTTACTTCGTTTGGCGTGCCATCTAATCCAGCCGTGTAAGCAGGTGAAACAACAGGGTCAGCCAGCTCCCAAATTTTACCCACAGGATCTTTAAATGCACCATCACCATAAACCATTACTTCAACTGTTTTACCAGTAGCTTCTTTGATTTTTGCTTGGATGCCATCAACGATTGGTTGACAAGTGTGTGGGAATAGTTTTACGCTATCTTCAGTTGCTTTATTTGAACCAAGTAGACCATATTCCGCATTGAAGCCAGAACCGTTATTAGATTCAGATAAAATATTATCAAGGCTGAATACTTTTTCAGCACCATTTGTCGTTAAAATACGTTTTGTACGTAAGCGTGTATGAATATCACAAGTTAAAACACTCTTCGTATAGTCTAAAATTGTTTTTGGGTTATTTGAAAAGATAACTTCACAAGCAGCGCCTTCAGCTTCGATCAGTTCTTTATAATATTCAATATAATCTACACCTGTAAATGTATGTTTTTTATAGCCGAAATGCTCACGGAATTCAACCTCAGTTAAAGTATCTGTCCAAGGATTAATCCCTTTTACATCTAGCTCATCGATATCAACTAGGTGATTCCCAACCTCATCAGATGGATAGCTTAGCATAAGAACAACTTTTTTTACACCTTTTGCAATACCACGTAAGCAGTTAGCGAAACGGTTACGGCTTAGAATTGGGAAAATAACACCAACAGTATCGTCACCAAATTTAGCAGCTACGTCAGCTGAGATGTCATCGATGGATGCATAGTTACCTTGTGCACGTGCTACGACAGATTCTGTTACTGTTACAATGTCACGATCTTCAATTGAATATCCTTCAGTCTTAGCTGCGTTTAATACCGTATCAACAACGATTCGCTCAATGTTATCGCCCTCGTTAATAATTGGACCACGAAGACCTCTTACTACTGTACCAACTACACGTTCCAAAATAATCTCTCCTTATTAATAGGTAATTGTATGATTAATATTATGCCAAGGCATAATTGCGTCTGGAATCGGCTATGTGCTTGCATAAAGAACACCTTACTGATTCCTGGACACCTATTGAAAAAAGTTAAATATTGTGAAATTAAACCAATATGGTTTTACTATACGCCCCTTTAGTGATATAAGTAAAATTAATAGTTCATATAATAGCTATAAGGGGTGCTTATATGATAGGGAAATTAGATTTATATCGTGTTTTTAGTATTGTTGCTAAAAATAGTAGCTTTTCAAGAGCTGCTAAAGATTTATTTATGACTCAACCAGCTGTTAGCCAAGCTATGATGCAATTAGAAAAGGAGCTCGGTACACGCCTTTTTAATCGCACACCTAAAGGGGTAACGTTAACAACTGAGGGTAGACTTTTATACGAGTATACGAATTCAGCGTTAGGTCTTTTAGATGCTGGTGAGGAGAAGTTGCTAGAATTTAAAAATTTAACAACGGGTCAGTTGAAAATTGGGGTAGGGGACACTATTTCTCGTTTCTTTTTAATGCCTTATCTAGAGACGTTTCATACAATGTATCCAAATATAAAATTACAAATGTTAAACGGAACGACTTCAGAAATTTGTAACTTTATTAAATCTGGTGAGGTTGATATAGGACTTTGTAATTTTCCGATAGAAGATCAGACATTACAGTTAACCGTTTGCACAGAGGTTCAGGATATTTTTGTATGCGGTGAGAAGTACAAAATGTTGGCGTCAAAAAGCTTAAGCTATGAGGATCTGTTAAAGTTTCCACTTGTTTTTTTAGAAAAAAAATCAAATTCAAGAAAGTATGTAGAAGATTATTTATTTGCAAAAGGAATCCGTATTGAACCTGAGTTTGAGCTTGGTTCGCATGATCTAGTGCTGGAATTTGCACGCAGTAATTTAGGGATTGCCTGTGTAACAAAAGAATTTTCTAAGGATTATTTGCAGCGAGGACTTTTATATGAGCTAACATTAACAGAAAGTATTCCAACACGAAGCATTGGTATGTGTTATTTGAAAAGTGTACCTTTATCTCGAGCAGCATTGAAATTTGTAGAAATTATTGAGCAAAAGCAGGAGCGTAAACGTCTAAATTCAAGAATTATAAAATGAGCTTAGCGAGTAGTGTTGAAAAACAAAATGGTGAAGGGAATCTATGTCACATTAAATAAAGTATGGCGCTTCTGCAAAACGAGAGGTTGATTTCCGTTCCGACTGGGCGCTTTGTTGTTGCTGTCGCTACGCTTTCGCACAGGATAAAACATTTGCTGCCGCTACGTTAGCACTACGCTTTCGCACAGAGCAAAGCTTCCTGGGGGCGTCCGATGAGCCGCTTCGCTTGGCTGCAGGGTCTCGGGCCAGCACGATGCTGGTCACGAAGGCGTTATCACAGGACGTGATGGTTTTAGCCTTCGTTCCTCTATCGCTAATCCCCAAGGAGTCGCCCAGTCTCCACTCCAATCAACCACTTCACATAGTATATATCTTCTGATACATAATAGCTTTTCAACAACATGAAGCTTAGCGACTTAATCCGCTAAGCTTTCTTTAATAGTGCCTCTATAAGAATGTCAACATTGCGTTTATTTTTCATTGTAGTCGAGTACAAATAAGAAAATGTTCGTATAAAATACTGTTCCTCGTGAGGTAAGATTTTTATATCGTTATTTTTTAATTCGCGCTCAATGACACTAGCAGACAATAATGAAAGTCCAAGCCCCTGTATAACGCTTTCTTTCACGCCTTGATTACTACTAATAGTAAGAAGTGAACGTACTTGCAGCCCGTTTGCTCTAAATAAATGATCTAAATAATAACGTGTGCCAGAACCTTCTTCACGTGCAACCCAGTTTTGCTGCTGCAAGTCCGCAACCGTAATCGTTGACTCCTTTGCAAGAGGGTGATCATTCGCACTGACAATAAATAACTCATCTTGCATAAAGGGTTTAATAATAAGTTCATTGTCGTGTGCTTGTCCTTCAATAAGTCCGATATCGACTTGTAATAATTTTGTATATTGAATGATTTCTTTCGTATTGCCAATAATAATTTGAAGCTCTAGCTGAGGGAATTGCTGTTGCAAGCTCGCTATGATAGGAGGCAATATATATTCCCCAATGGTAAAGCTAGCGCCAATTACAAGTGTACCTTGAATTTCATGGTGATAGGTTAAAACATCTTCCTTTGCTGCCTCGGCAATGGCCATGATTTGCTTAGCTCGTTTATATAAAATTTCTCCAGTTGGTGTGATTTGTACAGATTTTGGTGAACGGATAAATAAGGTTGTTTGAAATTCTTGCTCTAAATTTTTAATGTGTAAACTGACACTTGGTTGTGAAATATGAAGTATTTCGGAGGCTTTCGTAAAATTATTGACCTCTACCAGTGTGATGAACGTTCTTAAAGCATCAAATTGCATATTATCACTCCTATCATTAGAAATATTAATAATTATGATTATATATATGTATTTTACTGATGATTAACTTTCTAATAAAGTAAAATCATCAAGGATGAAAGAAGTGAACAGCGTGGATAATGGCCAGCATAGATTAAAAAGTTCCCTGACCCCAGCGTTTATGAAGGGAATATTGTTGACACTCATTATTGCCTTAGTATCAAAGTATATTTCGACATTTCCGTTCTTCTCAATATTAGGGCAGCTTGTCATTGCCATTATATTAGGTATGGCATGGAGAGCAGCATTTAAGGTACAGGATTCTTGGCAAACAGGGATATCATTTTCAAGTAAGAAATTATTACGCCTCGGCATTATTTTTCTTGGTATGCGTTTAAATTTAGCGGATATTTACAATGCTGGAGCGAGTGTCTTTCTTATTGCTTTTATTAATTTGGTATTTGCTTTAGTGGTTGTCTATGGCTTAACGAAGGTGTTTCATGTTGATAAGAAGTTAGGAATATTAACAGCTTGTGGCACAGCCATTTGTGGAGCTGCTGCTGTTGTAGCTATTGCTCCTCAAATTAAAGCGAATGAAAAAGAAACTGCAGTGGGCGCAGCGATAGTCGCATTACTAGGGACTGTATTCACATTAGTCTACACGGTGTTATATTCAGTATTTAACTTAACACCTACTGAATATGGTATTTTTGCGGGAGGCACTCTACATGAAATTGCTCATGTTATTGCAGCAGCCTCGGCTGGTGGAAATGAAGCCGTTGATATGGCAGTTATTGTTAAGCTAACACGTGTCGCATTGCTTGTACCGGTAGCCATTGTCATCGGTATTTTATATGGCAGAACTGACAAGGGGCAGGAAAAAGGAGGATTTTCACTGTCGATAATTCCGTGGTTTATTCTTGGATTTTTAGCGATGAGTGCTATTAATTCGATAGGGATTGTACCAGCTAATGTAGCGCAAGCGTTTGTAAATATCGCTTATATTTTAATTGGGATGTCGATGGCTGGACTAGGTTTAAATGTAGAGATAAAAACATTTAAACAATTAGGCGTAAAAGCGTTTATTGCAGGACTTATTGGTTCGATATGTTTATCAATACTTGGCTATGTTTTAGTTATTTTCATGTAATCAAGAATTTAAAAAAACCTGCATTTTCGAAAATGCAGGTTTTTTTAGATAGAATCAGAAGATATTTTAGTGTTTACCCCACTATCTTTTGTAAATAGTGGGGATATAGTATACAAATCGAAAATTAGCGAGATGCTTCTATTGAAGAAGCTAATTCAGCTATAACTATTTTGCTACCAATCATTGGACTGTTTTCAGGTTTTTCTCCTTCAGAACCTTGTCCAGGACGGTGATGAGCTGCAGCGAATGCATCACTGTTACGCCAAGCCTGGAAATGCTCCTTAGACTCCCAGTACATATTGACGCTCATTTCGTCATAAGTCGGATCATCAGTTGAAATCAATACCTCCACTTTATGGAAGCCTTCGAACTGCTGTAGTGGTCCTGGCTTTGTAAAGTTCGGTGCCATTTTTGCAGCAAAGCCGGGTTTGACTTGAATACGATTTGTAACAATAATCATGCTTTTTCCCCCTAATCATTTTTTAGTTAAAAAAATATTCTATGCGAATGAAATATCGCTGATTATCATTCGCAATCAATAATAATTGCCATAGGAATGCATTGTCAATAGAAGAGCAATGTAAATTGCAAAAAGCTCAATATTTTTATCGTGTGATCCAATGAGGGTGCCTAAACAAACAAGATAGTACAATTAAAGAAAGAAACTGGAAGTAGCAATTTTCTTGTTTTAAAGTTTAACCGAAGAGGTCGATAAAAAATAACCATATCCAAAACTTTTGGGTATGGCTTTTGCTTTTTATCGTGCTAAAATTAATCATTCTTTTTTTAGGAGTAATATTATGAATGAACATCAATTTGATAAATCTTTGCATATTAACACAGTAGGTGAACAATATGGCTTCCCTAAACTAGCTCATTACCACCGCTATGAGCCAACTCCATATATTGGCTTAGAACAATTATTCTCGGAGTATGAAATGCCTGATAACCCAGTATTTATCGATATGGGATGTGGAAAAGGGAGAGTCCCCATTTATGTACACAATAAATTTCATATCCCGACAATTGGAATAGAAATGGATGGAGGTTTTTATGAAGAGGCAGAGAAAAATAAAAGGGGCTATCTTCAAAAGAAGAATACTCAAGCTCAAATTTCTTTTATCCATTCAATAGCAGAGGATTATGCCATTCAATCACGCGACACTGTTTTCTTTTTTTTCAATCCTTTTTCAATCCATATTTTCCGTACAGTCATTCATAATATTTGGCAATCTTATGAACAGCATATGCGCGAAATTCATATTATTTTATATTACCCACCGTATGATTATTTGCAATTTTTACATCATGGGACACCTTTTGAATTAATCCATGAGGTTCATCTTGAAAATGAAACAAATATTAACGAACGCCTCTGTGTGTTTGCTTTGAAAAAGGCTTAGAGCTGTGGAAATAGTCCAGCTCTAAGCTTTTTAATAAGATTTTATTTCTCCATTTGATAACGACTAAGACAGAATAAGAAAAATAATCTTATGTTTATTTATTTCCCTGGTAATAAATAGGTATTAATCACTCAGAATTGTTACTTTTCGAGATAAGGCCTTATATCAATTTTCGAAAAAAGGACTTCTTGAACGAGATTTTATCGTAAAAAAATAATCGAAAAGGATAGTTTTGTATTAATATTTTTTAACAATTAATAGATAATTCTTAAATTACTAATTATACTGAAAAATCACTCTAGACTAAATATAAAGAATGTTTTACAATGTAAAAGGCTTAAACGAATAGTATTTTAATTTACTTATAGATATTTATAAATTATAACTTCGGTTATTTTTGTTATTGAGGAAATGCCATGGATTGTTTATAATTATCAGAAATATCTAATATTTGAGAAAACTCAGGGGGAATAAAATTATGAGAGATAACAAAAAGCTTAAAAAGTTTGGCTCAATTCTAGTTGCGTCTTCACTACTTGCAGGCGTTCTTGCAGGCTGTGGTAACGGAGATAGTTCAAGTTCAGGAGGAGGATCATCATCAGGTGGTAGTTCTTCTGATGGTGATACAATTAAAATCGGTGCAAACTTAGAGCTTTCGGGTAACGTAGCTTCTTATGGTTCTTCGATTGGCTTAGGTGCAGATCTTGCAGTTAAAGAAATTAATGATAAGGGCGGAATTAACGGTAAAAAAATTGAACTGATTAAAGTAGATAACAAGTCTGAAAACTCAGAGTCTACTGCAGCAGCTCTTAAACTAATAACACAAGATAAAGTAGTAGCAATGCTAGCACCAGCAACTTCTGGTAATACAGTTGCTACTGTCCAAATTGCAAATGATAAAAAAATTCCAATCGTCACAGGTTCTGGGACAGCTCCAAACATTACAGTAAATGATGATGGTAGCATTAATGAGTATGCATTCCGTACTTGCTTTATTGATCCATTCCAAGGGATTGTGGCTGCGAACTTCGCTTCTAATGAATTGAAAGCTAAAAATGTAGCTATTTTTGCGGATAACGCATCTGATTATGCAAAAGGTTTAGCAAAATCATTTAAAGAAACAATTACAAAAAATGGCGGGAAAGTTGTGAAGGAAGAAGCGTATGTAGCGAAGGATGCTGATTTCCGTACACAATTAACAAGTATTAAAGGAGAGAAGCCAGACTTTATTTTTATCCCGGGATACTATGAAGAGGTCGGTTTAATAGTTAAACAAGCGCGTGAATTGGGTATTGATGTACCACTAATGGGGGCTGACGGTTGGGATTCACCAACATTAGTAGAGCTAGCTGGTGCGAAAGCACTGAATAACACGTATATCACAAACCACTACTCTGCAGAAGATCCAGATCAAAAAATTCAGGACTTCGTAAAGGCGTTTAAAGCTGCGAACAGTGATAAAGCACCGGATGCATTCAATGCACTTGGCTATGACACAATTTACTACATTGCTGATGCTATTAAGCGTGCAGGCTCTACGGATGGAGAAGCAATTCAAAAAGCATTGGCTGACACAAAAGATCTATCGTTAGTAACAGGTACTTTCACAGTTGACAAAAATCATAACCCAATTAAAACAGCAACAGTTCTTGAATTTAAAGACGGTAAACAAGTGTTCAACTCTAAAGTTAATCCTTAATGTTTTCTAGGCAAGGGGAGGCGGGTAAACACGCCTTCCCTTTTATGTTTTTATCTTAATTCAGTGAACGCTCCCACAATTGAAGGTGGTGAGATGAATGCGGATATGGTTCCTTTATAATGTCCAAACACCTAATTACGCAAGGCGAAATTGATAGAACATGAAAAAAATTTTTTTAGAGGACACAATTTACCCTATTTTCAATAATAACATGTAGAAGTAAGGTCTATTTTTGGATTTTTCAAATAATAAAAAGGAGTGAACGCTCATGGAATGGATACAGCAGCTTGTGAATGGTATTTCACTAGGTAGTATCTACGCTTTAATAGCGTTAGGGTATACGATGGTATACGGGATTATTAAGCTGATCAACTTTGCCCACGGCGATGTCTTCATGATTGGGTCATTTATTGGCTTTTACGCAATTGCTAAATGGGAGCTTGGCTTCTTTCCAGCACTATTATTGGCGATGGCAGTTTGTGCAATCTTTGGTGTTTTAATTGAACGTATTGCTTATAAGCGTTTACGAAATGCAACACGTATTGCAGCTTTAATTACGGCAATCGGTGTATCGCTATTAATCGAATACACGACTATTTTCTTCAGAGGTGCGCAACCAGCAGCATATCCTGAAGTCATTAAAAATAAATCATTTGATGTTTTTGGTGTTCAAATCAGTAGTACATCAATATTAATTTTATCTGTCACAATTGTACTGATGATTCTTTTACAATTCATCGTACATAAAACAAAAATCGGAAAAGCGATGCGTGCGGTTTCTCATGATGCCGATGCAGCACGTTTAATGGGTATTAATGTGGATAATACAATTTCAGCGACATTCGCAATTGGTTCAGCTTTAGCGGGTGCAGCGGGTGTTATATTCGGGGTATATTACACAAAAATCGATCCATTAATGGGCGTTATTCCAGGGGTTAAAGCGTTTATCGCAGCAGTACTTGGTGGTATTGGTATTATTCCTGGTGCCATGGTTGGCGGTATGTTATTAGGTGTAGTGGAATCATTAGTAAGTGCACTTGGTTTCTCTTTATGGCGCGATGCAGCGGCATTCGTTATTTTAATTTTAATTTTAATCTTCAGACCATCGGGTATCTTTGGTAAAAACGCCCGTGAGAAAGTGTAGGTGAGCGGTAATTATGAAAAAGTCTAAAGTTTTCTGGATCTATGCCGTATTAGCGTTAGTCATCTATGCAGTTGTTCAGGTACTTATTTCAACGAACATTCTCGACATTTACTATCAAAATATGTTAATCACAATGTGTATTAACATTATGCTTGCGGTTAGCTTGCACATTGTCATTGGTATTACTGGTCAATTCTCGATTGGGCACGCAGGCTTCCTAGCAGTAGGGGCATATATTTCTGCAATTATTACAACTAAATTAATGCTTCCGTTCCCGTTGGCAATTTTCTTAGGAGCGCTCGCAGCAGCAGTTGCAGGTTTAATCGTAGGTATTCCAACACTACGTTTAAAGGGTGACTATTTAGCGATTGCGACACTTGGGTTTGCGGAAATTATACGTATTGTCTTTTTAAATACGGATTATGTTGGTGGCGCAGCAGGGATGCAGGTTAAATATTTATCAAATTGGACTTATGCGTTTATAGGTGTTGTTTTAACAATTCTAGTAATCTCTAATTTCACAAATTCGCGTCATGGACGTGCATGTATTTCGATTCGTGAGGACGAAATTGCGGCAGATGCAATGGGTATTAATACGACCTACTATAAAGTTGTTGCTTTCGCTATTGGTTCCTTCTTTGCTGGTCTTGCAGGGGCCATCTTTGCACATAATTTTTACATTATTCAACCGACAACTTTTGGTTTCTTAAAATCATTTGATATTTTAATCTATGTAGTTCTTGGTGGCCTAGGAAGTCTTTCAGGATCTGTCATTGCTGCAGTTTTCTTAACAGTAGTTTCAGCATATCTAGCAAACTTCCCAGAAACACGTATGATTATTTACAGTTTAGTATTAATAGTCGTAATGCTGTACCGTCCAACTGGCTTGATGGGAACAAAAGAAGTTACGGATTTATTTAAGTTTGGTAAAAAAGGAGGTACAAAATAATGACTGGAAACCTTCTTATCAATGTTGAAAACATGGGCATTCAATTCGGTGGTTTAAAGGCGGTACAGGGCGTTAATATGTACCTAAATCGTGGAGAATTAGTCGGTCTTATTGGACCTAATGGTGCTGGAAAAACAACGAGTTTTAATATGCTTACAGGGGTTTATATGCCAACTGAAGGTATTATTACATTTGATGGTATGAAGTTAAATGGGCTTGCACCATATCAAGTAACGCAAAAAGGTATTAGCCGTACATTCCAAAATATTCGTTTATTTAAAGAGCTATCTGTTTTAGATAATGTAAAGGTAGCGAATCATTCGCTTGCAAAGCATTCCATGTGGTCTTCCATTTTCCGTCTGCCGAATCATTTTAAAGGTGAGGCAGAAATGGAGCTTCAATCTATTGAGTTTCTAAAAATCTTTGGCTTAGATGTTTATAAGGATGAGCTTGCAAAGAATTTACCTTATGGGATGCAGCGTCGCTTAGAAATTGCTCGTGCCCTAGCTGCTAAACCTAAGCTACTTTTATTGGATGAGCCGGCAGCAGGGATGAACCCGCAGGAGACGCATGAGTTAATGGAGCTAATAGCATTTATTCGTAAAGAATTTGGTTTAACAATTCTTCTAATTGAGCATGATATGAGCTTAGTTATGGGAATTTGTGAACGTATATACGTGCTCGATCACGGTCAATTAATCGCTGATGGGACACCAGAAGAAATTCGCAACAATCCAAAGGTAATTGAAGCTTACCTTGGTGAGGAGGTTATCAGCTAATGCTAAAAGTACAAAATATAGATGTATTTTACGGTAACATTCAAGCATTAAAGGGCCTCTCTTTAGAAGTAAATGAGGGTGAGATCGTAACGTTAATCGGTGCAAACGGTGCTGGTAAAAGTACATTATTAAAAACATTGTCAGGCTTATTAAAACCAAAGGGTGGCATCATTGAATATGAAGGCTTTTCTATCGCAGGGAAGGCTGCACAGTCAATTGTAAAATCAGGCATTTCACATGTTCCAGAGGGGCGCCGCGTTTTTGCCAATATGTCCGTTGAAGAAAACTTAGAGCTTGGGGCATATCTTCGTAACGATAAAGCTGGCATCAAAAAAGATCTAGATCATGTGTATGAACTCTTCCCACGTCTTTTGGAGCGTCGTAAACAGCAATCGGGTACATTATCTGGTGGTGAGCAACAGATGCTAGCGATGGGGCGAGCATTAATGGCAAAACCGAAATTATTATTAATGGATGAACCTTCAATGGGACTTGCGCCACTCATGGTAAAAAATATCTTTAATATTATCGAGCAAGTTAATAAAGAGGGTACAACCGTATTGCTTGTTGAGCAAAATGCGAATATGGCCTTATCAGTAGCAAATCGTGCGTACGTACTTGAAACAGGGCGTATTGTATTATCAGGTACAGCAAAAGAACTTCAAGAGAGCGAACAAGTAAAGGCTGCTTATTTAGGTGGTTTATAGAGGAAGAAGGCATCTCAATTTTGAGGTGTCTTTTTTCGTGTGATCGAAGGGAGTGAGCAGGCGGATAGAAATGTTAAAGTGACGGAAAGAAGGGCCAGGGCGACGGAAAGAACAGTTCGAACAACGGATACACTTATCAAAGTGAAGAAATAACAGTAGCATTCGTCTTTTATTATTTGGTAATGTGGACGAAAGGAGTGATGTTTTATGAAGTATTCAGCACAATATTTTATTGAGAAATTAAATTTAGCAGAGCATCCCGAAGGAGGGCATTATATATCTTCGTTTCGAGCATCTGAGGATATGGCTGTAAGAGATGTACAGAGACCAATTTACACTAGTATTTATTTCTTACTACGCTCACAGGATATATCGCATTTGCATCGCTTGAAATCGGACGAGCTTTGGTATTATCATGCTGGCAGTCCGCTAACAGTTCATATGATTTTCCCAGATGGTACATATGAAGCGAAGAAGCTTGGATTAAATGTTGAGGCAGGAGAAGTACCACAAATAGCAGTACCGAAAAATACTATATTTGGCTCATCCGTAGAGGATGCAGATACATTTAGTTTAGTAGGCTGTATGGTTGCACCAGGCTTTGATTTTGAAGACTTCGAATTATTTACACAAGATGAGCTTTTAGCTGACTATCCACAGCACGAGGAAGTTATTCGAAAAATGGCTTACACGACAATTTAACTTATTTCAGCAGGCTGAAATAAGTTAAAGCCTCCGGCGGATGTCACTCCTTTCCGAATCCGGACGCAATTATGCCAAGGCATAATTGATTAAAAGAAAAGTAGCCGTCTCAAAATCAGTTGAGACGGCACTTTCTATTTACCACAAAATAGTTTCGGGATATTTAGCTTTAATTTCAATTTCATGCAACGATTTTTTGGTAGTAATCGCAGCTTCCATAAGCTGTGATTTTAGAGCTACATATTCGTCGTCTTCTAACATTATTCGGAGAGCAAACGATGCTAAATGAGCTTTACGTTCCACCAAACTTAGTTGAATATACTCTAGGTTCAGAATATCTATATACTGTGTTGCATAACGGAATGTTAATGGACTTTTAGTGTGCAGCATTCTTAAAAATACTAAGTATTCTTCCTCATTAAGCTCCTGCTCTAAACAATCAGCAACCGCTGCCTGGAATTTACGAATGGCAGCAACGTCAATATTCCAATCTGAAGAATCAATTAGCTCTTGATGGAGACGAATGAAGTCGTTTAATGAAATAGCAGTAAAAATCAGCTCAGGCCAAAGAACCTCTGCTGCGAAATAAACATTTTTTTGGGGGAAAATTAGTTCATGATGTGTCAGTACACTTTTATTGAGCCCGTTGCTAACAAACTCAAGCTGATGTTCTCCCTTGGCAGCTTGACGTAGATTATAACAAACGCTAAGAATGCGAAAGCGCGCTCCTTGATAATCATAATATTTGTTTTCATCACCAGTTATTTTGTAAATGGCATTTATAAGCTCATCTAAATCCCAAAAATCCCCACTAATACGTGCTCCGGTTAACTGCTCAGTACTTCGAATTGACAGCATAGTCCTATCCCCTTAAATTGCTTTATTTTGGTGTGTATTTAAGTAGTTTGAATAGTTCTGTTCGTTCTTTATCTGTTAAATCGCGCCATTGTCCAACCTTTAAATTGCCAAGCTTAATATTCATAATACGAACACGTTGTAGACGCTTAACTGAGTAGTCCAGTGCTGAACACATACGACGTATTTGACGATTTAAGCCTTGCTCTAAAATGATTTTAAAAACTTTATCTGATATTTTTTCAACATGACATGGTAGGGTTGTAGTATCTAAAATATCTACACCAGCCCCCATTTTTTTAATGAATTGCTCCGTAATAGGTTTATCAACTTGCACGATATATTCTTTTTCATGATGATTTTCTGCTCGTAAAATTTTATTAACGATGTCCCCATCGTTTGTCAGTAATAATAGTCCTTCTGACTCTTTATCTAGTCGTCCAATATGGAAAATGCGCAGAGGGTGATTGACAAAATCAACGACATTTCCTTTTATATGACGTTCAGTTGTACTTGTAATTCCTACTGGTTTGTTTAAGGCAATATATACGAGCTGTTCTTCTTTTTTTACCTCTTTTCCATCAACACAAACCAGATCACCAGCCTCAACTTGACTGCCGACTGTAGCAAGTTCACCATTAATTGTTACTTTACCTTCTTCTACCCATTTATCCGCACCGCGACGAGATACGATGCCTGTTTCACTCAAATATTTATTAATGCGCATATTGTTCTCCTATACATTTATATTATTTTTAAGTATACATTATAGTTGGTCACACCGTGAATCCTAGAAGCTTTTCTAGCAAATATAACTCACTCCAGGGAAACAATTTTTGTGGGCCAACTCGTCGCTCATACTTCATTTCTTGTGCCTTCATATCAGCCTACTTCCTTAATCACAAACAGATTTTAATATTAATCTAAAAAAATTTAAAAAAGTTGAAATTATTTTTCGTTTCTGACAATATATTGAGTAAGAGGGTGTCTATGAAAATATTGTTATTTCGATAAAAATGACGATTTTTGTAGATTATTTTCTCATTATTTTGTGTAAAGGGGAGAAGTAAAATGGTTTATGCATTTCCAAACACTGAAGGATCGGTAGTTCAATTCAAAGAGAAATATGATAATTACATTGGTGGGGAATGGACACCTCCAGTGAAAGGACAATACTTTGACAATGTTACACCTGTTACTGGACAAGTTTTTACACAAGTAGCTCGTTCTACTGCTGAGGATATTGAACTTGCACTTGATGCAGCACATGCCGCAAAAGAAGCATGGGGAAAAACATCCGCAACAGAGCGTGCAAACATTTTACTTAAAATTGCGGACCGCATAGAACAAAATTTAGAAAAGCTAGCCGTTGCCGAAACATGGGATAACGGAAAAGCGGTACGTGAAACATTAAATGCAGATATCCCTCTTGCCATTGACCATTTCCGTTATTTTGCTGGGGCTTTACGTTCACAAGAAGGCGCAGTAAGCCAAATCGATAATGATACAGTGGCTTATCATTTCCATGAGCCTATTGGGGTAGTAGGTCAAATTATCCCTTGGAACTTCCCGTTATTAATGGCTGTTTGGAAACTAGCACCTGCACTTGCAGCTGGAAACTGTGTAGTGTTAAAACCTGCAGAGCAAACACCAACTTCGATTATGGTGCTCGTTGAATTAATAGAAGATTTATTGCCATCAGGTGTACTGAATGTTGTCAATGGATTTGGCTTAGAGGCAGGAAAGCCACTAGCATCGAATCCACGCATCGGCAAAATTGCTTTTACTGGTGAAACAACGACAGGTCGCTTAATTATGCAATATGCTGCACAAAACCTTATTCCAGTTACGTTAGAATTGGGCGGCAAATCGCCAAATATCTTCTTTGAGGATATTATGGACGAAGATGATGCCTTTTTAGATAAAGCAGTTGAGGGCTTTGTATTATTCGCATTAAACCAAGGTGAAGTATGTACATGTCCTTCTCGTGCATTAATCCAAGAATCTATTTACGATAAATTTATGGAGCGCGTCCTACAGCGTGTTGAAGCGATTAAAGTTGGAAATCCACTTGATCCGAATACGATGATGGGTGCACAGGCTTCAAGTGAACAAATGGAAAAAATTCTTTCTTACTTAGATATTGGTAAGCAAGAAGGTGCAGAATGTCTAATTGGAGGAGAGAAAAATAATGTAGGATCAGGCTTCGAAAATGGTTACTACATTAAGCCAACTGTCTTCAAAGGACACAATAAAATGCGTATTTTCCAAGAAGAAATTTTCGGGCCAGTTGTTGCTGTAACAACATTTAAAACAAAAGAGGAAGCATTAGAAATTGCAAATGACACATTATACGGTTTAGGTGCAGGTGTATGGACACGTGATATGAATACAGCTTATCGCTTCGGTCGTGGTATTGAAGCAGGACGTGTTTGGACAAACTGCTACCATGCTTATCCTGCACATGCAGCATTCGGTGGTTATAAAATGTCGGGTGTTGGTCGTGAAAACCACAAGATGATGTTAGCGCATTATCAGCAAACGAAAAACCTATTAGTTAGCTACAGCGAAAACAAACTTGGTTTCTTCTAATCAATAAGGAGGTGCATGAGCGTGGTCCAGCGTGTTTTAGCAACAGAAGAAGCGCTAGCACTAATCGAATTATTGAAAGAAAAGCATGGACCCGTTATATTTCATCAATCAGGTGGATGCTGCGACGGCTCTTCGCCAATGTGCTATCCAGAGGGCGACTTACTATTAGGTGATCAAGATATTTGCCTAGGAGAGATCGGTGGTGCTCCCTTCTACATGCATAAAAATCAATATGACTATTGGAAGCATACACAAATAATCTTGGACGTTGTCGATGGTAGAGGCGGTATGTTTTCACTTGAAGGCGTTGAGGGTAAACGATTCTTAACAAGATCGAGAGCCTTTTCGACAGAGGAGTTGAAGGAATTAGGTTTAATTTAACTTCTTTCAGTAAGTTTGTTCGTAACGAAAGTGAAACGGCAGTTACAGATGTTTTTTGTAACGAAAGTGAAACGGCAGTTACAGGATGTTAAAGCCTCCGGATGCCATAATGCCGGGGCATAATAATAATTGATTGCTTTTAGAGACAGCGGCAAAAAGTATTGCCGCTGTTTTTTCTATGTTAATTTTTAGGGAAGTGTATGTAAGGCTATATTATTTGGAGAGTTACGTTGTTATGGCGATGAGCTAAAATTGATGAATCCTTTTTTCGTTTTGTTACGTAAATATGGAAAAAGGAGCGTGTTGAACATGGACTTTGTTATGATTGAAAATCAGTTTACAAATACGGTAGAGGAGGTCTCAAAGGCTGCAGGATGGACGGTTGATCGTAAAATTGTATTAGCAATTGCTAGCAAATATGTGGCATCCGGGAAAACCTTTGATTCCGTTAAATATAAAGAAGTATTACAAGAAATGAAAAAGCAAACGTCATGGACATCTCCGTTAAGAACAACAGTAGGTTATAGTATTGCTGCAAATTTGATGGAGCAAGAAGATACAGAGCAAGAAGTAAAAAATTTACTGTCCAACGTTAAAATAATGAAGGAAGTAAAATTTAGAAGTGGAAATTTTAGTTTTATTGGGGCACAGTTTTTAACTGAAGAGGAAAGTGAGAAACGTGCACATGCTCAGGCAGCACGCGCATTATTTGATGCAATTCGCAAACATCATCGTTTTTTAACGTCATATGATGATATTCCATATGCAGTATTGTTAAGTAGCCCATCTGATGATGTTGAACTCCGTGCAGAAACAATGAATCGTTATTATAAAGAATTACGTACGTATAATTTTAATGTGGGTAATGAGCTTCAATGGTTATCACAGATACTGACTTTCTTATCTCCTCATTATGATACTAAGCTAGTGTCAAGTGCTGCGACAATCTGTGACACATTAAAAAAACAAGATGTAAAGGTCAAAACGATGCACTATCCATTACTTGGCTTTTTAGCAATACTTGAAGTGAATCAAGTACAGCTTCAACAGATTGTTGATTTATATCATGAGTTAAAGGGTATGAAACTTTTAAAATGGCATCGTGAGTTCGTGTTATTTATGGCTATACAAATTGCGGTTTATGATATGGCGAAGGTGCAACAATCCTTATCAATGTCAATCATGTCATCCATTGAATTATTAATTCAAGCACAACAAGCAGCAATGTTAGCAGCAGTTTCTGCAGCAGCTGTAGCATCAAGTTCTTCGTGATAAAATAATGAAGAACTTGATTTTTTGGAGGTGCTTTTGAAGGATGAAGGAAACAAAGCTTTGGATGAACGGCCAGTGGCAGAAAGCAAAGGAAACATATGACCTGAAATCACCCTATAGCGGTGAGGTTATTGCAAAGGTAGCTAAGGCGTCAATTTCTGATGTTGAGCAAGCAATAGAAGGTGCACAGGAGGCATTCCAAACGTTTAAAAAGACAACAGCCTACGAACGTGCCGAAATATTATATAAAGTGGTCGACATAATGCGCCAGCGTAAAGAGGAATTAGCTGAAATTTTGGCCTTAGAGGCAGGTAAGCCAATATCTGCAGGTTTAACTGAAATAGAACGCACAATAGCAACCTATCAATTCGCCGCAGAGGGAGCTAAGCAAGCAAAGGGTGAAACGGTACCGATGGATGCTGCACCCGGTGCAGGAGATCGAATTGGCTGGACAAAACGAGAACCTTTAGGTGTAATTTCAGCCATCACACCATTTAATTTTCCATTTAATTTAGTGGCTCACAAATTAGGTCCTGCCTTTGCAGTTGGAAATACAGTTGTATTAAAGCCAGCGACGCAAACACCATTAAGTTCTATCATAATGTCCGAAATTTTTCAGCAAGCGGGTCTACCTGATGGTGCGCTTCAAATTATTACAGGTAGCGGTGGGGAGCTAAGTGATACGCTTGTGACCCATCCACTTGTGAAAAAGGTGACATTCACTGGAAGTGGTAAGGTGGGATTGGGCATTAAAGAAAAAGTTGGTTTACGTAAAGTCACTTTAGAACTTGGTTCAAATGCAGCGGTAATTGTCGAGCCATCGACACCAATTGATAAAATTATTTCGCGTTGTGTCGGTGGTGCCTTTAATTTTGCTGGACAAGTTTGTATCTCCTTACAACGTATTTATGTACACGCATCTATTATTGATGAATTTACAAAGGCGTTCGTAGCTGAGACAGAAAAATTAGTGGTAGGTGATCCACTAGATACAAATACTGATGTTAGTGCAATGATTAATCCAAAAGAGGTTGAACGTATTCGTCAATGGATTGAGGAAGCAAAGTCACAAGGTGCGGTAGTTGCAACAGGAGGGGCATTTACGGAACGTACTTTAACGCCAACTGTTATGACGAATGTGACGGCGGATATGAAAATTATTTGTCAGGAAACATTCGCGCCAATCGTCTCAATTGTTTCATATGAAACATTAGACGACGCTATTCGACTAGTGAATGAGTCGGAACTTGGCTTAAATGCTGGAATTTATACGAATGTGTTACAAGATGCATTACATGCAGCAGATGAATTACAGGCAGGTGCTGTTATTATTAATGATATTCCGACATTTAGGGTTGATAATATGCCCTACGGTGGCGTGAAAATGAGTGGCTACGGACGCGAAGGTATTAAGTGGGCAATCGAGGAAATGACAGATATGAAATTTATTACGATGAAAAAATCGTTCTAATTTGCATCGACTCTTGTTCTGCGATACGATGACGAAAGAACATTCATGAAGGGAAGTTGCAAGAACTATGTCAAACAACGCAATACCGATGGGCCAGTCACGTACTGTTCAAACGCGTCTCGTATTACCGCCAGATACAAATAATCACAACTCCATTTTTGGTGGAAGAGTGTTAGCTTATATTGATGAAATTGCTGCTATTACAGCAATGAAGCATGCAAAAGGTCTTGTGGTCACAGCCTCTATTGATTCGGTTGATTTTTTATCGGCAGCACATGTAGGGGATATTTTGGAAATTGAAAGTATTGTTTCGTCAACTGGACATTCTTCAATGGAGGTTTATGTTCGAGTTATTTCACGAAACATTGAAACTGGTGAGGAAAAATTAACGACGGAATCCTTTGTAACGATGGTTGCAGTAGACGATGGAGGTAAACCTAAGCCAGTTCCAGCAATTTATCCTGAAACAGATGCGGAAAAACGTCTGTTTGAAACGGGACCAGCAAGACGAGAACATCGTAAACAAAAACGTGCATTACCGCATTAAAAATAAAAAGGGAAATTGACGTATACTGTCAGTTTCCCTTTTTCGTGCTTACATTTGTAATTCATTTACCACATTAATAAGTGAGTCGGAAGAAGAAGAAACAAGTGTAGCCCCTTCTGACAGTTCAGTAATCAGATTAGAGATGGCTGAAATATCCCTTGATGTATTAACATACTGCTGTTGAATTCCAGAAACAGCATCGGCGATATCATTAAATGATTTAGATAAACTGTTTTGTGTATCTACGCTATGTTGAATCTTTTGATCAACGTTAATAACTGAATTCGACATTGTTGTAATATTACTTTCTGTTTCCTTAATGAGATGGGAAACATTTTGTACAGCATTTTTTGTTTCTTCTGCAAGCTTACGAACTTCCTCTGCAACAACAGCAAAGCCTTTACCATGCTCACCTGCACGGGCTGCCTCGATAGAAGCATTCAGTGCTAATAAGTTAGTTTGATCGGCAATTCCTGTGACCAATCCTACAATTTCTGATATTTTTTGAGAAGATGTGCGTAACTGGTTCATCGTAACTTCAAGACTGTTTACACTTTGTAAAATGACCTGTATTAAATCATTTTGATCTTGTAGCTGCTGCTGTCCACGTCTAGATTTTTCCTGTGTATCAGCAACGAAGCTTAAGCCTTGCTTAGTAGCTACTGCGATATCATCTGTTTGAGAGGAAATGACTAATAAAGAAGCTGCTGTTTCTTCACTAATCTCATTGAGTTCTTCTGCTGTTTTTTGAATAGTAGTAACAAGTGCATGTTTTGTTTCATCAGCTACTGCACGAATGCGTTCCTCTTCTTTTTCATAGGCTTCGATTACAAGCTGCTGTTCGAAGTTAATGATTTTGCAGAAGGCATTGATAGCACGTATTGCATCATGTTTCGATATATCTAATTCATTTGTAAAGCGTGTAAATGTCGATGTTAATGACTGGAATGAGGCGATATACCACTTCGATTGTAGACCAATTCGAACATGGGTTTCGGCAATTGCCTTCCGTTCATTGATATATGAGTCATTAATATGACTTTCGAAAATATCACTTAAATGCTTATGTAAAGTAACTTTTAAACGATCGATTTGTGACGTTCGGTTTATAATATCCAACAAATTTTGACTCAAACTAATGGCTGCATAAAATTGATCCACCATTTCAGGAATTAAATCTTTAGCTAAAGGCTGTAGTTGTTTAATGATGGCTAAATCCTCAATTGTTAAATCTAAAAGCTGCAACTGCTTTTGAAGTTTTGGATGATTGGATACATCCAATTGTACATTGTTCTTATAATTTTCTGGTGCTAATGTAATTGAGTAGCTAGAATCATTCTTTTTTGTAAACCAACTCATTGTTGTTTGCTCCATTCTTTATAAATGCGTAGTAAGTATATAAAAAATCGAATTGCTTAGTTTGTTAATTTTTCGAAATATATGGTATTTAGTCTATTCTACTATTTTTTGTAGGATATTTGGTTAAAATTTTAGTTTATTTCTTTATTTTTTTATAGGCATTATAGATTATTGTCGATTAAAAGTCATTAAATAGACTATTAAAAAGGTAATAGGTAAATTGAATTTGGAATAGGAAACCTGTAAAATACGAACTGTTTAGATTGAGCGTAACAATAGTTTTGAGGAGGTATTATATGGAGAAAAAACGTTTCAAATTTATTATTCCAGTTATGGTAATTGTAGCAATTGGATCGGTTTACATGTTAAGAAACTACTATGCTGAAGTACCAGATTTAGATCAACTAATTATTACTATCTGTGCAACATTAGTATCTGGCGTACTCGCATACTTTTTATTTCCACAACAAGGCGAAGGTAAAATTGATGATCGCGGTCCTTATTAACAGTGAAAAGGCACCTTAGAAACATGTCTAAGGTGCCTTTAGCTTGCTTTCCGCGAGTACTATCACTTAAATAAATTAAACCAGCCTTTAAGTTTAAAGATTCCCAGCATAAATAAAGCGATAAGAATCATAATTCCGAGTATGATGAAGTAGCTATATTCCCCATGTAGCTCTGGCATATTGTCAAAATTCATTCCATACACACCGGCGATAAACGTTAGAGGGATAAAGATTGTTGAAACAATTGTTAAGGTCATCATGATGCCGTTCATGCGACTAGAGCTCATCGCCATATAGCTATCACGCATATCAGCAGTGAGCTCACGGTTGGATTCAATCATTTCGGTCAGTTTAAGAAGATGATCGTAAATATCTCCAAAATAAGCTCGTTCTGATTTCTTAAGTGAAAATCGGTACGAGTTAAGGATACGATATAATAAATCACGCATTGGTAAAATGGTGCGTCGTAGATCAAGCAAATCACTACGGAATTCAAACACAATTTTCATAGCATTGGGGTTACTTTGATAGGTAAGCTCATCTTCAAGTGCATTTAAATGATCTTCAATCTTATAGACAAGTGGGAAATAGCTATCAACGATTTTATCGATTACCTGGTATGTTAAATATATTGTGCCACGTTCCCAATTTTTTGGCTGCTTTTCTAACATCATTTGTACTCGATCTATTTCCGGTGCTACGTTTTTATGGAATGTAACAATAAATTTATTAGAAACAAAAATATTTACTTCCTCAGCTGCTAGTTCTTCGTTAACTCTTTGGATAACAAAGAAATGGAAATCATCATAAAAATCGAGCTTTGGCCGCTGTAAACGCATTAAACAATCTTCTATAGCGAGTGGATGGAAATGAAAAAATGTATCTAAAAGTAGTTCTTCCTCATAGGTCGGACAATTAAAATCGACCCAGTACCATTCAAATTCGTTTTTGTGTATATCTTCAAGCGGAAAATCTTTTATAAGCTTTTGGTCTTTTGTAATACCGATTGTACGTATCACAGCATTCACCTCAATCCTGTAATTCTATCCTAACAGATGTGTTTATCTTCTCAAGAAATAACACTCTAAATTTTATACGCTCTCTCTATAGCATATCCAGCCGCCAAATAAAGTAGTGGCAAAGAATCTAGATGGTTTTGTAAAGCCAGCCTGCTGTAAGAGTGATAAAATATCCTCTTCAAGCATAAATGAAAGAGAACGAATGGATTTCTCCATTTCCGCTACGTCTGATGGTGATAGCTTTGTATGCTGTAGCCAATAAGCACGCCATAAATCAAATTGTAGCTCAGTTTCTAAGGAACCAGGCTGCCTGTATTTTGAGACAAGCACAAATGGAGCACCAGGCTTTAAATTATTTGCTATTTTTTTTAATGTTTCAAGCTTCTCTTGAGTATCTTGTATAAAATGAAGCACTAGTACGCAGCTTGCTGCATCAAACTTCACTGAAGGTAGCTTAGTTTCCAGTATAGTTCCTTGATATAAAGAAATATTATTAGGTAGAGATTTTAAACGTTCTCCAGCTATTTGTAGCATCGCCTCTGATGGATCGATACCAACAAATGACCAATGAGGTCTTTTCTCTGCAAGTTGTAAAATTTCATTACCGCTTCCAGAGCCAACTACTAAAAATTCAGCTTTCTCATGTAATGTAGATTGATAAAAGGTTTGTGTTAAACGTAGCATTGCATCGTAGCTTGGTAGCGTACGACGAATACCTTTTTCATATTCGTTTGCAAGTGTGTTATTAAATTCCATCAAGTATCACATGCCTTTCAAAAATTTTATAAATCCAATTTATATTTGAAACTATTTAAGGTATGGTGCCGTAAATAATAGTACATAAAATAAAGAAAAATTAAATGGAAGGGTTGATATAAGTGGAAACTAAATGGTCTAAGGTAATCATACACGCAAGTGCGTTTTTTGCGCCATGGGTAGTACCAATTATATTTTTCTTAATTAGTTCGGATGAAGAAATAAAAGCTATTTCCGTTCAAGCGTTACTGTTCCAAGTTGTGATGTGGGTTTTAGTTGGAATTTCAGGTGTTTTAAGTTTTTTATTAATTGGCATACCGTTTTTAATAATTTTCGGGATCATGTTATTTGTTGTACCAATTATCGGTATTGTGAAGGCTTTATCTGATGAGCCTTGGCGTTATCCAATTGTTGGCCGTTGGGTATAATTTTTATAGACGCAAGTATATGCTAGTTGCATATGCTTGCGTTTTTTCTATTGCTGAAAAGGGTATCTTATAACTAAGGATAGGCGCTTTAATTTTTCTGTGGGCGAAATAATTGCAATTATTTTCAAGCGTTTTGTATAATATACTCAAAGAAAGTCAAAGATAGTCAAAGTCAGTGAAGTAAGCGAGGTGAATTCCTAAAATGCGTAATATATCAGACATCATAGAAGGCTACTTAAAACAAGTACTTGAATTAGGTGGAGAAGGGCATATTGAAATAAAACGTAGTGAAATCGCAGATAAATTTCAATGTGTACCCTCACAAATAAATTATGTAATTAATACAAGATTTACGGCCGAACGAGGTTACCTTGTTGAAAGCAAACGTGGTGGTGGTGGATACATTCGAATTTTACGTGTCCGCGCGAATTCACAAATTGATCTAATCGATGATGTCCTCAGGCAAATAGAAGGTGGGGCATCGCAAACAATGGCAGAAGATTTAGTTTATCGATTAATTGATGAGCAGGTAATTTCAAAGCGAGAAGCGAAGATAATGTTAGCAGCAGTTGATCGTTCAACTATCGATTTGCAACTCCCGTTACGAGATAAAATTCGAGCCAAAATTTTACGAGCGATGTTAACAACGATTAAATATGAACAGCAAAAATAAAAGAGGTGATGGAAATGATTTGCGAACATTGTAAGCAGCGTAATGCGACAGTTACCGTAACACAAGTTCAAAGTGGTCAAAAGGTGGAGCACCATTATTGTGACGTCTGCGCCTCGCAGTTCCATCCATTTCATGCTGAATTTAAGCAAGAGCCAATATCTATTCAACAGCTATTATCCAATTGGTTTGGCTCACCTTCATGGCAGCAACAAAAAGTGGGTGAAAAACAGCAGTCGCAACCACAAACTCAAACATGTTCACAATGTGGATTTACGTATAAACGGTTTTTAAAAGAAGGTAAATTTGGATGCCCTATCTGCTATGACACCTTTAGCGAACACTTACCGAAGCTCTTTAACCGTATACAGGCTGGTCCTCAGCATATAGGGAAAGTGCCCGGTGCTCAAAGTAATGTCTATGTCATCAAAAAGCAAATTGAAGATATTCGTAAACGTATGAGGGTTGCTGTAGATGAAGAGCAATTTGAAGAGGCAGCTAAGCTTCGTGATGAAGTGAAGGAACTTGAAAAGCAGCTACAATTCGAAGGTGGTGATGTGTCGTGATGATTGAAGGGTTTTTAGAGCGTGCTACACCAATATGGATGAGTATGGAGGACGATTATTCAGATATTGTCATTAGTACGCGCATCCGCCTTGCTCGAAATTTAGATGGTTATCGTTTTCCATTAGCCTTTACAGAGGATGAGGCATTACAGGTGGAACAGGCAGTTACACATGCAATAAAGGATAGTACAGAACTTCAAGAAAATTACTCATACTTTGCTACAAAGGATTTAACACCTTTACAGCGTCAAATACTTGTAGAAAAACATTTAATTAGTCCTCAACTTGCAAAAAAAGAGCAGGTTGGCTCCATGCTTTTATCTGATGACGAATCAACTAGCATTATGGTGAACGAAGAAGATCATTTACGCATTCAATGTATGACAGCGAGTTTTCAACTTCAAAAGGCATACGAGCAGGCCAATAAAATTGATCGTACCCTAGATAAAGCTTTGCCTTATGCATTTCGAGATACATTTGGTTATTTAACAAGTTGCCCAACAAATATTGGTACTGGTTTGCGAGCATCTGTCATGATGCACCTGCCAGCCCTTACACTTACTGGTCAAATGAATCAAATCATTAATGCAATGACGCGATTAGGAATGACGGTAAGGGGAATATATGGAGAGGGTAGCGAAAATACAGGTAATGTTTACCAAGTTTCAAATCAGATTACACTAGGAAAAACAGAGGATGATATTTTAGCGGACATCCAAAGTGTCGCTGAAAAAATAATTCAAAAAGAACGGCATGCAAGAGGCAAGCTAATGGAAAAAGCAGAGCTTGCTTTAGAGGACCGCGTATACCGTGCTTTAGGTACTTTAACACATGCTCGAATTTTAACGAGTGAGGAAGCAGCCACCTGTCTATCCAATGTTCGTTTGGGGGTAGATTTACAGTTAATTGAAGGTATTAAAGCGACCAAATTAAACGAATGTGTAGTCAGTATGCAACCTGGTTTTTTACAGCATTATGCAGGGGACGTTTTGCCACCTGCTGAGCGAGATCGCGTACGAGCTGAGATGCTTCGTGATGCATTATATCGAGAAAATATGAGTAAGCCAATTATTAGGGGAAAAGGAGAGGATTCATTTGATGTTTAATCGTTTTACACAACGCGCGCAAAAGGTATTACAGCTTGCACAAGAAGAGGCAATTCGCTGGAAACACGAATCAATTGGAACAGAGCATATTCTATTAGGCCTTATCCGAGAAGGTGGCGGTATTGCTGCAAAGGCATTAGAAGCCATTGATATTAGTCCTCAAATGATTGAAGCAGGTATTGAAGAGCTTGTAGGGAAAGGTAAAGAGGATGTTGGTCCAATTGTTCACTACACACCGCGAGCTAAAAAAGTAATAGAACTATCAGTCGATGAATCACGCAAATTAGGTCATTCCTATATTGGAACAGAGCATTTACTATTAGCACTTATTCGTGAAGGTGAAGGTATAGCGGCCCGTGTATTAAATAATGCTGGTGTCGGATTAAATAAGGCTCGTCAGCAAGTGCTATTGCTATTAGGCAATAACGATAATGCTCAATCTGGTCAACAAGCTGCACAAGCTGCCAATACCCCAACATTAGATAGCCTTGCGCGTGATTTAACGCAAATTGCTCGTGAAGGCACTTTAGATCCTGTCATTGGTCGAAGTAAGGAAATTACACGTGTAATCGAGGTTCTCTCTCGCCGTACAAAAAATAACCCTGTATTAATTGGGGAGCCAGGTGTTGGTAAAACAGCTATTGCTGAAGGTTTAGCACAGCAAATTATTAATAATGAAGTGCCAGAAATTCTTCGTGATAAACGTGTCATGACACTTGATATGGGGACAGTTGTTGCTGGAACAAAATATCGTGGTGAATTTGAGGATCGCTTGAAAAAAGTAATGGATGAAATTCGCCAAGCAGGCAATGTTATTTTATTTATCGATGAATTGCATACATTGATCGGTGCAGGCGGTGCAGAAGGTGCTATTGATGCGTCAAATATTTTAAAACCATCTTTAGCACGTGGCGAGCTTCAATGTATTGGTGCGACAACACTAGATGAGTATCGCAAATATATTGAGAAGGATGCGGCATTAGAGCGCCGTTTCCAACCAATTCAAGTTGATGAGCCAACTGTAGAAGAAGCGATTCAAATTATTCAAGGCTTACGTGATCGTTATGAAGCACATCACCGTGTGAAAATCACAGATGAAGCAATTGAAGCGGCAGCAAAAATGAGTGACCGATATATTTCTGATCGTTTCTTACCAGATAAGGCGATTGACTTAATAGATGAAGCGGGTTCTAAAGTACGTTTACGTTCATTTGCAGTGCCACCAAACTTAAAGGCACTAGAAGATAAGCTTGAAAATGTGCGCTCTGAAAAGAATGCAGCTGTCTCAGGTCAAGAATTTGAAAAGGCAGCGTCATTAAGAGATACAGAGCAAAAGCTAAAAGATGAAATTGAAACTACAAGAAAAAATTGGAAGGAAGAACAGGGTAAAGCCGAATCAAAAGTTACAGTGGATGATGTAGCAGCGGTAGTATCTATGTGGACTGGAATTCCAGTATCAAAAATTGCTTCTGAAGAATCTTCTAAGCTATTACAGCTTGAAGAAGAGCTACACAAACGAGTTGTAGGTCAAGGAGAAGCGGTAGAAGCAATTTCTCGCGCAATTCGTCGTGCAAGAGCTGGTTTGAAAGATCCAAAAAGACCAATTGGTTCATTTATTTTCTTAGGCCCTACAGGGGTTGGTAAAACAGAGCTTGCTAGAGCATTAGCTGAGGTTATGTTTGGCGATGAGGACGCAATGATTCGCGTTGATATGTCTGAGTACATGGAAAAACATTCGACTTCACGTTTAGTTGGTTCACCTCCAGGCTATGTAGGCTTTGATGATGGTGGTCAACTAACAGAAAAGGTTCGTCGTAAACCATATTCTGTAGTATTACTAGATGAAATTGAGAAGGCTCATCCAGATGTTTTCAATATCTTACTTCAAGTACTTGAAGATGGCCGTTTAACAGATTCTAAAGGTCGAGTGGTGGATTTCCGCAACACAGTTGTTATCATGACATCAAACGTTGGTGCGGATGCATTAAAATATCAGAAAAACCTTGGCTTTAATGTAGGTGGTACTGATACGAAGTATAAAGATATGAAGGGTACAATGCTCGAGGAATTGAAAAAAGCATTCCGCCCAGAGTTCTTAAACCGTATCGATGAAATGATCGTCTTCCACTCACTAGAAAAAGAACATTTAAAAGAAATCGTAGCGATGATGGCGAATGCTTTAACAAAACGTCTGAAAGAGCAGGACATTTCGTTAGAGTTAACGGATTCAGCTCTAGAGAAAATTGCAGAGGAAGGCTATGATCCTCAATATGGTGCTCGCCCACTACGTCGTTCATTACAAAAACAAGTAGAAGACCGTTTATCGGAAGAACTACTTAAAGGCAATGTAGAGAAGGGCAATCAAGTTATCATTGATTACGTAAATGAAGAGTTTGTTGTGAAGAAAAAAGAGGAAGTTTCTACTTCTAAATAATCTTCATTTAATGGGGTGCTTCTTCATTCCCTACGAATTATTAGTCTTCACCACTTGGCTTTTACGGGCAGTTAATCTCTTTGCTTTAGCTGAGATTCAACTTCTTTCAGCAAATGTCTTTGGTATAGATAGATTTCTGCCAGATAAATGTTTATTTGAAAAGGACAGCAAGGCTATAGTGCCAAGCTGTCCTTTTTTATGTACAATAAATATAAGAACAAATATTCGAGGTGGATGCAATTTGGCAAAGAAAAAAACAAAATTTGTATGCTCAAGCTGTGGCTATGAATCCGCAAAATGGATGGGAAGATGTCCAGGGTGTGGAGAATGGAATAAGATGGTTGAAGAAGTGGAGGTCGTTGCGAAAGGGCCACGTGGGGCATTCCAACATTCTGCTACTGTTACCCAAAAGGCTCTTCCTATTATGCAGATTGAAGCTGCTGAGGAGTCGCGAGTTGCAACAGAAATGGGTGAACTTAACCGAGTGTTAGGTGGAGGTATCGTACCAGGTTCTCTTGTATTAATTGGGGGGGATCCTGGGATTGGGAAGTCGACGTTATTATTACAAGTATCCGCGTTGCTTTCGAATAAGGGACATCGCGTACTCTATATTTCTGGGGAGGAATCCATCCGTCAAACAAAGCTACGTGCAGAACGTTTAGGGGTAATATCACAGGAGCTTTATATATATTCTGAGACGAATTTAGAGTTATTAAATCAGACCATTGACGATGTACAGCCGAAGTTTGTTATTGTCGATTCTATTCAAACTGTTTTTCATCCGGAGGTAACGAGTGCACCTGGTAGTGTATCACAAGTGCGTGAATGTACAGCGGAACTTATGCGAATTGCAAAAACAAAGGGGATTGCAATTTTTTTAGTGGGACATGTAACAAAAGAAGGGCAAATTGCAGGGCCACGTATTTTGGAGCATATGGTTGATACGGTATTGTATTTTGAAGGAGAACGACATCATAATCACCGTATTTTACGTAGCCAAAAAAACCGCTTCGGCTCTACGAATGAAATTGCTATCTTTGAAATGCTTCAGGGGGGCTTAAAGGAAGTGTTAAATCCGTCTGAGTTGTTCTTACAGGAACGTTCACAGGGAGCGGCAGGGTCAACGATCGTGGCTTCAATGGAAGGTACACGGCCAATTCTAGTTGAAATTCAGTCGCTTGTAACACCAACAAGCTTTAATTATCCCAAACGAATGGCAACAGGTGTCGACCAAAATCGTGTACAACTGCTTATGGCCGTCCTTGAAAAGAGAATGGGTCTGATGTTACAAGCACAGGATGCATATATTAAAGTTGCTGGCGGTGTAAAGCTTGATGAGCCTGCAATTGATTTGGCTGTGTTGACAAGCATTGTTTCAAGTTTTAAGGATCAAGCTGTCAGAGCAACGGATTGCTTTATTGGGGAAGTAGGTTTGACAGGCGAGGTGCGTCGAGTATCTCGTATTGAACAACGTGTGATTGAGGCAGCAAAGCTCGGATTTAAACGGGCCTTCATACCGGCCTCGAATATCGGTGGATGGGATTTCCCACAAGGCATTGAGATAGTTGGTGTAGAAACAATAAAGGATGCATTGAATGCTTGCTTTAGAGAACTATAAAGAAGCTTGTGCATGTTGGACAATGTTCTGACATGCACTTTTAACTTCTTTCAGCGGGTGTCCAGGCATAATAAGGGTAGTAATTTTTGAAATTCCTAGATAGAAGGTAGGAAACTCAAAGAGGGGAAATGGCGTCTAAGATAACGTCTGTGAAAAGAATTGTTCAATGTCTTGAGCAAACAATCAAAAGAACGATACTTTGATGGGTTCATAAAAGATTTTCTACAGTAAACTATGTATAATTATATATTAAGAATTGGAGGTGACAGTTGATGAAAAAATTTGTTCAAATTGCTTTTTTACTGATTGGAGGAGCATTAGGCCTTGTTTTCTTACCGCCATTATACGAACTGCTTCATTTATCATCTAATCCTTGGCTGGATAATCCTTACGTATCAGTAGCTTTAGGAGCGCTTTTACTGTTTACATTATCGTTTGCCTTTTCAGATTATTTTGTAAAGCTCATTAGCTGGATGGAAGAGGTGCTATTTAAAGTACCTGTCGGGGATTTATTATTTGGTACACTTGGACTTATTATCGGACTAATCGTTGCTTATTTTCTAGGCTTTGCAATTGATAGTATAGATTTACCGAAATTTACAAAGGTTCTACCAATAATACTGTCATTTGTGCTTGGCTATTTAGGATTCCGTGTGGGCTTTAGAAAGCGAGATGAATTAATCCAGCTATTTACATTACGTGGTAACAATACAAAGAAAAAATCACCAGAAGGTATAGAACCTCAAGATTCACGAGGAAGCTATAAACTGTTAGATACTAGTGTTATTATTGATGGTCGTATTGCAGATATTTCTGAAACGGGCTTTATAGAAGGTACACTAGTTGTACCCCAATTTGTCCTTACTGAGCTCCAGCATATTGCTGATTCTTCGGATACATTAAAGCGTACAAGAGGTCGTCGTGGCTTAGATATTTTAAAAAAATTACAAGATGAACGTATGACGAAGGTTGATATTACTGAAGAGGACTTTGAGGATGTTCAGGAGGTTGACTTAAAACTAGTGCGCCTTGCAAAGAAAAGGGGCAACGATACACAAATTGTTACGAACGACTTTAACCTAAACAAAGTTTGTGAGCTTCACCACGTTAAAGTGCTAAACATCAATGATTTAGCAAATGCAGTAAAGCCTGTCGTGATTCCAGGTGAAGATATGCAAGTGATGGTCATTAAAGATGGGAAAGAGCACAATCAAGGGGTTGCTTATTTAGATGATGGCACAATGATTGTTGTTGAAGGTGGACGTAGCTATATAGGACAGGCAATTACGGTAACGGTAACAAGTGTTCTCCAAACATCAGCAGGTCGTATGATTTTTGCTAAACCAAAGGATGACTAGGAAGTGGGAAATGTGCAATATGAAGTAGTGTTGCCTGCTGCGGGAAGCGGAAAGCGAATGGGTGCAGGACAAAATAAGTTGTTTTTAAATCTTTTAGAAAAACCGATCCTCATACACACACTGGAGGTATTCGAACAGGATAGCCAGTGTACAGGTATTTGGCTTGCAGTGAAGCCAGAAGAGCGTGTATTTATTCAAGAAATGCTAGAGAGGTATGGAATTACTAAAGTTAAAGGTTTACCTGATGGTGGTGCAGAACGACAGCATTCCGTCCATTCGTGCATGAAAGAAATGAAGCAGGTTGATATTGTGCTTGTGCATGATGCTGCGCGTCCATTTATTACTCATGACGTTATTGCGAATCTTGTACAAAGTGCGCATGACTTTGGCGCAGCGATTGCTGGTGTTCGTGCGAAGGATACGATGAAAAAAGTACGTAATGGTGTTATTGAAGAGACGATTGATCGAGATAGCTTATGGATGATTCAAACCCCACAAGCATTTCAATTTGATTTGATTGTAGAGGCAGAGGATGTCGCTGAGAAGGTAGGCTTCCTTGGCACCGATGAAGCAATGCTAGTTGAACGTCTCGGCCATGAGGTGCATATCGTAGAAAGTAGCTACGAAAATGTCAAGATGACTACGCAAGAGGATTTAATTTTCGGTGAAGCGATATTGCGTAAACGTGTTTTGAAAAAATTATAATAACAAACTAAAAATCTCATCAGCATTATAATTTGCTGATGAGATTTTACATTTTTCTAGTCTTTTGATGTTAATTCACAGTACTGTTCACTACAGACTCAATTTCCTAGGAAATATGTTAAAATGTGAGGGTATAATATAAAGTAAATATAAGAGTGAAGGAAGGTGAATGAGACTGCCTTATAAGCGGAATAGAAGCTTTTTAAGTCTGCATATTTTTTGAAGTAAATGAGCTTCAGTTGGTGGATTTTCCTACTTTATTTATCTTATTAGACAGTCTCAAAATCATATGTTTCGAGTAGGACAAGGATTTGACGTACATGCATTTGAAGAAGGGCGCCCATTAATTATTGGAGGTATAACAATTCCTCATGAAAAAGGGTTAGTAGGGCATTCGGACGCAGATGTTTTATTACACACTGTAACAGATGCAGCGTTAGGAGCTATTGGTGAGGGAGATATCGGGCGTCATTTCCCAGATACAGATCCCGCGTTCAAGGATGCTGATTCAGCGAAATTATTAGAGCATATTTGGAAGATTGTTGAGGATAAGGGCTATGTTTTAGGTAATGTGGATTGTACGATTATGGCGCAACGTCCGAAAATGGCACCGTATATTGAACAAATGCAAAATCGTATTGCTGAATTGCTTCATGCTGAGCCTTCTCAAGTGAATGTTAAAGCAACAACAACTGAGCGTTTAGGTTTCACAGGTCGAGAGGAAGGGATTGCTTCGATGGCGACAATCCTATTAATTAAGAAATAAAAGCAGACTCTCTGCGCTTTTATTTCCTGTAACAGAGTGGTAAAATGAACAAAGTCAATTTTTTGATCGAAAATTTAGGAGGCTTTTAATTATGGCGAAAGAAGTTCGTGTTCGTTACGCGCCATCCCCAACTGGTTTCTTACATATCGGTGGAGCGCGTACAGCATTATTTAACTATTTATATGCAAAACATCATAACGGTAAATTCATCGTACGTATTGAGGATACAGATATCGAGCGTAATGTAGAGGGCGGAGAAGCATCTCAGCTAGATAACTTAAAATGGTTAGGTATTGAATATGATGAGTCAATCGATATCGGTGGACCATATGCACCTTATCGTCAAATGGAGCGTCTTGATATTTATAAAGAGCACGCTGAAAAGCTATTAGAGCAAGGTTTAGCTTACAAATGCTTCTGTTCTTCTGAGAAATTAGAAGCGTCTCGTGAAGAACAAAAAGCACGAGGTGTAGCAGCTCCAACTTATGATGGTACTTGTCGTCATTTATCAGCAGAGGAAGTTGCAGCTAAAGAAGCTGCTGGTGAAGCATATACAATTCGTATGCGCGTACCTGAAAATGTAACTTATGAGTTTGAGGATTTAGTACGTGGACAAGTAGCATTTGAGTCAAAAGATATTGGTGACTGGGTACTTGTTAAAGCAAACGGTATCCCAACATATAACTATGCAGTAGTGCTAGATGATCACTTTATGGAAATTTCACATGTATTCCGTGGTGAAGAGCATTTATCAAATACACCAAAACAAATGATGATTTTTGATGCATTCGGCTGGGAATATCCACGCTTTGGTCATATGACATTAATCATTAATGAAAACCGTAAGAAATTATCAAAACGTGATGAATCAATTATTCAATTCGTAACACAATATAAAGATTTAGGCTACCTACCTGAAGCAATGTTTAACTTCTTCGCATTACTTGGTTGGTCTCCTGAAGGGGAAGAAGAGATTTTCTCAAAAGAAGAATTTATTAAAATCTTTGATGAAAAACGTCTTTCTAAATCACCATCGATGTTCGATAAACAAAAGCTTACTTGGATGAATAATCAATACATTAAAAAACTATCTTTAGAAGAAGTAGTGGCGTTATCTTTACCACACTTACAAAAAGCAGGCTTATTACCAGAAGAGCTAACAGCAGAAGAACGTGCATGGGCAACTGATTTAATCGCACTTTATCATGATCAAATGAGCTTTGGTGCTGAAATTGTAGAACTATCTAGCCTATTCTTTAACGATCATATTGAATATGATGAAGAAGCAAAAGCAGTTTTAGCGGGTGAGCAGGTACCTGAAGTAATGGCTGCATTTAAAACACAGCTTGAAGGTTTAGAGGAATTTACTCCTGACGCTGTCAAAGCAGCTATTAAAGCTGTTCAAAAAGAAACAGGTCATAAAGGTAAAAATTTATTCATGCCGATCCGCGTCGTAACGACGGGTGAAACGCATGGTCCAGAGCTTCCTAACGCTATTTGCTTAATTGGCAAACAAAAAACGATTGACCGTGTAGAAAAATTCGCGCAATAAATAGAATTTTATTGACAATTTATTAGTTCGTTGTAAAATGTATTTACATTGAGAAAGCGTTGATAAGGAGAAGTAAGTGGCGCATGCTCTATAGAGAGGACCATCACCGGCTGAAAGTGGTCTGAGCCTAGGCAAAACTGAAATGCACCTTTGAGCATAAAGCTGAACAATAGTAGGCTTTATCGATTCGTTCCCGTTACAGAACGTCCAGAGTGGAAGGTTTTCTCCTTCAATCAGAGTGGAACCGCGCAAATTTAGCGTCTCTGTCATTCCTTTTTGGGATGATAGGGGCGCTTTTTTATTTTCTGGACATGTGACTTGAAACAATGGGTGCGCCAATTCTACTCGACTAGCTAACTCTGCAGTGAAATCAACGTCAAAGGCCAGGATGCAGGGCAGACCAAAACGAAAAGGGGGAATTTTTTGTGTTTAAAAGAATGAAGGAAGATGTAGAAACAATTTTTGAGAATGATCCAGCAGCACGCAGTGTATTCGAAGTTATATTAACATACTCAGGTCTGCATGCTACTTGGGCGCATCGGGTTGCCCATTGGTTCTTTAAAAGGCGTCTTTATTTTATAGCCCGTGCCATTTCACAAATTAGTCGCTTCTTTACTGGAATTGAAATTCATCCTGGAGCGAAAATTGGTCGACGTTTCTTTATTGACCATGGGATGGGCGTTGTAATTGGCGAAACATGTGAGATTGGTGATAATGTAACGTTGTATCAAGGTGTAACTTTAGGTGGTACAGGAAAAGAAAAGGGGAAACGCCATCCAACATTAGAGGATAATGTTCTAGTTGCAACGGGTGCAAAAGTTTTAGGTTCTATTACAATTGGTGAAAATAGTAAAATTGGTGCAGGCTCAGTTGTCTTAAAAGAAGTACCACCCAATGCTACAGTTGTCGGTATTCCTGGTAAAATAGTGATTAAGGATGGAGTCCGTCTAGAGAAAAAGCTAGATCACCAAAATATACCTGACCCTGTAGAAGAACGTTGTCAAGCTTTCGAGAAGCAAATTACAACATTGCATAAGGAAATCGAACGCTTACAAAAGGAGAGAGAAACACAATGAGTATTCAAATTTTCAACTCATTAACACGACAAAAGGAAATTTTCGTACCGCTAGAAGAAGGCAAAGTGAAAATGTACGTTTGTGGTCCGACAGTTTATAACTACATTCATATTGGGAATTCACGTCCAGTAATTGTCTATGATACAGTGCGACGTTATTTTCAATACAAAGGCTACGATGTGAAATTTGTTTCAAATTTCACAGATGTGGACGACAAAATTATTAAGGCTGCAAATGAACTTGGAGAAGAAGTGCATGAATTAACGGAACGTTTTATCGCCGCATACTTTGAAGATGTTACAGCGTTAGGCTGCAAGAAAGCAGATGTACATCCACGCGTAACAGAGCATATGGATGATATCATTCAATTCATTCAAGTTTTAATCGATAAAGGCTACGCTTATGAGTCAGCTGGTGATGTCTATTACCGAACTCGTAAATTTAATGGTTACGGTAAATTATCTCATCAATCAGTGGATGATTTAAAAATTGGTGCTCGTATAGAAGCAGGCGAGAAAAAAGATGATGCATTAGATTTTGCTTTATGGAAAGCTGTGAAGCCAGGTGAAATTTACTGGGAGAGTCCATGGGGCAAAGGACGTCCAGGTTGGCATATTGAATGCTCTGTAATGGCACGTGAGCATTTAGGAGATACTATTGATATTCATGCTGGTGGGCAAGATTTAACATTCCCGCATCATGAAAATGAAATTGCACAATCTGAAGCTCATAATGATAAAACATTTGCACGTTACTGGATGCACAATGGGTATATTAATATTGATAATGAAAAAATGTCCAAATCCCTTGGTAATTTTGTACTCGTTAATGATATTCGTAAACAAATTGACCCACAAATTTTACGCTTCTTTATGCTTTCTGTGCATTATCGTCATCCGATTAACTTTGCAAAGGATTTAGTAGATGCAGCCGCAACTGGTTTAGAACGAATTCGTACTGCCTACAACAATGTGAAACACCGTTTAACAGCAACTGCTAGCTTAGGTGATCACTCAGAAGAATGGCTTGAAAAAATTGCTGAACAAAAAGCGCTTTTTGAAGAAGCGATGGATGATGACTTTAATACAGCCAATGCCATTTCTGTATTATTTGAATTAGCACGTATCGCAAATATTTATTTAAATGAAACGAATACTGATGAAAAAGTATTATTGAGTTTTACTGAAACTTTTGAGGTGATAGGTGACGTCTTAGGTATTGAATTTGCAAAAGAAGAAGAGCTTCTAGACGAAGAAATTGAAGCACTTTTACAGGAGCGTGTAGAAGCACGTAAAAATCGTGATTTTGCTCGTTCAGATGAAATTCGTGACCATTTGCAAGCGCAAGGTATCATTTTGGAAGATACGCGACAAGGAACTAGATGGAAACGAGGGTAAGTAACTTGGATAAACTCCGCAACGAAGATGTTAAGCAATTGAATGCATTAGCGTTAGCCTATATGGGAGACGCAGTTTTAGAACAAAATGTACGAGAGCATTTGCTACGTGCTGGCCGTGTCAAACCTAACACACTGCATAGAGAAGCGACACGTTATGTATCAGCGAAAGCGCAATCTATGATTGTACATCGAATGATGGATGAGGGCTTTTTAACAGAGGAGGAGTTGGCTGTGTTCCGTCGTGGACGCAATGCCAAATCTGGCTCTGTGCCAAAAAATACAGATGTTCAAACATACCGTAATAGCTCGGGCTTTGAGGCTGTGCTTGGTAGCTTATATTTATTAAATGAATTAGAACGCGTGTATGCAATCATTGCATACGCTATTCAAATAATCGAGGAATCGAAAGGAGTGTCGAAATAATGGCAGAGCAAAATGGTGAAATTATTGCAGGTAAAAACCCAGTGTTAGAAGCACTTCGTTCAGGCCGCGATATGAATAAGGTATGGATTGCAGAGGGTGTAAAAAAATCAGGGGTTAATGAACTTCTAGATTTAGCACGAGAACGTGGCGTCATTGTTCAATTTGTCCCGAAGAAAAAGGTTGATCAATTATCAGATGCAAATCACCAAGGAATTGTTGCCTCTGTGGCAGCATATAGATATGCAGATCTAGAGGATTTATTTGCTGCGGCGACAAAAAAACAAGAAGATCCATTTTTCTTAATTTTAGATGAGCTAGAGGACCCGCATAATCTAGGTTCTATTATGCGAACTGCTGATGCGATAGGTGCGCACGGCATTATTATTCCGAAGCGCCGTTCTGTGAGTTTGACAGCTGTAGTGGCAAAGGCATCAACTGGAGCGATTGAGCATGTACCTGTCGTGCGTGTTAATAACCTAGCGCAGACGGTAGATGAGCTAAAAGAACGAGGAGTATGGATTGCGGGTACAGATGCTAAAGGTTCAGCAGACTATCGTAAAATGGATGCAACATTGCCACTCGCTATTATTATTGGTAGTGAAGGCAAAGGTATGAGTCGCCTATTAAAAGAGAAATGTGATTTTTTATATCATTTACCGATGGTTGGGCATGTTACATCCCTAAATGCATCAGTAGCTGCTGCACTCTTAATGTACGAAGTGTATCGTAAACGTCAAGAAGCGAATGATTGACGATGAAAAATATTTTGCTTGTTGACGGCTATAATATGGTAGGAGCTTGGAAAGAGCTACGACCATTACGTGATACGAATTTTGAAGATGCCCGTAGGAGATTAATTGAGCTTCTGGCTGAGTATAAGGCAGCTATGGGATGGCGCGTAATTATAGTTTTTGACGCACATCTTGTACCGGGTGTGGAGCAAACTTATTTAGAAAATGATGTCGAAGTCATTTATACACGGAAAAACGAAACAGCAGATGAACGTATTGAAAAAATGACACACGAACTAAAAGCTAGAAATGTACAGATTCACGTAGCAACCTCCGATATGGCAGAGCAAAATGTTATTTTTGGTAACGGTGCTCTGCGAAAATCGGCAAGAGAGCTAGAAATTGATATGGGGATTATCCAGCATAAAATTTCTCATGATGTGAAGCGAAAACAGGTTAGCAAGCCGCCTTCCCGCATAGAGCTAAAGCCTGATGTTGCTTTAGCCTTTGAAAAATGGCGGCGTGGTTTGAAATGATTTATTGACGCATATTTTCCAATTCCGTTATACTGTTCCTAATTATCTGTTGTGGCTGAGGTGATACCATGTTTAAAAATAGTATTGTACAAGTGACACAAGATTTTGAACGATTCAATGATGAAGAACTTATTGAAATGGTGCATCAAGGTAATACAGATGCGTTGGATTTTTTAATTACTAAATATCGTTTGTTAGTGAGAGCGAAGGCTAGATCTTATTTTTTAATTGGTGCAGATAAGGAAGACATTGTGCAAGAGGGTATGATTGGCCTATATAAAGCCATTCGCGATTTTAAGGGAGATAAGCTTGCTTCTTTTCGAGCTTTTGCTGAGCTATGTATTACAAGACAGATTATTACGGCTATTAAAACAGCTACAAGACAAAAGCATATACCGCTAAATTCTTACGTTTCTTTGGACAAGCCTATTTTTGATGAAGAGTCAGATCGTACATTAATGGATGTGTTAACTGGTGCTATTATGGATGATCCGGAAGAGTTAATGATTCATAGAGAAGAGTTTGGCTACTTAGAAGAAAAGATGAGTGAGATTTTAAGTGAATTAGAATTACAAGTATTAGCTCTTTACTTAGATGGTCAGTCATATCATGAAATTTCAGCGAAATTAAATCGTCATGTGAAGTCTATTGACAATGCTTTACAACGAGTAAAGCGTAAATTAGAGCGACATTTAGTTCTTGAAGAAATGTCCTAGCGGTTGCATGCCTTTATTGACATTGACAAATATAGGTGTTAGTCTTGAAAAGACAAAGTGCCGAAAAGGTGATAATATGGCAAAAAAAGTCGTTCTAAATTGCGAAAAATGCGGATCGAGAAATTATACCTTTCCAGCTAAGGAAGGTTCAAATGTACGCCTCGAACTAAAGAAATTTTGCTCGCATTGCAATGAACATACAGTGCATAAACAAACGCTATAAAATGATTCGTAAATAGACAGATATGATTGATTCGGAGGTTAGGCTAGAATGGGCAAGATTAAAGGCTTTTTCAGCAATGTAATGTCGGAAATGCGCAAAACAAGCTGGCCAAAAAGTAAAGAACTGACGAAATATACAGTCGTTGTAATTTCAACTGTTGTAATTATGGCTTTATTTTTTGTGTTAGTAGACTTAGGTATTTCATCATTATTCCGCTGGTACTTAGATCTATAATTTAGTAAATAGCATGTTAATACTTCTGAAATAGCCCGTCATTACAATAAACGGGTTTTTTCGTTTGTTTTATCTTCATTCAGCAGATCTTTTCTGTAGCGTCAGCTATAGGAGACTCCCATCTTGATAGAATGGAGATAATGCCTCCGGCGGATGTTGCGGATTTTGAATTGTGCCAGCACAATTCAAAATCTCGCCAAGGCGAAATTGAAGAAGTGAACAGCAATAAAATATTCTCAATATGGTAAGTATGCTACTAGGGATAGTATGAGGGTAGCAATAGATGACTATGCTAGTTTGGGTATATATCATCGGGCTTTCGCTAGGCTATTAGCGGAAGCTATGTTTTTCTAATGGGTAGTTTGTGAAAAGAGTAAAGGATACGCTTAGCATATCGCGATTCATTTTTTCACTTTTATCTTCATTCAGTAGAAGATTCCTGCTTCTAAAAGTGGTAGGATGAATGCAAATGTAGTTCCTTTTTGGTAAGTGTTAAAACACCGACTGAATGAAGATAAAGCCGCTGGCAGATGTCACGGATTTTGAAAGGAACCAATTGTGCAAGCACAATACAAAATCCAGACACAATTACGCCAAGGCGTAATTGATTTGGTAAGGGAGGGACGGACGAGGAGTCCTAGTAGTTATGGAGAAAAATTGGTATGTTGTTCATACGTATTCAGGGTATGAGAACCGTGTAAAAGCAAACCTAGAGAAACGTGTAGAAACAATGGGTATGCAAGATAAGATTTTCCGTGTTATTGTGCCTGAACACGAAGAAACAGAAATGAAGGATGGGAAAAAGCGTACAATGATGCGTAAAGTTTTCCCTGGTTATGTTTTAGTAGAGCTAATTATGACAGATGATTCGTGGTATGTTGTACGTAACACGCCAGGTGTAACTGGATTTATCGGTTCATCTGGTGGTGGTGCAAAACCGACACCTTTATTACCTGAAGAAGCGGATCGTCTATTACAACAGATGGGGATGACTGACAAAATTGTCGAGATTGATATTTCTGTTGGAGAAGCAGTAGAAGTATTAGAGGGGCCTTTTGCTCACTTCCAAGGACGTGTTGAAGAAATTGATACTGAAAAAGGAAAAGTGAAAGTTTCTGTCGATATGTTTGGTCGCGAAACAATTATGGAACTAGATTTTGAGCAAATACAAAAAATGTAGTTCTAGTAACTAAAATGACATATGTCTAAGACGTATGTCGCAGATTTTGTTAATTACTACTTGCTTAAAAAAATTAAAAGTGGTATCATTTCTAGGTCAGATTGTCATACTTTGGTTTGACGTCTGTATTGATAATTTTAATGTTATCGGCAATTAGCTGACAGACAGATATTGAGTGGGAGGGGCAACCCAATTACCACATCACGGACTTAAGGAGGTGTGTCTCGTGGCTAAAAAAGTTATTAAAGTTGTTAAACTTCAAATCCCTGCTGGTAAAGCAAACCCAGCTCCACCGGTTGGTCCTGCATTAGGTCAAGCAGGTGTGAACATCATGGGATTCTGTAAAGAATTCAACGCGCGTACTGCAGATCAAGCTGGTCTTATCATTCCAGTTGAAATTTCAGTATTCGAGGACCGTTCATTCACTTTCATTACAAAAACTCCACCTGCAGCAGTTCTACTTAAAGTAGCAGCTGGTATCCAATCTGGATCTGGTGAACCAAACCGTAAAAAAGTGGCAACGGTTAAGCGTGATAAAGTTCGCGAAATCGCTGAAACTAAAATGCCAGACCTTAACGCTGCTTCAGTAGAAGCTGCAATGTTAATGGTTGAAGGTACTGCACGAAGCATGGGTATTGTTATTGAAGACTAATCCCATTACTTGATGATGTATTTGTTTTTTGGAAGGTTGCGGAGTTTCTTTGTGAACGCGCAACCTTTATTCGTGGGAGGTAAAATCCGCTATAACCACAATCAAGGAGGAATTATATAATGGCTAAAAAAGGTAAAAAACTGCAAGATGCAGCAAAACTAATCGACCGTAACGCTTTATACGGCGCTCAAGAAGCAATCGAACTTGCTCAAAAAACTAGCACAGTGAACTTCGACGCTACTGTAGAAGTTGCTTTCCGTCTAGGAATCGATACTCGTAAAAACGACCAACAAATCCGTGGTGCAGTAGTGCTACCAAACGGTACTGGTAAAACTCAACGCGTATTAGTATTCGCTAAAGGTGAAAAACTTAAAGAAGCTGAAGCTGCTGGTGCTGACTATGTAGGCGATGCAGAATACATCCAAAAAATCCAACAAGGTTGGTTTGATTTCGATGTAATCGTTGCAACTCCTGACATGATGGGTGAAGTTGGTAAACTTGGTCGCGTATTAGGACCTAAAGGTTTAATGCCAAACCCTAAAACTGGTACAGTTACTTTCGATGTAACAAAAGCTATCGCTGAAATTAAAGCTGGTAAAGTAGAATACCGTGCTGATAAAGCTGGTATCATCCACGCACCTATCGGTAAAGTTTCATTCTCTACAGAAAAATTAGTAGAAAACTTCTTAACAGTATTTGATGTTGTGCAAAAAGCAAAACCTGCTGCAGCTAAAGGTACTTACATGAAATCTGTAAACGTTACAACTACAATGGGTCCAGCTCTAAAAGTTGACGCTTCAAGCGTAGTAGTAAAATAATTAAAGATTTTATGTAATTCTATTGACGGCGCTGTCTATCTATGATAAGATGGTTGCTGTTGTGAATTATCCATTTGTACCGTAGACAGTAGGAGTGACTTGTCACTTAATGATCCTACCGAGGACATCGGAATTCAGATTCTTATTTAAAGATGATGACTTTCAGCCTCTGTGTCTATTTGACCCGGAGGCTTTTCTTTTGTCGGTATAAATGACCCATTCTAATAGGAGGTGTCATCATGAGCAAAGCAATCGAAAACAAACAAGTACAAGTTCAAGAGATTACTGAAAAATTCCAAAACGCTGCTTCTGTAGTAGTTGTGGATTACCGTGGTCTTAACGTTGCACAAGTAACTGAGCTTCGTAAACAACTTCGTGAAGCTGGTGTTGAGTTCAAAGTTTACAAAAACACTTTAACACGTCGTGCTACTGAAGCTGTTGGCCTTGAAGGAATCAATGACGTATTAGTTGGTCCTAACGCAATTGCGTTCTCAAAAGAAGATGTTGTAGCTCCTGCTAAAATCATCAACGAGTTCGCTAAGAAAAATGAAGCTTTAGAAATTAAAGCGGGTATTATTGAAGGTACAATCTCTTCTGTTGAAGATGTTAAAGCACTTGCAGAACTTCCATCACGCGAAGGTCTTCTTTCTATGCTTTTATCAGTACTTCAAGCTCCAGTGCGCAACTTCGCACTTGCAACAAAAGCTGTTGCAGAACAAAAAGAAGAACAAGGCGCGTAATTTCATACGCACTTTAACTTCTGCGGCCTGACCGCAACAACAAAACATTATCCAATTAGGAGGAAATTATAATGAATAAAGAGCAAATCTTAGAAGCTATCAAAGCTATGACAGTTCTTGAATTAAACGATTTAGTAAAAGCTATCGAAGAAGAATTCGGTGTAACAGCTGCTGCTCCTGTAGCAGTAGTTGCTGGTGGTGCTGGTGGCGCTGCTGAAGAAAAAACTGAGTTCGACGTAGTATTAGCATCTGCTGGTGCAGAAAAAATTAAAGTAATCAAAGTGGTTCGCGAAATCACTGGTTTAGGTCTTAAAGAAGCTAAAGAAGTAGTAGATAACGCTCCTAAAGCTCTTAAAGAAGGCGTTTCTAAAGATGAAGCTGAACAAATCAAAGCTAAACTTGAAGAAGTTGGCGCATCTGTAGAAGTTAAGTAATCTCGCGTTACTTTTACTTTTAAACAAAAGGAAAGCTCGTCATTTTGGCGAGCTTTTTTTCTTCATTCTGAGGAGGCGTGAAAATGTCAGATCACTATTATACAAATAAGCCTCAAACTGAGAGTAAACCTCGTCACTGGACATTCAAATTGTTAGGGCATACGTTTTCCTTTGAAACGGATGCAGGTGTATTTAGTAAAAGCGAAGTAGATTTTGGATCCCGTGTTTTAATAGATGCTTTTCAAATGCCTGATATTGATGGTGCGATTTTTGATGTGGGGTGCGGGTATGGACCGATCGGATTATCGATTGCCAAAACAAACCCAGACCGTACCGTTTTTATGATGGATATAAATGAACGTGCAGTTGCACTCTCGCAAAAAAATGCGCAAGTAAACGGTGTTCAAAATGTACGGATATTTGTGAGTGACGGACTATCGATGGTTGACAAGGATGTAAAAGCCGCAGCTATTTTAACCAATCCTCCAATTCGCGCAGGAAAGGAAACAATTTTCCGTTTTTACGATGGAGCTTACGATAAGTTAGTGTCATCTGGTGAGCTATGGGCAGTAATACAGAAGAAGCAAGGTGCGCCATCAACGGTAAGTTACTTAGAAGAAAAATTTTCTGAAGTCGATGTTGTGGAGAAGAAAAAAGGGTACTGGATAGTACGTGCAAAAAAATAGATGAAGTATGCATAAATTATTGACTTGACAAATCGGCTATGATAATATAATAAAATGCAAAAATATTATTTTGAGGTCGTATGCCCTTTTTGTATATGATTGTTTTAATGTGGGTATACTTGCCAAGATAGGTTTAGTTAACCGAAAATGAGATCTTTTTGAAGACTCGTTTTCTTTTTGTCTTTCGAAATCATACACTATTTGTATGATTTTGCAAAGACCTAATATCGCTTTATTGAGGGGTGAATGAGTTGACAGGTCAACTAGTTCAGTATGGACAACACCGCCAGCGTAGAAGCTTTGCGCGTATTAAAGAGGTGCTTGAGCTTCCAAATCTGATTGAGATTCAAACGGCGTCTTACGAGTGGTTCCTTGAAGAAGGTTTACGTGAAATGTTCCGTGACATTTCGCCGATCGAGGACTTTACAGGCAATCTTTCATTAGAATTTATCGATTATTCATTAGGTGATCCTAAGTATGATGTCGATGAGTGTAAAGAGCGAGATGTTACTTACGCAGCACCATTACGTGTGAAAGTACGTCTTTACAACAAAGAAACAGACGAAGTGAAGGAACAGGATGTCTTCATGGGTGACTTCCCATTAATGACAGAGACAGGAACGTTCATTATCAATGGTGCTGAACGTGTTATCGTTTCACAATTAGTTCGTTCACCAAGTGTGTATTTCCATGATAAAACTGATAAAAACGGTAAGAAAGGTTTCGGAGCAACAGTTATTCCTAACCGTGGTGCATGGTTAGAATATGAAACTGACGCGAAAGATGTAGTATATGTGCGTATTGACCGTACTCGTAAGCTACCAGTAACAGTGTTACTTCGTGCATTAGGCTTCGGTTCAGACCAAGAAATTATCGATATTATCGGTGACAATGAATATTTACGTAATACGTTAGAAAAGGATAACTCTGAAAGTACTGAAAAAGCACTTTTAGAAATCTATGAACGTTTACGTCCAGGTGAGCCACCAACAGTTGAAAGTGCGAAGAGTTTATTATACTCTCGCTTCTTTGATGCGAAACGCTATGATTTAGCGAATGTTGGTCGCTACAAAATGAATAAAAAGCTTCATATCAAAAATCGTTTATTTAACCAAACGATTGCTGAAACGCTTGTAGACCCAGAAACAGGCGAAATTTTAGTAGAGAAAGGTACAGTTCTTGACCGTCGCACTTTAGATAAAATCTTACCGTATCTAGAAGATTCATCAAAAGGAATCGGTTACCGCACTTTATCACAAGTAGGTGGAGTGCTTGAGGATGATGTAACAATCCAATCTATTAAAATCTATGCACCAAAAGATGAAGCGCAAAAAGAAATCAATATTATTAGTAATGCGTACATCGATGAAGAAGTGAAGAATATTACGCCTGCTGACGTATTATCTTCAGTAAGTTATTTCTTCAACTTACTTTACCAAGTAGGGGCAACAGATGATATTGACCATTTAGGTAACCGTCGTCTACGTTCTGTCGGTGAGCTTTTACAAAACCAATTCCGTATCGGTTTATCTCGTATGGAACGTGTTGTACGTGAGCGTATGTCTATTAATGATACAGCTGCTATCGTACCACAACAATTAATTAATATTCGTCCAGTAATTGCGTCAATTAAAGAGTTCTTCGGTAGCTCTCAGTTATCACAATTCATGGACCAAACAAACCCACTGGCAGAGTTAACGCATAAACGTCGTCTATCTGCATTAGGGCCTGGTGGTTTAACACGTGAGCGTGCTGGTTTCGAAGTACGTGACGTTCACTACTCTCACTATGGTCGTATGTGTCCAATCGAGACACCAGAGGGTCCAAACATTGGTTTAATCAACTCATTATCTTCATTTGCCAAAGTAAATAAATTCGGATTCATTGAAACGCCTTATCGTCGTATTGACCATGAAACAGGCCAAGTAACGGATCAGATTGATTATTTAACAGCTGATGAAGAAGATAACTACTATGTAGCACAAGCGAACTCACTATTAAATCCTGATGGTACATTTGCTAAAGACGAAGTAGTAGGTCGTTTCCGTGGGGATAATACAGTATTCAATAAAGCTCAAATGGACTACATGGACGTATCTCCGAAACAAGTAGTTTCAGCGGCGACTGCATGTATCCCGTTCTTAGAAAACGATGACTCGAACCGTGCACTTATGGGTGCCAACATGCAACGTCAAGCAGTTCCTCTTCTTAACCCAGAAGCACCATTTGTTGGTACGGGTATGGAACACGTTGATGCGCGTGACTCAGGTGCGGCTGTAGTAGCGAAATATGATGGTATTGTTGAGCATGTTGAAGCTCGCTCTATCCATGTTCGCCGTATTGAAGTCGTTGACGGTAAAGAAGTTAAAGGCGATTTAACAAAATATAAATTACAAAAATTCATTCGTTCTAACCAAGGTACTTCATACAACCAACGTCCACTTGTAAAAGTTGGCGAACGTGTGAAACCTCGTGACATTTTAGCAGATGGTCCATCTATGGAAAAAGGTGAACTTGCTCTTGGTCGTAACGTACTTGTTGCGTTCATGACTTGGAACGGCTTTAACTATGAAGATGCTGTTATCATGAGCGAACGCCTTGTAAAAGACGATGTTTATACATCTGTTCATATTGAAGAATACGAATCAGAGTCTCGTGATACAAAATTAGGACCTGAAGAAATCACTCGTGATATTCCAAACGTTGGGGAAGATGCGCTTCGTAACTTAGACGAACGTGGTATCATCCGCATCGGTGCAGAAGTTCGTGATGGCGACATTCTTGTAGGTAAAGTAACACCTAAGGGAGTTACAGAATTAACTGCTGAAGAACGCTTATTACATGCAATCTTCGGTGAAAAAGCTCGTGAAGTTCGTGATACTTCATTACGTGTACCACATGGTGCTGGCGGTATTATTCTTGACGTGAAAGTATTTAACCGTGAAGATGGCGATGAGTTACCACCAGGTGTTAACCAATTAGTTCGTGCTTACATTGTTCAAAAACGTAAAATTCGCGTAGGGGACAAAATGGCCGGACGTCATGGTAACAAAGGGGTTATCTCTCGTATCTTACCGGAAGAGGATATGCCATTCATGCCAGACGGTACTCCTGTTGATATCATGTTAAATCCACTTGGCGTACCTTCTCGTATGAACATCGGACAAGTTTTAGAGTTACACTTAGGTATGGCTTCTCGTTACCTAGGTGTTCATATGGCAACTCCAGTATTTGATGGTGCCAACGAGGAAGACGTTTGGGAAACGATGGAAGAAGCAGGGATGAACCGCGATGGTAAAACAACCCTGTATGATGGACGTTCAGGTGAACCATTCGATAACCGTGTATCAGTAGGTATCATGTACATGATCAAACTTGCTCACATGGTTGATGATAAACTTCACGCACGTTCAACTGGTCCTTACTCACTTGTTACTCAACAGCCACTTGGTGGTAAAGCACAGTTCGGTGGACAACGCTTTGGTGAGATGGAGGTATGGGCACTTGAAGCATACGGTGCTGCCTATACACTTCAAGAAATCTTAACAGTTAAATCCGATGACGTTGTTGGTCGTGTGAAAACATACGAAGCAATCGTTAAGGGTGAAAGTGTACCAGAGCCAGGCGTTCCTGAATCATTCAAAGTATTGATTAAAGAACTTCAATCTCTTGGTATGGATGTGAAAATGTTAACTGTTAATGATGAAGAGGTAGAGCTTCGCGATTTAGACGAAGAAGAAGATCTTCAACCAGCTGACGCACTTAACATTGCACCACAGCAAGAAAAAGAAGAAGAGCCAGTAGAGTCTTTTGAATAATGGAAAACGTTAGTTCACACCTTTGTGAACACGGTCAAAGTTATTTTTCAAATTAGTCGGGCAGGATTTAACGCCCTGTCCGGCTTTTTCTTTCAATAAATCATTCTATTTTTAATCTTTTGCTAAAGAGAAATGATTCTTGCAAACGATTATCGAGCTGCGTAAAAGAGTCTTTATAAAGACCTATACTAGAGGGAGGTAGGCTCCTTGATAGACGTTAATGAATTTGAATATATGAAAATCGGTTTAGCTTCTCCTGACAAGATTCGTTCTTGGTCATACGGTGAAGTCAAAAAACCTGAAACAATCAACTATCGTACTTTAAAACCAGAAAAAGATGGTTTATTCTGTGAGCGTATTTTTGGTCCAACTAAGGACTGGGAGTGTCATTGTGGTAAATACAAACGTGTACGCTATAAAGGCGTAGTTTGTGATCGTTGTGGAGTTGAAGTAACACGCGCTAAAGTTCGTCGTGAACGTATGGGCCATATCGAATTAGCAGCACCAGTATCTCATATCTGGTACTTCAAAGGTATTCCTAGTCGTATGGGTCTTATTTTAGATATGTCCCCACGTGCACTAGAAGAAGTAATTTACTTTGCTTCTTACGTTGTAATCGAACCAGGTGCTACAAACCTAGAAAGTAAACAACTACTTTCTGAAAAAGAGTACCGTGCATATCGCGAAAAATTCGGCAACACATTCGAAGCATCTATGGGTGCGGAAGCAATTAAAAAATTATTAGGTAAAATTGATCTTGAAGATGAGACTCATTCTTTAAAAGAAGAGTTAAAATCAGCACAAGGTCAACGTCGTACACGTGCAATTAAACGTCTTGAAGTTGTTGAATCATTCCGTAACTCAGGTAACTCTCCTGAATGGATGATTTTAGATGTACTACCGGTGATTCCACCAGAGCTTCGTCCAATGGTGCAATTAGATGGTGGGCGTTTTGCAACTTCTGACTTAAACGATTTATATCGTCGTGTAATCAACCGTAATAACCGTTTAAAACGTTTACTAGACCTTGGTGCTCCAAGTATCATCGTACAAAACGAAAAACGTATGTTACAAGAAGCTGTTGATGCATTAATCGATAACGGTCGTCGTGGTCGACCCGTAACAGGTCCTGGTAACCGTCCGTTAAAATCACTTTCACATATGCTGAAAGGTAAACAAGGTCGTTTCCGTCAAAACTTACTTGGTAAACGTGTTGACTACTCTGGTCGTTCGGTTATTGTAGTAGGTCCAAACTTAAAAATGTACCAATGTGGTCTACCAAAAGAAATGGCAATTGAGTTATTCAAACCTTTCGTAATGAAAGAGTTAGTAGAACGTGGTCTTGCTCATAATATTAAATCTGCTAAACGTAAAATCGAGCGTTTAAACAACGATGTATGGGACGTTTTAGAAGATGTAATTCGTGAGCATCCAGTATTACTAAACCGTGCACCTACGCTTCACCGTCTTGGTATTCAAGCATTTGAACCAACACTAGTTGAAGGTCGTGCTATTCGTCTTCACCCATTAGTATGTACAGCTTATAACGCTGACTTCGATGGTGACCAAATGGCGGTTCACGTACCATTATCAGCAGAAGCGCAAGCAGAAGCTCGTCTTCTAATGCTTGCTGCACAAAATATCCTGAACCCGAAAGACGGTAAACCAGTTGTAACACCATCTCAAGATATGGTATTAGGAAACTACTACTTAACACTTGAGCGTGAAGCAGCTCGCGGCGAAGGAACAATTTTCTATGGACCAAACGAAGTATTAATTGCATATGATACAGGTCATGTTCATTTGCATACTCGTATTGCGATTAAAGCAGGTTCGTTAAACAACCCAACATTTACAGAGGAACAAAATAATATGTTCCTATTAACGACTGTTGGTAAAGTAATCTTTAACGAGATCTTGCCTAAATCATTCCCATACATTAATGAGCCAACTGAATTCAACTTAGAACAAGCAACACCAGACAAATTCTTTGTTAAATTAACAATTGATGAAGAAACGTTAAAAGAGCTTGAGGCAGATGCTGCTTATAGTGGGCTTGATGAAAAAGGTAAAGTTGATGCACAACGTACAGCTGTACTGCGCAAACACTTTGCATCAGTACCAGTTGTAAACCCATTCCGTAAAAAATTCTTAGGTAATATCATTGCTGAAGTATTTAAACGTTTCCACATCACAGAAACATCTAAAATGCTTGACCGCATGAAGAACTTAGGATTCAAATATTCAACACGTGCTGGTATCACTGTAGGTGTATCTGACATCGTCGTATTACCAGACAAAGGCGAAATTTTATTGGAAGCACAAGAAAAAGTGGATAAAGTTCAAGCGCAATTCCGTCGTGGTTTCATCACGGAAGAAGAGCGTTATGATCGCGTTATCTCAAGCTGGAGTGCTGCGAAAGATGAAATTCAATCGAAGCTGATGAAGTCGCTTGAGAAAACAAACCCAATCTTTATGATGTCTGACTCAGGTGCCCGTGGTAACGCATCTAACTTTACACAGTTAGCAGGTATGCGTGGTCTGATGGCCAACCCGGCTGGTCGTATTATCGAACTTCCAATTAAATCTTCATTCCGTGAAGGTTTAACGGTATTAGAATACTTCATCTCGACTCACGGTGCTCGTAAAGGTCTTGCCGATACAGCCCTAAAAACTGCCGATTCAGGTTACTTAACACGTCGTCTTGTTGACGTAGCACAAGATGTTATCGTTCGTGAGGATGACTGTGGAACTGACCGTGGTTTAACAATTGGTGCGTTAATGGAAGGTACAGAGTTAATTGAAGCGTTAGATGAACGTATTATCGGTCGTCATACGAAGAAAACAATCGTGCATCCAGAAACAGGTGAAGTTATCTTAGAAAAAGATGGCTTAATCGATCAAGATATCGCTCGTGCGGTTATCGAGGCTGGTATCGAGGAAGTAACAATCCGTTCAGCATTCACATGTAATACAAAACATGGTGTATGTAAAAAATGTTACGGCATGAACTTAGCAACAGGTGAAAAGGTTGAAGTTGGGGAAGCAGTTGGTATTATTGCTGCTCAATCAATCGGTGAACCAGGTACACAGTTAACAATGCGTACATTCCATACTGGTGGGGTTGCCGGTGACGATATTACACAAGGTCTTCCACGTATCCAAGAGATTTTTGAAGCACGTAATCCTAAAGGTCAATCAGTTATCTCTGATATCGCAGGTACTGTTTCAGACATCACTGAAATCCGTGAAGGTCTAAAAGAGATTACAATTGAAGGTGAAGTAGAAACACGTAAATACGCAGCACCTTACAATGCCCGTCTGAAAGTACAAGAAGGCGACTTTGTAGAACGTGGTCAAGTATTAACAGAAGGTTCTATCGATCCAAAACAATTGTTAAAAGTTAAAGACGTTTCAACAGTTCAAGAATACCTGTTAAAAGAAGTACAAAAAGTATACCGTATGCAAGGGGTAGAAATTGGAGATAAGCATATCGAGGTAATGGTTCGCCAAATGCTTCGTAAAGTACGTGTAATTGAAGCTGGTGAGACAGAATTATTACCAGGCTCATTACTAGATATTCACCAATTCTCAGAAGCAAATGCAGATGCTGTGTTAAATGGCAAAAACCCTGCAACTTGTCGTCCTGTTATCCTAGGTATTACAAAAGCGTCTCTTGAAACAGAATCATTCTTATCTGCAGCATCATTCCAAGAAACAACTCGTGTGTTAACGGATGCTGCTATTAAAGGAAAACGCGATGAACTTCTTGGTCTGAAGGAAAACGTAATTATCGGTAAACTTGTTCCTGCAGGAACTGGTATGCAACGTTACCGTCAAATTCGTATTGAAAAAGATGAGCTTGACACAGAGGATCTAATTTCTGCTGAATAATCATTAAATAAGTACCGAAGGGATGTATTTTAATCATCTCTTCGGACTTTTTAAAGATATGAGTTGACAGTCGAAATTGATAATGATAATATATTGAAGGTTGATAGTTAACTATCTGTACTTCGGAGGATATGAAAATGTCTTATGATAGAGTAAGGGATAGTCAAACAATCATAGGTACAAAGCAAGCAGTAAAAGCAATGCGAGCCGGTTCAGTGAAAGAACTTTTTGTGGCACTCGATGCAGACAATTGGGTAACCGTTTCGGCCATATCTTTCGCGAGAGAAATCGGTATACCAGTTATTCTTGTTGAGTCGAAAAAGGAACTGGGCAAGGCCTGTGGAATCCACGTTGGAGCTGCAGTAGTTGCGATTACTGTAGAGTAGTTTTTGTGTATTAAACACAAAGACTTTGTTTTTACCCAAAAAATGAACCACCTGGATGTGTGGTATTAACAAGGAATAAATGAAGGGAGGAAATACCGATGCCTACAATTAACCAATTAGTACGTAAGCCTCGTCAATCTAAAAGCACGAAATCAAAATCACCAGCGTTAAACAAAGGATATAACTCATTTAAAAAATCTTTAACTGATGTTAAATCTCCACAAAAACGCGGAGTTTGTACTCGTGTAGGTACAATGACACCTCGTAAACCAAACTCAGCGTTACGTAAATACGCTCGTGTACGTTTAACTAACCAAATCGAGGTTACAGCTTATATCCCAGGTGAAGGCCACAACTTACAAGAACACAGTGTTGTTCTTATCCGTGGCGGACGCGTAAAAGACTTAGCGGGTGTTCGTTACCATATCGTACGTGGAGCTCTTGATACAGCTGGTGTAAACGGTCGTTTACAATCACGTTCTAAATACGGAACAAAACGCCCTAAAGAAAAAAAATAATTTAACATTATTTAGCGTTGCTTAATAATGAGCCTTTAGTAGTTGTTGTAAATTTCCAATCTCGCTAGCGGATTGGAAATTTTACGCGACAAATATGACAAGGCAATTTTTTATAAAATAAATCGATAACTATTCGAAAGGAGGAAAACACATGCCTCGTAAAGGTCCTGTTTCCAAACGTGACGTGTTACCAGATCCAATTTATAGTTCAAAACTAGTAACTCGTTTAATTAATAAAATGATGGTTGATGGTAAAAGAGGTACTTCTCAAAAGATTTTATACGGTGCGTTCGAACTTGTTAAAGAACGTTCTGGTGAAAATCCAATTGAAGTATTCGAAGCTGCTCTAAATAACGTAATGCCAGTTCTTGAAGTACGCGCTCGCCGTGTTGGTGGTTCTAACTACCAAGTGCCAGTAGAAGTACGTCCAGAACGTCGTACAACTTTAGGTCTTCGTTACCTAGTTAACTACGCTCGTCTTCGTGGTGAAAAAACAATGGAAGAGCGTTTAGCTAACGAAATCCTTGATGCTTCTAACAACACAGGTGCATCAGTTAAAAAACGTGAAGATATGCACAAAATGGCAGAAGCGAACAAAGCATTCGCTCACTACCGTTGGTAATCAATTTCTAAACCGCATACGCCCAATATGGAAGGAGAAATACCTATGAAACGCGAATTCTCCCTAGAGAATACACGTAATATTGGGATCATGGCTCACATTGATGCTGGTAAAACAACAACAACTGAGCGTATCCTTTATTACACAGGTAAGATTCACAAAATTGGTGAAACTCATGAAGGCGCTTCTCAAATGGACTGGATGGAGCAAGAGCAAGAACGTGGTATCACAATCACTTCTGCTGCAACAACAGCTCAATGGAACGGCCACCGTGTAAACATCATCGATACTCCTGGACACGTAGACTTCACTGTAGAAGTTGAACGTTCACTACGCGTACTTGATGGTGCTGTAACAGTACTTGATGCTCAATCTGGTGTTGAACCTCAAACTGAAACAGTATGGCGTCAAGCTACAACTTACGGCGTTCCACGTATCGTGTTCATTAACAAAATGGATAAAACAGGTGCAGACTTCCTATATTCTGTAGGAACTCTACACGAACGTTTACAAGCAAACGCTCACCCTATCCAATTACCTATCGGAGCTGAAGATCAGTTCTCAGCAATCATTGACTTAGTTGAAATGAAAGCTACTTTCTACGGCGACGAAAAAGGTACAGCAGTGACTCAAGGCGAAATCCCTGAAGAACACCGCGCACAAGCTGAAGAATACCGTGAAAAATTAATCGATGCTGTTGCAAGTGTTGATGAAGAAATCATGGAGAAATATTTAGAAGGCGAAGAAATTTCTGTTGCTGAACTTAAAGCGGCGATCCGTCGTGCTACAATCGCAGTAGAATTTTACCCAGTAATCTGTGGTACAGCATTCAAACACAAAGGCGTACGCCCAATGTTAGATGCAGTTATCGATTACTTACCATCTCCATTAGATGTACCAGCAATCAAAGGTACTAATGTTGATGGTGACGAAGAATTAGAACGTCATTCTTCAGATGAAGAGCCATTCTCAGCTCTTGCATTCAAAGTTATGACTGACCCATTCGTAGGTAAATTAACTTTCTTCCGTGTGTACTCTGGAACATTAGATTCAGGTTCATACGTACAAAACTCTTCTAAAGGTAAACGTGAGCGTGTAGGTCGTATCCTACAAATGCACGCAAACTCTCGTGAAGAGATTTCTAAAGTATTTGCTGGGGACATCGCAGCAGCAGTAGGTCTTAAAGATACTACTACTGGTGATACTCTATGTGACGAGAAAAACCTAGTTATTCTTGAATCAATGGAGTTCCCTGAACCAGTAATTTCTCTTTCTGTAGAACCAAAGTCAAAAGCTGACCAAGATAAAATGGGTCAAGCTTTACAAAAACTTCAAGAAGAGGATCCAACTTTCCGTGCTCACACTGACACAGAAACTGGTCAAACAATCATCTCAGGTATGGGTGAGCTTCACCTTGATATCTTAGTTGACCGTATGCGCCGTGAATTTAAAGTAGAAGCTAACGTAGGTGCTCCAATGGTATCTTACCGTGAAACATTCCGTAGCTCTGCAAAAGTTCAAGGTAAATTCACTCGCCAATCTGGTGGTCGTGGACAATATGGTGACGTAACGATTGAGTTCTCTCCAAACGAAGAAGGTAAAGGCTTTGAATTCGAAAACGCTATCGTTGGTGGTGTAGTACCTCGTGAATACATTCCTGCTGTAGAAGCTGGTCTTCGTGACTCTCTTGAGCGCGGTGTAGTAGCTGGTTACCCACTAATCGACATTAAAGCGAAATTAGTATTCGGTTCTTACCATGACGTTGACTCGAATGAGATGGCGTTCAAAATTGCTGCATCTATGGCTCTTAAAGAAGCTGCTAAACAATGTGATGCAGTTATCTTAGAACCAATGATGAAAGTAGAAGTTGTAATTCCAGAAGAATACCTTGGTGATATCATGGGTAACATTACTTCTCGTCGCGGACGCGTTGAGGGTATGGAAGCTCGCGGTAACTCTCAAGTTGTTCGTGCAATGGTTCCTTTATCGGAAATGTTTGGTTATGCAACAACTCTTCGTTCAGCAACACAAGGTCGTGGTGTATTCTCAATGACATTCGATCATTATGAAGAAGTACCAAAATCAATCGCTGCTGAAATCGTCAAAAAAAATAAAGGTGAATAATTGAATTTTCATCTTGCATAAAGTATAACTAATTTGTAAGCTATGATTGTGAGATGGTGGATGGGCCCGTTCGCCATCAGCAATTATTCTATAGTTTTTAAAAAAATATAAACATATAATTTTGAGGAGGCAATCTCTAATGGCTAAAGAAAAATTCGACCGTTCAAAAACGCATGCTAACATTGGTACAATCGGACACGTTGACCATGGTAAAACAACTTTAACTGCTGCAATCGCAACAGTTCTTTCTAAAAAAATGGGTGGGGAAGCTAAATCATACGCTGATATCGATAACGCTCCAGAAGAAAAAGAACGTGGTATCACAATCAATACTTCTCACGTAGAATATGAAACAGAAACTCGTCACTATGCACACGTTGACTGCCCAGGACACGCTGACTATGTTAAAAACATGATCACTGGTGCTGCACAAATGGACGGCGGTATCTTAGTAGTATCTGCTGCTGACGGCCCAATGCCACAAACTCGTGAACACATCCTTTTATCTCGTCAAGTAGGTGTTCCATACTTAGTAGTATTCATGAACAAATGTGATATGGTTGATGACGAAGAATTATTAGAATTAGTAGAAATGGAAATCCGTGACCTACTATCTGAATATGACTTCCCAGGTGATGACCTACCAGTAATCAAAGGTTCAGCTCTTAAAGCTCTTGAAGGCGAAGCTGAATGGGAAGAAAAAATCGTTGAATTAATGGACGCTGTAGATTCTTACATCCCAACTCCAGAACGTCAAACTGACAAACCATTCATGATGCCAGTAGAGGACGTATTCTCTATCACTGGTCGTGGTACAGTTGCAACTGGCCGTGTTGAACGTGGTCAAGTTAAAGTTGGTGACGTTGTTGAGATCATCGGTATCACTGAAGAAGCTAAATCTACAACTGTAACTGGTGTAGAAATGTTCCGTAAATTATTAGACTACGCTGAAGCTGGTGACAACATCGGTGCTTTACTTCGTGGTGTAGCTCGTGAAGAAATCCAACGTGGTCAAGTATTAGCTAAACCAGGCTCAATCACTCCACACACTAACTTCAAAGCTGAAGTTTATGTTTTATCAAAAGAAGAGGGTGGCCGTCATACTCCATTCTTCTCTAACTACCGTCCTCAGTTCTACTTCCGTACAACTGACGTAACAGGTATCTGTAACTTACCAGAAGGCGTTGAAATGGTAATGCCTGGCGATAACATCGAAATGACAGTAGAACTTATCGCTCCAATCGCTCTTGAAGAAGGTACTAAATTCTCTATCCGTGAGGGTGGCCGTACTGTAGGCGCTGGCGTAGTTGCTTCTATCCAAAAATAATTTTAGCGCAAGCTAATTTTTCAAAACCAATCTGTAGGGACGCTTACAGATTGGTTTTTTATGTTAAAATAGGTAAAGAATATAAAATAATCTAACTTAAATTAGATTATTTTATGTATACATAATAGGTAAAATACCAAAAAGCAGAAATATCGATTTTTTACGAAACCGCCCAGTCGGAGCGGAAATCAACCTCACGTTATGACGATTAGCCTATTTAATACATAAGAACACTTCATGAAAGGAGAATCTGCAAATGGAGATGAAAATATTGCTGATTGAAGACGATCCATCAATTTTCGAAATGATTCAGACACGTTTTGCACAATGGTCACTTCAAGTAGTTGGACCTAAAGATTTCCAAAAAGTGATGGATGATTTTATTGAGCAGAAGCCACAGCTTGTATTGATTGACATTCAGCTTCCAGCCTATGATGGTTTTCATTGGTGTCGAGAAATACGTCATATCTCAAAGGTGCCAATTCTCTTTCTATCTTCACGAGATCATCCAATGGATATGGTAATGGCAATGCAAATGGGTGCTGATGACTTTGTGCAAAAGCCTTTCCATATGGAGGTATTACTTGCAAAGGTTCAGGCTATTTTGCGTCGTACTTATGATTACGTAGAAGAATCAATGGATGTCACACGGTTTAATGGTTCAGTTATTGATTATGCACGCAGTGAGATTATGTATGATGGAAATCTTACTTCATTAACTAAAAATGAACTCTTTATTTTACGTATTTTAGTGGAGAAGGCCGATCAAATTGTCTCTAGAGATGATTTGATGAGAAAGCTATGGGATGATGAGCGCTTTGTCAATGATAATACATTGTCGGTAAATGTTAATCGGTTACGTACTAAGCTTGAGGATATAGGTTTACAAGAAGTGATTTTAACTAAAAAGGGACTTGGTTATATGGCTGTAACACAGGGACGTGAGTGACAATGCTACTTTTATTTTTAAAAGAACGCCTTGCATGGATAGGCTTTTTCGTTTTTATCATCATTATTATCAATGTTTTATTTTCTTTAGACGCTGGATTAGAGGGAATATCTATTTGGTATATGAATATTAGCGTGTTTATTAGTTTTATGATTTTTCTTATATGGCGATATGTAGTTGAAGTAGGGGAGTTGAAGGATTTCCTGGGAAATGTGGACAGCCAACTTGATGATGCACACAGTAGAAACTTAGCGTTATCACCTTTTCAAACTGCGTATTTTACAAAGATTGAAGATGTCTTTTACGATAAGGATACGGAGTTAAATCAAGCAAAAGTACAGCTACAGGAATATACAGATGAGCTCTTGGCCTGGGTTCATGAAGTAAAAGCACCATTAACTTCGATTAATTTAATGTTAGACCGTATTGAAGATTTGACATTACGTCGTAAATTAGAAGCTGAGTGGTTAAGGCTACATTTATTGGTTGATCAGCAGCTACATCAAACACGTTTTTCTTCAATTGAAAAAGATAATTATATGGCAGAGATCGAGCTCAGAACGGTTGTCTATAAGGAAATAAGAGCTATGCAAGCTTGGTGTATTGAAAAAGGCATCGGTTTTGATGTTGATGAGTTAACGGAGACTGTGATGACTGATGGAAAATGGCTAGCTTTTATTGTGCGACAAATTTTATCCAATGCCATTAAATATAGTCCTGCAAATTCCGAAGTATTAATATTTACGGAGGTAGATCCGAAGGGCGCAACATTATTACATATAAAAGATGCAGGCATTGGTATTTGTAAGGAGGATTTGCCTCGAATTTTTCAAAAGTCGTATACTGGAACAGCTGGGAGAGAATCTGCACAGTCGACAGGCATGGGTTTGTATTTAGCGCATAACGTGGCTCAGAAGATAGGTGTTCGTATTAGTGTACAATCAACTGTAGATGAAGGCTCAATATTTACCTTACGTTTTCCGTTACAAAATGAATATGTCAAACTAAAAGGTAGATGACGATATTGTCACCTACCTTTTTATATTGTCATGTAAAACGCACGAATTGAGGGAGCAGACAGGGTACACTTGAACTATAGAAAGGGGCGCTTACAAGTGGCAGTTTTAATTGGTCGTAAAGTAAAAAAGGTATATGGAAAAAAATCAACAGCTCAAGAGGTTTTAAAGGGCATTGATTTAGAAGTGAATAAAGGTGAATTTGTCGGCATAATGGGACCATCAGGCTCAGGAAAAACAACACTTTTAAACGTTTTGTGTTCGATTGACTTTGCAACAGAAGGTGTTATTGAAATAAACGGGGAAAACCTACGTGGTATGAAGGAGAAGGCGCTAGCTAATTTCCGTCGTGAGCAATTAGGGTTCGTATTCCAGGATTATAATTTATTAGATACATTGACGGTGAAAGAAAATATTCTACTCCCATTAGCCATTAGTAAACTACCGAAGGCTGTTGCGGAGAGTCGTTTAAAGGAGCTTACACACTTATTAGGTATTACCGAGATTTTAAACAAATACCCAAACGAAATATCAGGTGGTCAAAAGCAACGTACATCGGCAGCTCGCGCACTTATTACAAACCCATCGCTTGTATTTGCTGATGAACCTACAGGCGCACTTGATTCAAAATCAGCTACTGCACTTTTAAAAAACCTACAAAGTATTAATGAGACAAAAAAAGCAACGATTATGATGGTTACGCATGATGGGGTGGCAGCAAGCTTTTGTACACGCGTTTTGTTTTTAAAAGATGGACTCATTTATAGTGAGCTATATAAAGGGGATAAAACGAGACAGGCATTTTTCCAAGAGATCATGCATACGCAAAGTGTGCTAGGTGGTGACGGTTATGAGTCTTAGTAAACTCGTGTTACGTAGCATGAAGAAAAATATGAAGCATTATTATTTATATTTCTTTGCACTTATTTTTAGCGTTACTTTATATTTTTCCTTTTTGACATTGCAAAATAACCCTGACGTGCTATCTACTGTACAGCAGAGCGGTACAGCCACAGCAGGCTTTGAAGCAGCAACATATATGTTGTACTTTATTATTTTGTTTTTCGTACTTTATGCAAACCATTTATTTATGAAGCGTCGCAGTAAGGAAATAGGCTTGTATCAGCTGATAGGGATGACAAAGGGGCTTATCGTACGCTTATTGGCGGTAGAAAGTATCCTATTATTTGTAGGCGCGGTCGTTTTAGGTATGCTTGTAGGGTTCTTTAGTTCACGCTTATTTGCAATGATTTTACTGCGCGTACTAGAAAAAGAGGCACTTGTGACGATGACATTTAGTACGCAAGCATTTCAACAATCTGTTGCAGTATTTGCCATTCTACTAGTAATTGTACTTGTCCAAATGGCTTGGATGATTCATCGTGTATCACTACTGTCACTATTTACAGCTGCTAAACAAGCAGATGAGCGTGTAAAACGATTTAGTCCACTACAAATGGTCATCGGTTTTTTAGGTCTTGTGTTAATTGTATATGGCTACTATGCATCAACAAAGTTATTCGATATTGACAATTCAGGCAATTTATTTTTAAATATGATTATTATTTTAGCTTCTACCATTGGTGGAACCTTCCTTGTATTTCGTTTTTCCGTAGCATTTATTATGAATTCAGTTCGCCTAAAGAAAAATGGGCATTTATCTGTACATGATGTACTCGCATTAACACCAATTATGCATCGTATGAAAAGTAATGCAAAATCATTGACGCTCATTACTGTTTTAACGGGTGTATCACTCGGGATTGCCACATTAGCATATATTTCGTATTATTCATCAGAAACACATGCACATAGTCAAGTACCTGGCGACTATATATTGCTTGAAGATAATGATCAGGATTTTTTTAAAAAGCTAGAAGAAAATAATATTGCTTATAATAAAATAGACTACCGATTACAGGGTGTAACAGCGGCAGTTGGACAATTAATACCAGAAGAAGATCAACAAGAAGGTAATCCTTTTTATAATATGAAACAAACTATTTACACAATTCCACTTTCTGATTATCAACAAAGAGTTCCTGAGGCATCAGTATCTGGTAATGAAGCCATCTTAACAAACTATGGTGGGTATATGGAAGCGATGTTCAAGTTAGAGAAAGACCGTGATATTGTAGTATCTGCGGGAGAGCTTGAGGAAACATTCCATGTTGTAGATATTCAAAAGGAAAGTATGATTAGTGGAATTGTGACTGGTGGGCCAGGGGGACCTATTTTTGTAGTATCAGATGAAGTATTTGAAAAGCTTGCTACAAAATCTGATCTTTTTCAATTTCATAAACAAACTACCATTATGTTAAAGTCGAAAAGCGATATAGACTTAGCTGAGAAATTGTATAAACAAACAATAGGTTCGGGTGTCATATCTGTTAGAGATAGCGAAGGCAAAACAATGAAATTTACGCAAACATCTTATGAAGGTGAGCGTCAAGAAAATATTGAAACATTAGGCACAACAATTTTTACAACGGCATTTTTAGCTTTAGCATTTTTAATGACAACAGGTAGTATTTTATACTTTAAACAAATGTCTGAGGCTGAAGAGGAGCGAGCTTCTTATACGATATTAAGAAAGATTGGCTTCGCTGAAAAAGATATTATGAAAGGTATATATATGAAACAAGCATTTAACTTCGGTGTTCCATTAATAATAGGGTTACTCCATAGTTACTTTGCTGTTAAGTCGGGATGGTTCTTCTTTGGATCTGAGTTAACAACCCCATTATGGATTGCTATGAGCTGCTATATAGCGTTATATGCTATCTTCGCTGTACTTTCTGTTGGCTATTATAAAAAAGTCATTCGTGAATCGTTATAATAGGAAGAAATCTAAAAACAGTATGATTTTAAGATCATACTGTTTTTTTTATGGTGTTTGAATTTGGAAAGTTTTTATAGGGGCATAAAAACATCTTGACTTTCAACTGTTAGACCATTAAAGTTTAGTGTGTTAGTAATCTAGTGTACGAAAGTGAAGTGTTAAAATGAATGCAGTAATTGTGGCAGTGGCTGTCATGTTAATATTAAGTTTGCTCCGTATTAATGTTGTTCTTTCTCTTGTATTGGGGGCCTTTGCGGGAGGTCTATCAAGCGGCATGGGTATAGAAGCAACTGTACAATCATTTACAGAAGGACTAGGAGCAGGCGCAACGATTGCTTTAAGTTATGGATTGCTTGGTGGTTTCGCTATTGCCATTTCAAAAACAGGAATTCCTGAATTAATGATTGCAGGGATTTTAAAGATATTAAATAAAAACGGTTCAAGTAATCGACAAGGTTTAGTAAAAGTTTTAATCTTCTTACTGATCTTTATGATGTCTATTTTCTCACAAAACTTAATTCCAATTCATATAGCCTTTATTCCATTGTTGATACCTCCAATCTTAAAGGTTTTAAATATGCTAGAAGTTGACCGACGAATTATCGCAACATTAATTGCTGTTGGTTTAGTAGGTACATATAGTTTCGTACCTGCTGGCTTCGGAGCTATATTCCAAGATATCGTTTCTACTCAAGTAACTAAGGCAGGTATGGAGGCATCTTCACGTGATGTACCAGTAGCGATGGCTATACCAGTTCTAGGGATGTTAATTGGATTATGTGTAGCCTTTTTCGTTTACCGAAAACCTCGACAATATCAAAATAACGATGTTGAGACAGAGTCTTTAAATGTTAATGTTAGTAAGTTTGTTATTGTTTCTACAGCTGCAGCTTTAATTGTCTCTCTATGTGCACAAATTTATACTGATTCAATGATTGTAGGTGCTTTTGCAGGAATTATGATTATGTATTTTACTGGGGCACTTAAATGGAAAGAGGCAGATGAGATTCTTTCAGAAGGAATGAAGATGATGGCCTTTATTGGTTTTGTTATGATTGCTGCAAATGGCTTTGCATCTGTTATTAACGCCACGGGCCATGTAGATAGCTTAATTACAAACTCATTAACAATTCTTCAAGGGAATAAGAGTCTAGCAATATTTATTATGTTGGTCATTGGTTTAATTGTGACGATGGGGATAGGGTCATCCTTTGCAACAGTACCTATCATTGCAACTTTATTTGTGCCTCTTGCACAAGGGTTAGGAATGAGTCCTTTGGCGATTATTTGTCTAATAGGTACAGCAGGTGCTTTAGGTGATGCAGGCTCTCCTGCTTCAGATTCTACTCTTGGACCAACAGCAGGTTTAAATGTAGATGGACAGCATAATCACATTTGGGATACGTGTGTGCCAACGTTTATTTTTATTAACATCCCACTTATTATATTTGGCTGGATTGCATGTGTGTTTTTCTTATAAAATGATAGAAAGAGCGGTTTCTAAATATTAGAGACTGCTTTTTTATTGTTAAAGAAATTATAGATTATTAATTAAGGCATAACTAAGGGCGTAATTTTCATCTAGGAACAAGCACTACATCCTCAAAGTGAGATCATCGGCAATTTAGCAAACTCGTTCTTAAATCGATTAATTGTTTGAAATGTTCGAAAACGTTGATATAACAGCCTTAAGTGTTGCAATGTGCAGAGAAATTTTATATACTAATAAACGGCTTAGATAAGCGAGAAATATTATGTAGTATGAATACCTGCAACATTTAAAAGAATTTAGCGAAAAGACTTGCTTATTCTTTTTTTATTGTATATAATGTTGAATGTTGGTCTTTGACTGCGATGAAACGAGAGGTTGCCGACACACCCGGCCGCTTTGCCATGGCGGTGTGTGGGAGAATTTTCGTGGAGAATGTCTAGAAAATAGGCGAGAAGGAGGGAAAATAATGGCAAAACAAAAGATTCGTATTCGTTTAAAAGCGTATGATCACCGTATTTTAGATCAGTCTGCTGAGAAAATTGTGGAAACTGCAAAACGTTCAGGTGCAAGTGTATCAGGTCCGATTCCACTTCCAACTGAGAAGTCTGTGTACACAATTCTTCGTGCCGTTCACAAGTACAAAGATTCTCGTGAACAATTCGAAATGCGTACGCATAAACGTCTGATCGATATCGTTAACCCAACACCACAAACTGTTGACGCGTTAATGAAACTTGATTTACCATCTGGCGTTGATATCGAAATCAAACTTTAATGGTAAAAATATAACTTTTAAAACTTACAGGAGGTGTGACAAATGGCTAAAGGAATCTTAGGCAGAAAAATTGGTATGACACAAGTTTTCGCTGAAAACGGCGATTTAATCCCGGTAACAGTTATCGAAGCTACTCCAAACGTAGTACTTCAAAAGAAAACTGCTGAAACAGACGGCTACGAAGCTATCCAAGTTGGTTTCGAAGACAAGCGTGTTAAGCTTTCTAACAAACCAGAACAAGGTCACGTAGCAAAAGCGAACACTGCTCCTAAGCGCTTCATTCGTGAATTCCGCAACGTGAACGTTAAAGAATACGAAGTTGGTCAAGAAGTCAAAGTAGAAATTTTCGCAGAAGGCGATGTAATTGATGTAACAGGTGTTACTAAAGGTAAAGGTTTCCAAGGTGTAATTAAACGCCATGGTCAATCTCGTGGTCCTATGGCCCACGGTTCTCGTTACCACCGTCGTCCTGGTTCAATGGGTCCAGTTGCTCCGAACCGCGTATTCAAACAAAAGAAATTACCTGGTCAAATGGGTGGCACTGTAGTTACAATCCAAAACTTAGAAATCGTGAAAGTTGATGCGGAACGTAACTTACTACTTGTTAAAGGTAATGTTCCTGGTTCTAAAAAAGCTCTAGTTACAGTTAAAACTGCAATTAAAGCTAAGTAATCACCTAAGGAAAGGAGGAAACAGGAATGACAAAAGTATCTGTACTTAGTCAAACAGGTGCTTCAGTTGGTGAAATCGAATTAAACGATGCGATTTTTGGAATCGAGCCAAATGAAGCAGTATTATTCGACGCTGTAGTAGCACAACGCGCTTCTCTTCGTCAAGGTAATCACAAGGTTAAAAACCGTTCTGAAGTTGCTGGTGGTGGTCGTAAACCATGGCGTCAAAAAGGAACTGGTCGTGCTCGTCAAGGTTCTATCCGTTCTCCACAATGGCGCGGTGGTGGTATCGTATTCGGTCCAACTCCACGTAGCTATTCTTACAAATTACCTAAAAAAGTTCGTCGCTTAGCTCTTAAATCTGCTTTATCAGCTAAAGTAGTAGAACAGAACTTCTTAGTTCTTGATGCTCTTTCACTAGCAGCACCAAAAACAAAAGAATTCACAAAAATCCTTAAAGATCTTTCTCTAGAGAAAAAATCTTTATTCGTAACTGCTGACCTAGATGAAAACGTAGCATTATCTGCTCGTAACATCCCTGGTGTAACAGTTTTAACTGCAAACGGAATCAACGTTCTTGATCTATTAGGTCATGATAAAGTTGTATTCACAAAATCTGCAGTAGAAAAAGTTGAGGAGGTGCTTGGATAATGGAAGCACGTGATATTTTAAAACGTCCAGTCATTACTGAGCGTTCTTCAGAACTTATGGCAGAGAAAAAGTATACTTTCGAAGTAGACACTCGCGCTAACAAAACTCAAGTAAAAGACGCTGTAGAAGAAATCTTTGGTGTAACAGTTGAGAAAGTAAACGTTCTTAACTACAAAGGTAAATTCAAACGCGTTGGTCGCTATGGTGGTTACACTAACAAACGTCGTAAAGCGATTGTTAAATTAACTGCTGACAGCAAAGAAATTGAATTATTCGAAATGTAATCCTTAAAGGATTTATGATTTGAACACTTAAGAAGGAGGGAAACACAATGGCGATTAAAAAGTATAAACCTACCTCTAATGGTCGTCGTAATATGACGTCTTTAGACTTTGCGGAAATTACAACTAACAAGCCTGAGAAATCATTGCTTGAACCAACTAAACGCAAAGCTGGTCGTAACAACCAAGGTAAAATCACTGTTCGTCATCATGGTGGTGGTCATAAGAAGCAATACCGTGTTATCGATTTCAAACGTGTTAAAGATGGCATTCCGGCAAAAGTTGCTACTATTGAATATGATCCAAACCGTTCTGCGAATATCGCATTAATCAACTACGCTGATGGAGCAAAAGCTTACATCTTAGCACCAAAAGGTCTAGAGGTTGGTCAAACAATCGTATCTGGCCCGGATGCTGATATTAAAGTAGGTAACGCATTACCATTAGCAAACATTCCAATGGGTACTACAATCCATAACATCGAGTTAAAACCTGGTAAAGGTGGACAATTAGTACGTTCTGCTGGTACTTCTGCACAAGTACTTGGTCGTGAAGACAAATACGTAATCGTTCGTCTACAATCTGGTGAAGTACGTTTAGTATTAGCTACTTGCCGCGCTACAATCGGTCAAGTTGGTAACGAACAACACGAACTTGTAAACATCGGTAAAGCAGGTCGTAGCCGTTGGTTAGGTAAACGCCCAGAAGTACGTGGTTCTGTAATGAACCCTAACGATCACCCACACGGTGGTGGTGAAGGACGTTCTCCAATCGGACGTAAATCACCAATGACTCCTTGGGGTAAACCAGCACTTGGTTACAAAACTCGCAAGAAGAAAAACAAATCGGATAAATTCATCATCCGTAGTCGTAAAAAATAAAGTGGTTAAACTACGGTTCTATGTGAGAGCCGTGGTGGAATCACGGAGGGAGGTTCCTACATGGGTCGCAGCTTGAAAAAAGGACCTTTTGTCGATGACCACTTAATGAAAAAAGTGGAAGCGCAAGAGGCTTCTGAGAAAAAACAAGTTATTAAAACTTGGTCACGCCGTTCTACAATCTTCCCGAACTTCATCGGTTTAACGATTGCTGTTTATGATGGACGTAAACACGTTCCTGTATACGTAACAGAAGATATGGTTGGCCATAAACTTGGTGAGTTCGCACCGACACGTGCTTACAAAGGTCACGGTGCAGACGACAAGAAAACAAGACGCTAATTTTGAGAGGAGGTAAATCCTAATGACACAAGCTAAAGCTATCGCTCGTACTGTTCGCATTGCTCCTCGTAAAGTACGTCTAGTTGTAGACTTAATTCGAGGCAAGCAAGTTGGTGAGGCAGTTGCAATTTTACGTCATACTCCAAAAGCGGCGTCTCCAGTCGTTGAAAAAGTATTAAAATCTGCAGTTGCTAACGCTGAACACAACTACGATCTTGACATCAACTCTTTAGTAGTTTCTGAAGTTTTCGTTGATGAAGGTCCAACATTAAAACGTTTCCGTCCACGTGCGCAAGGACGTGCAAGCGCAATTAACAAACGCACAAGCCACATTACTCTAGTGGTATCTGAGAAGAAGGAGGGTTAATCCGTGGGTCAAAAAGTACATCCAATAGGACTGCGCGTTGGTATTATTCGTGACTGGGAGTCAAAATGGTACGCTGAAAAAGACTATGCAACTCTACTTCACGAAGACATCAAAGTGCGTAAATATATTGAAACGGCTCTTAAAGACGCTTCTGTTTCTAAAGTAGAAATCGAGCGCGCTGCAAACCGTGTAAACATTACAATTCACACTGCGAAACCAGGTATGGTAATCGGTAAAGGTGGTTCTGAAGTTGAAAATCTTCGTAAATACCTTAGCGATTTAACTGGTAAACGTGTACACATCAACATTATCGAAATCAAACGTGCTGATCTTGACGCTCGTCTAGTAGCTGAAAACATCGCTCGTCAATTAGAAAACCGTGTATCATTCCGTCGTGCGCAAAAGCAAGCGATCCAACGCACAATCCGTGCTGGTGCAAAAGGAATTAAAACACAAGTATCTGGTCGTTTAGGTGGCGCTGATATCGCGCGTGCTGAACACTATAGTGAAGGAACTGTTCCACTTCATACTCTACGTGCTGACATCGACTATGCACACGCAGAAGCTGACACTACTTACGGTAAATTAGGCGTTAAAGTATGGATCTACCGTGGTGAAGTTCTTCCTACGAAGAAATCTGTGGAAGGAGGCAAATAATATGTTATTGCCTAAACGCGTAAAATACCGTCGTGAACACCGCGGAAACATGCGTGGCGAAGCGAAAGGCGGTAAAGAAGTATCTTTCGGCGAATGGGGCTTACAAGCTCAAACAGCTAGCTGGATCACTAACCGTCAAATCGAATCTGCCCGTATCGCGATGACTCGTTACATGAAACGTGGCGGTAAAGTTTGGATTAAAATCTTCCCACACAAACCTTACACTAAAAAACCTCTAGAAGTCCGCATGGGTTCTGGTAAAGGTTCTCCTGAAGGTTGGGTAGCAGTAGTAAAACCAGGAAAAGTAATGTTCGAAATCGCTGGTGTATCTGAAGAGATCGCACGTGAAGCACTTCGTTTAGCATCACATAAGCTTCCTGTTAAATGTAAGATCGTAAAACGTCAAGAAACTGGTGGTGAATCTAATGAAAGCTAATGAAATCCGTGACCTTGCCACTTCTGAATTAGAGTTAAAAGTGAAATCACTGAAAGAAGAGCTTTTCAACCTTCGCTTCCAATTGGCGACTGGTCAATTAGAAAACACAGCTCGTATTCGTGAAGTGCGTAAAGCAATCGCGCGTATGAAAACTGTTATTCGTGAAAGAGAAATCAGTGCAAATAACTGATAAAGGAGGTTTTCAAGTATGACTGAGCGTAATCAACGCAAAGTTTACACGGGCCGCGTTGTTTCAGATAAAATGGATAAAACTATTTCTGTTTTAGTTGAAACTCACAAAAAGCACAAGCTTTATGGTAAACGTGTAAAATACTCTAAAAAGTTTAAGGCTCATGATGAGTTAAACACAGCGAAAATCGGTGATATCGTACGTATCATGGAAACTCGCCCGCTATCAGCTACTAAACGTTTCCGTCTAGTTGAAGTTGTAGAAAAAGCGGTTATTATTTAATAACTATTTCGGAACAACCAATTTCCGAAGGGAGGTAACCTAAGTGATCCAACAAGAAAGTCGTATGAAAGTTGCTGACAACTCAGGTGCACGTGAAGTTCTTACAATTAAAGTCCTTGGTGGCTCTGGCCGTAAAACTGCTAACATCGGTGATATCGTTGTTTGTACAGTTAAGAAAGCAACACCAGGTGGCGTTGTTAAGAAGGGTGACGTTGTTAAAGCTGTTATCGTTCGTACTAAATCAGGCGTACGTCGTAAAGATGGTACGTACATCAAATTTGATGAAAATGCTTGTGTAATTATTCGTGATGATAAATCACCACGCGGAACTCGTATTTTCGGACCTGTTGCACGTGAATTACGTGACAGCAACTTCATGAAAATCGTTTCTCTAGCTCCAGAAGTTCTTTAATTTCATGACAGTGCCAATCAAGGAGGTGCGACAGCATGCATGTAAAAAAAGGTGACAAGGTTAAGGTTATCACTGGTAAGGATAAAGGCAAAGAAGGCGTTATTCTTGCTGCTTACCCTAAACAAGATCGCGTTCTTGTTGAAGGTGTGAATATCGTGAAAAAACACGTAAAACCAAACCAATTGAATCCACAAGGTGGTATTGTAAGCCAAGAGGCTGCAATTCACGTTTCGAACGTAATGCTAATCGATCCTAAATCTGGCGAGCCGACTCGTGTAGGTTATAAAATCGAAAACGGTAAAAAAGTTCGTGTTGCAAAAAAATCAGGTGCAGTAATCGACTAATTTCTATAAAAGAAGGGAGGTACACAAATGAGCCGCCTAAAAGAAAAATATTTAAATGAAGTTTCATCTGCTCTTATGAGCAAATTTGGATATAAATCAGTTATGCAATTGCCGAAAGTTGAGAAAATCGTTATCAACATGGGTGTTGGTGACGCAGTTCAAAACTCAAAAGCATTAGATGCAGCTGTAGAAGAATTAACAATTATCACTGGTCAAAAACCAGTTGTAACTAAAGCGAAAAAATCGATTGCAGGTTTCCGTCTACGTGAAGGTATGCCAATCGGTGCTAAAGTTACATTACGCGGTGAGCGTATGTATGAATTCTTGGATAAATTAATCTCAATTTCACTACCTCGTGTACGTGACTTCCGTGGTGTTTCTAAAAAAGCATTCGATGGTCGCGGTAACTACACTTTAGGTGTTAAAGAGCAATTAATTTTCCCAGAAATCGATTACGATAAAGTTTCAAAAGTACGCGGTATGGACATCGTGATCGTAACGACAGCGAATTCTGATGAAGAAGCTCGCGAGTTATTGACACAATTCGGTATGCCGTTCCAAAAGTAATTTAAACAAGGAGGGCGAAAACGTGGCTAAAAAATCTATGATCGTTAAACAACAACGTAAGCAAAAATTTAAAGTGCAAGAATATACACGTTGTGAACGCTGTGGCCGTCCACACTCTGTATATCGCAAATTTAAACTTTGCCGTATTTGTTTCCGAGAACTTGCATATAAGGGACAAATTCCTGGCGTGAAAAAAGCCAGCTGGTAATCCCCTAATTTGGGAAGGAGGTAAATGTAATGACAATGACTGATCCGATTGCAGATATGCTTACTCGCATTCGTAATGCGAACATGGTTCGTCACGAGAAGTTAGAAGTACCAGCTTCCAACGTGAAAAAAGAAATCGCTGAAATTTTAAAGCGTGAAGGTTTCGTACGTGACGTAGAATACGTGGAAGATAACAAACAAGGTATCATCCGTATCTTCTTAAAATACGGTAAAGATAACGAGCGTGTTATCACTGGTTTAAAACGTATTTCTAAACCTGGTCTACGAGTATATGCAAAAACAAATGAAGTGCCTAAAGTACTGAACGGTCTTGGTATCGCTTTAGTGTCAACTTCACAAGGTTTATTAACAGATAAAGAAGCTCGCGCTAAACAAGTTGGCGGCGAAGTTCTAGCATACGTTTGGTAATTAGCAATAAATGAATGGAGGTGCAACTAAATGTCTCGTGTAGGTAAAAAAATTATCGAGGTACCAGCTAACGTAACTGTTACTGTTGCAGCTGACAACACTGTTACTGTTAAAGGTCCTAAAGGCGAACTTGTTCGTTCTTTCCACCAAGATATGAAAATTGAGCAAGAAGGTAACGTAATCACAGTATCTCGTCCTTCTGAATCAAAAGAACACCGCACAAACCACGGTACAACTCGTGCGCTATTAGCGAACATGGTTACTGGTGTTTCTGCTGGTTTCGAAAAATCATTAGAACTTATCGGTGTCGGTTACCGTGCGCAATTACAAGGTAAAAAACTTGTTCTTAACGTAGGTTACTCACACCCAGTTGAGTTCACACCTGAAGATGGTCTAGAAGTAGAAGTTCCTTCTAACACTAAAATCATCGTTAAAGGTATTAGCAAAGAACGCGTTGGCGCTCTTGCATCTAACATCCGTGACGTTCGTCCACCAGAGCCGTACAAAGGTAAAGGTATCCGTTACGAAGGCGAATACGTTCGTCGTAAAGAAGGTAAAACAGGTAAATAATGCTGCCTAAGCATTAGAAAGGAGTGACCCTTGTGATTACGAAACAAGATAAAAATCAGGTTCGTAAAAAACGTCATGCACGTGTACGTTCTAAAATTTCGGGTACTGCTGAGCGTCCACGCTTAAACGTATTCCGTTCTAACAAGAACATCTACGCGCAACTTATCGATGACGTAGCAGGCGTAACACTTGTTAGCGCATCTTCTCAAGAAAATGGTTTTGATGGTGCTGGTAGCAATGTTGATGCTGCAACTAAAGTCGGTGAATCAATCGCAAAACGCGCTACGGAAAAAAATATTACTGCTGTAGTATTTGACCGTGGTGGTTACTTATATCATGGACGCGTAAAAGCTTTAGCTGAAGCTGCACGTGAAAACGGTTTACAATTTTAATAAAAAGGAGGGACACATTTCATGAGTCGAATTGACGCAAACAAACTTGGAGAACTTGAAGAACGCGTAGTTACTATTAACCGTGTTGCTAAAGTTGTTAAAGGTGGACGTCGCTTCCGCTTCACAGCATTAGTTGTAGTTGGCGATAAAAACGGACATGTAGGTTTCGGTACTGGTAAAGCTCAAGAGGTGCCAGACGCTATCCGCAAAGCTGTTGAAGATGCGAAGAAAAACTTAATCGAAGTGCCACGCGTAGGTGGAACAACTCCACACTTAGTGCAAGGTCGCTTTGGTGCAGGAGAAATCCTAATTAAACCTGCTGCTCCTGGTACAGGAGTTATCGCTGGTGGTCCAGTACGTGCCGTACTAGAACTTGCTGGTATTACTGATATTCTTTCAAAATCTCTTGGAACTAACACACCAATCAATATGGTGCGTGCAACTATTCAAGGTTTAACTGAATTAAAACGCGTAGAGGACGTAGCTAAATTACGTGGTAAATCAGTGGAAGAACTATTAGGATAAGGGGGGAAAGATAATGGCTAATAAATTAGAAATCACCCTTACAAAATCTGTGATTGGTTCTAAACCAGCACAACGCAAAACTATTGAAGCTCTAGGTTTACGTAAATTACACCAAACTGTTGAGAAGGCTGACAATGCAGCAACTCGCGGTATGATTGATGTAGTAGCTCACTTAGTTACTGTAAAAGAAAACTAATTTTTAATTAACGAACAAGGAGGTGCCATCCAATATGAAACTTCATGAGTTAAAACCAGCAGAAGGTTCCCGTAAAGTACGTAACCGCGTAGGTCGCGGTATCGGTTCTGGTAACGGTAAAACTGCAGGTAGAGGTCATAAAGGTCAAAACTCTCGTTCTGGCGGCGGTGTACGCCCTGGATTCGAAGGTGGTCAAAACCCTTTATTCCGTCGTTTACCGAAACGCGGCTTTACTAACATTAACCGTAAAGAGTACGCGATCGTTAATCTTGACACATTAAACCGTTTTGAAGATGGTGCAGAGGTAACTGCTGCATTATTACTTGAAACTGGTCTTGTGAGCAATGAAAAAGCTGGAATTAAAGTTCTTGGAAACGGAACTCTTGATAAAAAGCTTACAGTAAAAGCTCATAAATTCTCAGCTTCAGCTAAAGAAGCAATCGAGAATGCCGGTGGAACTACTGAGGTGATTTAATGTTTCAGACGATCTCTAACTTTATGCGTGTTCGAGATATACGAAATAAAATCATTTTCACTCTTTTAATGTTAATCGTTTTCCGTATTGGTACGTTTGTACCAGTACCAAACGTTGACGCTAATGTATTAAAGGCAACTGATGAGTACAATCTCGTTGGTTTCCTCAATACTTTTGGCGGTGGTGCTTTGAAAAACTTCTCTATCTTCGCGATGGGAATTATGCCTTACATCACTGCTTCAATTATTGTTCAGTTATTGCAAATGGACGTAGTACCGAAATTTGCTGAGTGGGCAAAGCAAGGTGAAGTCGGAAGACGAAAACTTGCTCAATTTACTCGTTACTTTACAATTATTCTTGCCTTAATCCAATCATTCGCGCTCTCATTTGGATTTAATAAAATGTATGGCGGAACTTTGATTAAAGAAGAAGGAATTTTAACATATGTTACAATTTCTATTGTATTAACAGCGGGTACAGCATTCCTAGTATGGCTTGCTGAACAAATTACTGCGCATGGTGTTGGTAATGGTATTTCGGTTATAATTTTCGCAGGTATCGTTGCGGCATTACCGAATGGCATTAACCAAATCTATGCACAGCAAATCGAGGGTGCTGGTGATAAGCTATTTATCAATCTAGTGATTCTTGGTTTACTTGTTTTAGTTATGCTTGCAGTTGTTGTTGGAGTTATCTACGTGCAACAAGCACTACGTAAAATTCCAATTCAATATGCAAAACGCGTTACAGGACGTAATCAACAAACTGGTGGTCAACAAACGCATTTACCGTTAAAAGTTAATGCTGCAGGGGTTATTCCGGTAATCTTTGCTTCAGCGTTTCTAATGACACCACGTACGTTAGTTCCGTTCTTGGGTGATAGTGGTTTATCAACATTCATTCAAAACACTTTTGATAATACAAAACCTGTTGGGATGATTGTTTACATCGCATTGATCGTCGCGTTCACATATTTCTACGCATTCGTACAAGTGAATCCAGAAAATGTGGCAGATAACTTGAAAAAGCAAGGTGCTTACATTCCAGGTATTCGTCCTGGTGAAAGCACACAAACGTATTTAACAAGCGTGTTATATCGTCTGACATTTGTCGGTGCGATTTTCTTAACTGTTATTTCAGTAATGCCGATTATATTCATAAAATTTATGAATCTACCAGCCACAGTGCAAATCGGTGGTACTAGTATTATTATCGTAGTCGGCGTAGCGCTCGAAACGATGAAACAGCTAGAATCTCAACTTGTTAAACGTCACTACAAAGGCTTTATGAAGTAATGTTGGTTTTTAGGGAACGTTCTATCGTTTCCTGAAATCAGCAAACCTTTTGTGGGAGGAATATTTCCGTATGAATATCGTTTTAATGGGTCTGCCAGGTGCTGGTAAAGGTACACAGGCAGATAAAATTGTTGAGAAGTACGCGATTCCTCATATTTCTACAGGCGATATGTTCCGTGCTGCTATTAAAGATGGTACAGAACTAGGCTTGCAGGCTAAATCGTTTATGGATCAAGGTGCTCTTGTACCGGATGAAGTAACGATTGGTATTGTTCGTGAACGACTTGGTAAACCTGATTGTGAAAAGGGCTTCTTATTAGATGGATTCCCACGTACGGTTCCTCAAGCTGAAGCTTTAGACAGCATTCTTGCTGATCTTGGTAAAGCTATTGAACATACAATTAACATCCAAGTTGAAAAAGATGAGCTAGTTGCTCGTCTATCAGGTCGTCGTATTTGTAAAACTTGTGGTACATCTTATCATCTAGTTTTCAATCCTCCAGCTGAGGAAGGAAAATGTGATAAAGATGGCGGCGAGCTTTATACACGTGCGGATGATAATCCTGAAACGGTTGCAAACCGTCTGGAAGTAAATATGAAACAAGCACAACCATTACTTGACTACTATGAAGTAAAAGGTGTGTTAACAAATATAGATGGACAGCAAGACATTAACAAAGTGTTTGCTGATCTTGATGCTCTATTACAGGGCAGCCGCAGCTGATACCCGGCTCCGGGCGCAGAATACTGCTTCCGCGGGAGGCATGCGGGAGCAACAACGAAGCATAATTTTTTTGAGAGTTGCAAAAGCATATTGTGCCCGGTATATATTTCTTTTAAAAAGTGCAACATTACTTTTGGGAGAGTATAATGGGTTTCGTGGAAGCATCTGTGTAACGGGTATGAATATCTCATCCTAGACATTCCGGTATTCGTGTAAACATGGGAAATCAGTGTCCTTGCTGGTCCTGTATATTCCGTGGATTGTGTGAAACGAAACCAGACGAGCGTCTTTCAACATCTCTCATACAATCCAAACATATGTTGAAACGAGGTTGCATCTATAGTTGCAGCAGATATCCGTTTGATGTAACGATGAGAACTTTAATTTGCATATAGAGAGGAGACAGAGTAGATGGCGAAAGATGATGTAATTGAAGTCGAAGGAACAGTTGTTGAGACTTTGCCAAACGCGATGTTTAAGGTAGAATTAGAAAATGGACATGTGATTCTAGCACACGTTTCGGGTAAGATTCGTATGCACTTTATCCGTATTCTACCAGGAGATAAGGTTACTATCGAGTTATCTCCTTATGATTTAACTCGCGGTCGTATCACATACCGTTTTAAATAATCTTTTGCGCTCCGGACTATTAAGGAGGTTAGGTTAGATGAAAGTGAGACCATCTGTGAAACCGATCTGCGAAAAATGTAAAGTAATTCGCCGACGCGGTAAAGTAATGGTAATCTGTGAAAATCCTAAACACAAACAAAAACAAGGTTAATTCTAAAGGAGGTGCACAACGTACATGGCACGTATTGCTGGTGTTGACATTCCTCGCGACAAACGCGTGGTAATTTCATTAACGTACATTTTCGGTATTGGTAAAACTACAGCTCAGAAAGTACTAGCTGACGCAGGTATTTCAGAAGATACACGCGTACGCGACTTAACTGAAGATGAGTTAAACAAAATCCGTGAACAATTAGATTCATACAAACTTGAAGGTGACTTACGTCGCGAAACTTCATTAAATATTAAACGTCTGATGGAAATCGGTTCATTCCGTGGTATCCGTCACCGTCGTGGTTTACCTGTTCGTGGTCAGAATACGAAGAACAATGCGCGTACGCGTAAAGGTCCTCGTAAAACAGTTGCGAACAAGAAAAAATAATAAGTAAAGGAGGTTCCTTCTTAACATGGCTCGTAAACAACAAACTCGTAAACGTCGTGTGAAAAAGAATATCGAATCTGGTATCGCTCACATTCGTTCTACATTTAACAATACAATCGTAACGATTACAGATATGCAAGGTAACGCTGTATCTTGGTCAAGTGCTGGTGCTCTTGGTTTCCGTGGTTCACGTAAATCTACACCATTCGCTGCTCAAATGGCTGCAGAAACTGCTGCTAAAACTTCCCTTGAACATGGTCTGAAAACGTTGGAAGTAACTGTTAAAGGTCCTGGTGCTGGTCGTGAAGCTGCAATTCGTGCACTTCAAGCTGCTGGTTTAGAAGTAACTGCTATTAAAGACGTTACTCCAGTTCCTCATAACGGTTGCCGTCCGCCAAAACGTCGTCGCGTGTAATGGGTGCGTCTCATATTGTATGAGAACATCATTTTTTGTACAGACTGTCTTGTGCAGATAATAAACGATACGTCAATGACGATCGAATCTATGATGGAAAGAACCTATACAATCGATGTTTTGAAGGAGGGTAAATAAAATGATCGAAATTGAAAAACCAAAGATTGAAACGGTGGAGATCAGCGAAGATTCCAAATATGGAAAGTTTGTTGTAGAACCGCTTGAACGCGGATATGGAAACACTTTGGGTAATTCTTTACGTCGTATCCTTCTGTCTTCATTACCAGGAGCTGCTGTCACTTCAATTCAAATTGACGGTGTTCTTCACGAATTCTCAACTGTAGAAGGCGTTGTAGAAGATGTAGCTTCAATTATTTTGAACGTGAAAAAACTAGCTCTTAAAATCTACTCTGACGAAGAAAAAGTTATTGAGATTGATGTAAAAGGCGATGGTACAGTTACAGCTGCTGACATTACACATGACAGTGATGTAGAAATTTTAAACCCGGATCTATATATTGCAACAATCGCTAAAAACGGTCATTTACGTATGCGTATGTACGCACAACGCGGCCGTGGTTACACTCCTGCTGATCAAAACAAACGTGAGGATCTTCCTATCGGCGTGATCCCGATCGACTCTATTTACACTCCAGTATCACGCGTCAATTTCCAAGTGGAAAATACTCGTGTAGGTCAGTCTTCTGACTACGATAAACTTTCTCTTGATGTGTGGACAGATGGTAGCATCGGTCCGAAAGAGGCGATTTCGCTCGGAGCAAAAATTTTAACCGAGCATCTTAACATCTTCGTTGGCATGACAGATGAGGCACAAACAGCTGAAATCATGGTCGAAAAAGAAGAAGATCAAAAAGAAAAAGTTTTAGAGATGACTATTGAAGAACTTGATCTTTCTGTTCGTTCTTACAACTGCTTAAAACGCGCTGGTATTAACACAGTACTAGAACTTGCGAATAAGTCAGAAGACGATATGATGAAAGTTCGTAACCTTGGACGTAAGTCACTTGAAGAAGTAAAAGCGAAGTTAGAAGAGCTTGGTTTAGGGTTACGCAAAGAAGACTAAGCGATTTAAACAAAACTTACAAGATCAGATATTTTTTATAAAGGAGGGAAACATCCATGGGTTACAGAAAACTTGGTCGTACAAGTTCTCAACGTAAAGCGATGTTACGTGACTTAGCTACTGATTTAATCATCAACGAGCGTATCGAAACTACTGAGGCTCGCGCTAAAGAAGTACGTAAAGCTGTTGAAAAAATGATTACTTTAGGTAAACGCGGTGATTTACATGCACGCCGTCAAGCTGCTGCATTCATTCGTCGTGAACTAGTAACAACTACTGACGCAGAAGGTAACGAAACAACTTCATTTGCACTTCAAAAGTTATTTGATGATGTTGCACCACGTTATGCAGAGCGTCAAGGTGGTTACACTCGTATTCTTAAAGTAGGTCCTCGTCGTGGTGACGGTGCACCTGTTGTTGTGATTGAATTAGTTTAATCATAAGAGAAGACAAGTGGTGAAGAGGGTGGAATCACCACCCTCTTTCTTTATAAATGATTTATACGACAAATAATTAAGCTGAGCGTTATGATGAGCGGACACTGTTGTGTGGCGTCTCGTTTAGCTCTCCGCACCTCATTCAGAGGGAACAAGGGCTTGAGCACCCGTGTTTCTTGAAAATGTAACGACTAGCGCATTTCTATCGAATGAGGTGCGCGCTTTTTTATTTTTTAGGGAAGTATGAGATAGCGCCAATTTAGTGGTGCTTTTTTTTATACTCTGATTCTATAATGGTCAATTGCCTGTACTTTTGAGATGCCTCACTTGGCAATTTGGATAAGCAAAAGAATGGAAAAGTGATTTTAGCACTTTTCTTTTACTGACATAGTGATTGTAGTAGAATTCATACATAAAAAAGTGTAAGTTAGTTAGTAGAGCTGAGCATGTAGAGAGGAGTTCTAGAAATGCCAGAAATTTTATCATTAAATAATGTAACATTTTCATATACACCAGAAGAAAAAGACAGTCGCAATGCTGTTGAAAATGTAAGCTTCGCGGTACAGGAAGGGGAATGGATTGCCATTGTTGGCCATAACGGTTCTGGTAAATCCACCATTGCAAAGCTTATGAATGGATTGCTTTATCCACAGCAGGGTGATGTACGTATATTATGTGAGTTATTAAGTGAAGAAAACCTATGGGAAAGCCGCTCACAGATGGGGATGGTTTTTCAAAATCCAGACAATCAATTTGTTGGAGCAACAGTGCAGGATGATGTTGCTTTTGCTCTTGAAAATAACGGTGTACCGTTTGAAGAGATGGTAGAACGTGTACATGCAGCACTCGAGCAAGTAAAAATGGGGGATTTTTTAGATCATGAGCCACATCACTTATCAGGAGGGCAAAAGCAGCGTGTAGCCATTGCAGGCGCACTTGCATTGAAACCAAAGCTCCTTATTCTAGATGAAGCAACATCTATGCTAGATCCACAAGGGCGCGCTGAGGTATTACAAACAGTTCAAAATTTACGTGCTGAAACAGGGCTAACGGTAATATCTATTACACATGATTTAGAAGAAGCAATGCTTGCTGATCGTGTTCTCTTTATGAATGATGGCAAGAAATTTTCTGAGGGTACACCTGCTGAAATTTTTGCGCTTGGGGACAAGCTAGTCGAGTTTGGGCTAGACTTACCGTTTGTCATGAAGTTATCAAAGTTATTGCAAAAGGAAGGTGTTCCACTAATGGGACAACATATGACAGAAGAAGAGTTGGTGAATGATTTATGGACATCAAACTTCAACAAGTAAGCTATGCTTATTCACAAGGTACACCTTTTGAAAAACGTGCATTATTTGATGTAGATTTTGAAATTCCTTCACATACTTATCAGGCAATCATCGGACATACCGGTTCTGGTAAGTCGACAATTCTTCAGCATTTTAATGCACTTCTAAAACCAACTTCAGGGGAAGTACATATTGGAGATCGCATTGTTGTAGCTGGAAAAAAGGCGAAGGATTTAAAGGCTGTACGTCAAAAGGTTGGTATTGTGTTTCAATTCCCAGAGCATCAACTGTTTGAAGAAACTGTACTAAAGGATATTATGTTTGGCCCTATGAACTTTGGCGTATCGGAGCAAGAGGCAGAAGCACGAGCAAAAGAGCTTATTGGCTTAGTAGGTTTACCAGAGAACGTACTTGAAAAATCACCTTTTGATTTATCAGGTGGACAAATGCGTAGGGTAGCTATTGCTGGCGTTTTAGCAATGGAACCTGAAGTTATTGTTTTAGATGAGCCAACTGCAGGTCTTGATCCACGTGGTCAGAAAGAGATTATGGATATGTTTTATAAGCTACACAAGGAAAGTGGCCTAACAACGATACTTGTTACGCACAGTATGGAGGACGCAGCTCGATATGCAGACAATATTGTCATTATGCATGAAGGGAAAAATGTACTAAGTGGCACACCACAAGAAATTTTCAAAGATGTGGAGACATTAAAGAATTTCCGATTAGAACCACCTCGTATCGTACGCTTTCAACAAAAAATCGAAAAATTGATAAACAAATCCTTCTCAAAGATATGCTTAACCGAAGAAGAGCTAGCAATTGAAATAGCTCGAGTGCTTAGAGAGGAGCGTGGAAAGTCATGATGGAGAAAATGATTTTTGGACGCTTCCTTCCAGGGAATTCTCCAGTTCATAAGCTCGATCCACGATCAAAGCTTATATTTGTGTTTGCATTCATTATTATTGTTTTTTTAGCAAACAATACGGTGACATATGCCTTGTTACTGGCATTTACCTTACTGATTGTGCTAGTGTCACGTATTCGTTTGTATTTTTTAATTAATGGTCTAAAGCCAGTACTTTTTTTAATGGCATTTACCTTCTTGATTCATATATTTATGACGAAAGAAGGTGCCCCGGTATTTGAGTGGAAGTTTATCACGATCTATGAGGAAGGTATCCGACAAGGGATATTTATTTCGATACGTTTCCTAGTTCTAGTGTTTATGACATCTATCTTAACGCTTACAACGTCACCGATTTCAATTACGGATGGCATTGAAGTACTGCTAAATCCATTAAAAGCGGTGAAAGTACCTGTACATGAGTTAGCTCTGATGATGTCTATTTCATTGCGCTTTATTCCAACGTTAATGGATGAAACAGATAAAATTATGAAGGCACAAATGGCACGTGGTTCGGATTTATCTTCTGGACCAATAAAGGATCGGATTAAAGCGGTTGTGCCTTTACTGGTACCTCTCTTTGTAAGTGCTTTTAAACGAGCTGAGGATCTAGCAACAGCTATGGAAGTAAGAGGCTACCGTGGGGGCGAAGGGCGTACTAGATATCGCAAGCTAAAGTGGGATATGAGTGATACATTTTCACTCGTGTTATTAGTAGCTATGGCCGTTTTACTATTCTTCTATAGAAGTTAAAAGGAGTAAGCTTTATGCGACGATTAAAAGCAATTATAAGTTATGATGGAACGCAATTTTCAGGTTATCAAGTACAGCCAGGAGAGCGCACAGTACAGGCTGAGGTTGAGCGTGTTTTAGCCATTATGCATAAAGGGGAAAAGATAAAGGTAACTGCTAGTGGACGTACAGATGCAAGAGTGCATGCAACAGGCCAAACATTGCATTTTGATTCGCCACTCTCGATTCCAGTTGATAAATACATGAAGGCATTGAATGTTCAACTGCCAAGAGATATTCGAGTAATGTCGATTGAAGAAGTAGCTACTGATTTTCATGCGCGCTACAGTGTAACAGGAAAGCGGTACCGATATATATGGTCATGTGAGCCTGTACAGAGTCCATTCCGCAGATATTACACTGTAGAGACAAATGGTGTAAAACCAAATGTTGAGGCAATGCAGAAGGCAGCAAAGGCTATTATCGGTACCCATGATTTTTCATGCTTTTGTGCAGCCAATACAAGTGTCAAAGATAAGGTGCGGACAGTGACTACACTACAATTTGAATGGTATGGTGAGGAGCTACATATGGTGATTGAAGGAAGTGGCTTCTTATATAATATGGTTCGTATTATCGCAGGTACGCTTTGGGAAGTTGGTATAGGACGTCGTGACATTGAGAACGTGGAGCTAGTCGTTAAATCTATGAATCGTGATAAAGCAGGCAAGACTGCACCTCCACAAGGTCTGTATCTTGAGAAAGTCTTCTATTAAAAAAGGTTCATCACCATAACGTGTGGTTGATTTACGTTCCGACTGGGCGCTTTCCTGGGGGCGTCCGATGAGCCGCTTCACTCGCTCCAGGGTCTCATCTGTGACGCTAATCCCCAAGGAGTCTCCCAGTCTCCACTCCAATCAACGTATATAAATTGTATACGTTTTTAACAAATGTCATCCCCAGCTTTTGATGACAAGTTATGATGGAGAACAACTGGCGAATGTTATAGAATTCTTGAAGCAAAATTTTTTATTATTTTATAAAAACAAGGCTCACAACTGCCCTAATTTTAACAATCAATAAATCTGAACAACTTCTCCAGGTGTTTATTGAAATTGCTTGACTTTAAAAGTCATTCATTATATGATAACAGATGGTATTTTCATTACCACCACAAATAAGCCCCGAAAACTTATAGTGTAGTTTAATGAAAAATAACGGTAATCGAATCGATTAGGAGGATATATACATGCGTACAACATTCATGGCTAAAGGTCACGAAGTAGACCGTAAATGGCTAGTAGTTGATGCAGAAGGCCAAACTCTTGGACGTTTAGCTTCTGAAGTAGCTGCTATCTTACGTGGTAAACATAAACCAACATTCACACCAAACGTTGACACAGGTGATCACGTAATCATCATCAACGCTGACAAAATCCATTTAACTGGTAACAAATTAGAGGGTAAACTTTACCGTCACCATACTCAATTTGCGGGTGGTTTAAAAACTCGTACTGCTGGTGAAATGTTAGACAAATACCCAACAAGAATGATCGAATTAGCAATTAAAGGGATGCTTCCTAAAAACTCTTTAGGTCGCAAAATGTTCACTAAACTTAACGTTTACACTGGAACAGAGCATCCACATGCTGCACAAAAACCAGAAGCTTACGAGCTTCGCGGATAATATAAATTAAGAGGAGGATATTACTTTGGCACAAGTTCAATACATCGGCACTGGTCGCCGTAAAAGCTCTGTAGCTCGCGTACGTTTAGTACCAGGTACAGGTAAAATTGTTATCAACAAACGTGAAATCGAAGAATACGTACCATTCGCTGCTTTACGTGAAGTAATTAAACAACCATTAGTAGCTACTGAAACTACAGGAAGCTATGATATCCACGTAAACGTTAACGGTGGTGGATACACTGGTCAAGCTGGTGCAGTACGTCACGGTATCGCTCGTGCTCTACTTCAAGTAGACCCAGATTTCCGTGCTGCATTAAAATCTGCTGGATTACTTACTCGTGATTCACGCATGAAAGAACGTAAAAAACCAGGTCTACGCGGCGCTCGTCGTGCACCTCAGTTCTCAAAACGTTAATATCGTTGTTATATCAACGTTTACAACCCTTTCTCGAATTTTCGAGAAGGGGTTTTTTTGTGCAGAAAATACTTTGATACTCTTTAATCCTAAGGAACTGTTGTCTTGAATATTAATAGCAACTGTGATGTGTATTTTATATAGAAATGGCTGATACTACTTTTAGGTTCTTTATTCTGAAAATGGAGGTCAATATATGAAAAGGCTATTAATATTATCACTGGCAGCAGTTGCACTTCTCGGTGCATGTGGTAATAAAACTGATGTAAAAAAAACTGAGGAAGTAAAAACAGGGAATACGGCAGATCAAAGACAGGTAGAAATAACAGACGGTCATGCGAATGCCAAAATTCTTAGTAGTTCAGACTGGCAAGCCACAAAAGTTTATGACAAAAATAATAAAGATTTAACAGCAGAAAATTCAAATTTACTTGGTCTTGCGAAATATGACGCTGATTCAGCACGCTATGAATTCTTCGATCCAAATACAGCTGGAAGCCTTGACGATAAAGGGATTTTCTTTATTACGAATGATGGAAAGCGTAGAGTATTGATCTCAGAAACGAAAAATTACCAAGAAATTGTGGATATTACTAAGCTAACAAATAAAGTGTTTACTTATAAACGCATGGGGAAAGATGCAAATGGTAGTGATGTAGAGGTATTCGTTGAGCATGTCCCTTATACGGAAAAACACCTAACATTTACTGCACCAGATAAAACTTTAAATACTTCTACAGGTCCTATTGTTAAGGATGTGGATGGAGATAAGATTTTAGCTAGTACGCTTTGGCAAGGAACAGTTGTATTAGATGTAAACAAACATGATGTAACACAATATAATACTAATTTTATTAGCATTGCTAAATATGATGTTAATACGAATAAATATGAATTTTTCAATCCTGAAACAGGTAAAAGCCGAGGTGACTATGGTTACTTTAATGTTATCGATGGAAATAAATTAAGAGCTCATGTTTCAATTGGCGATAATAAATATGGGGCTGTGCTCGAAATTACTGAGCTAAATAATAAGAAATTCACGTATAAAAGAACTGGTAAAGATAAAGATGGTAAGGATATAACAGTATTTGTTGAGCATGAACCTTATACAGGTAAGTTTAAACCAGAATTTACACTAAAATAATAAATTTAAGGCTTAAGTTCTTGTATTATAAATAGATTAACGATGTTTTATCATTACTAAAATAATACCTTCTACTACAAAAAAACTCTCAATTTTAATACTTGAGAGTTTTTTCTACTTTCAGGCATAGTTCAATCACTAACTTCGTACACTAATCGTAAAAGGGTGGTGGATATGGGTGAAGCGCTGGCTTGCACTAGGAGTAATTATGCTAATGAGTATAGTGGTTGTGGCATATGAAACGAATGCTTCGAACCGTAACTTCTTCTTACCGGACCCACTAGGTGGCATAAAAATTGTCATTGATGCGGGACACGGAGGTCAGGATGGAGGGGCTTCAAAGGGCGAAGTAATTGAAAAGGATATTACACTTGCAATTGCCCAGTATGTGGAGAAGCAATTAAAGAAAAAAGGCGCCACAGTCGTAATGACGCGAACAACAGATGGAGACGTTATCGATGAACACGCGTCATCAGAAAAGTTTGGGACATTAAGAGAGCGAAAAAAGCAGGACATCTTTTTAAGAAAAGACATAGTAGAAAAAGAAAAGCCGGATATTTTTATTACAATTCATGCAAATGCCATTCCTGAAACAAAATGGCGTGGAGCACAGGTGTTTTATCATAAAGAGGGACATGCTGAAAGTGAATTATTAGCAAAGAGCATTCAAGGTTCCATTCGCACTAATTTGAAAAATACTGACCGAGAAGCAATGTCTATAAAACAAATATATTTATTGAAAAAAGCTGATGTACCTGCTGCACTAGTAGAAACAGGGTTTATAAGTAATGATGAGGAACGTGCACTATTAACGGATAAGAAATACCAAGAAAAAATGGGAGATGCTATTGTTGAAGGTATAGAAGAGTATTTATTAGCTAAAATTGAATAGAGCAACAACCCAACGAAAATCAAATCATTATGATATACTAACATTGAGATAATATAAGGGGAGTGTTCGTCGTGATAACTGAACAACAAGTACGAGAAATATTAGGACAACTACAAGATCCATTTTTACATAAATCATTTGCAGAAACAGACGGTATTACAAACGTAGCGATAAAAGAAGAGAAGAACCATGTCAGTGTAAAAATTGCGATTGCTAAAACAAATACACCTGAACAATTACAGCTACAAATGAAAATTGTTGAAGTTTTGAAAGAAGCGGGTGCAAATACAGTTGGTATTCGTTTCGAAGAGCTGTCAGCAGAACAACTACAGGGCTTCCGTGGCGTAGCAACTGAGGCTGAAGCACAGGATATTTTATCTCCGCTTAGCACAGTTCAAGTTATTTCAATTGCCTCTGGTAAAGGCGGTGTAGGGAAATCTACGGTATCAGTTAATTTAGCTGTCGCATTAGCTCGTCTAGGTAAGAAGGTTGGCTTGATTGATGCTGATATTTACGGGTTCAGTGTGCCTGATATGATGGGTGTTACAGATATGCCCAAAGTGGTAGACAATCGAATTTTCCCTGTTGATCGTTTAGGTGTGAAAATGATCTCGATGGGCTTCTTTGTTGAAAATAACGCACCAATTGTATGGCGTGGCCCAATGTTAGGTAAAGTGTTAGATCAGTTCTTCCGTGATGTAGAATGGGGCGAGCTAGACTATCTTCTATTGGATTTACCACCAGGTACAGGTGACGTTGCATTAGATATTCACCAAATGCTTCCTTCATCAAAAGAAATTGTCGTAACAACACCACATCCAACGGCAGCGTTCGTTGCAGCTCGCGCAGGTGCAATGGCTTTACAAACTGACCATGAAATTTTAGGTGTTATTGAAAACATGGCATGGTATGAATCGAAATCAGGTGACCGTGAATTCGTATTCGGTCAAGGTGGAGGTCCAAAGTTAGCGGAAGAGCTGCGTACAGAGCTACTTGGTCAAATTCCTCTTGGTCAACCTGACTGGTCAGAAGAAGATTTTGCACCTTCTGTTTATGCTGAAAAACACACTACTGGCCAAATCTATTTAGATATCGCGACGAAAATCATAAATAAGTTAAATAAATAATAAAAACGGATTTCCTCAAACAATGGAGGAAATCCGTTTTTACATATAAGTGGTTACTGAGAGCTCTTTTGCTCATTGCCACCACCACCACCAGCTTCTTTTTTACCGCCGCCGCCAGTTTTACCTGCCTCGCCGCCACTCTTCTTAATAAGCTCCTGCCATTTCGTTTGCATAAGCGGACTTTCAATCGTTTCCTTGACGACCTCCTCCATTTGTTTTCTCATATTGGAGGATTTTAGAATAGTCTCTAACTGCTTTTGCATATCTGGCTGGCCAAAGAAAGCCTCCATATCTTTTTGGAAAGAGGGGTCTTTTATTAATTCCTTCATAATATCCTGTTGTTGCTTTTGCATACTTTTAGCTACGGTTTCCTTAAATTTTGGATCCTCAAAAGTCTTTTTCCAAAAGTCTTCTGCTTCTTTGGAAAGCAAGGTAGACTCGGTTGCCTTCTTCACTTCATCATGCTCCAAAACTAATAATTCACGGAAACTTGGGTCCTCTAAAAGTTTTCGCAGCGCCTTTTTACCATCTTCAGTTTGTAAAGAGTCGATCATTATTTTTTTTATTTCATCGTAGGACATGGTAGAGGCTTTATCTTGTGAACAAGCAGAAAGAAAAAGCATTAGAATTAGTAGTAAGATGAATTTTCGCATCGATAATCAGCCCTTTCTATATATAGACTCTTTCAATTATTGTTCACATTTATGATGACTTTATGTATTGATTAGGATGAGAAATAGCTTTTTTAACAATGCATTGTTAAAATAAGGACAGATATACATTGAGAAATTGGGGGACTTTTAGTTGTGACGATACGAAATTGGGCAAAGTTTTTCTTTTTTGCAATGCTCGTTGGGGGCGCAGTCAACGGAATTTGCAGTTTATTTATTCGATGGGACTTCTTTCAACCATATATAACAAATGGTCACTGGGGTGAATTTTTAGCTGGGCTTTTATGGATGGTTTTCTTAGGATTCACAATGAGTGTTATTGCACAGGCAGGCTTTTTTGCTTATTTAACGCTCCATCAAGTGGGGGTTAATATTTTTAGAACACTTACATTATGGAATTGGGTACAGCTATTATTAATTGCTATTACTATTTTTGATATTATATTCTTCCGTTTCATGCCAGGTGTAAAGGATGGACAAAGCTGGTTATTCTATATTGGCTTGTTAATTGTATTAATATTCGGCGCTATAGCAACAGCCATTCAAAAAGTAAAATTAACAGGAAAAAAACATGTTTTCATTTCGGCATTATTTTTTATGATTGTCGTTACAACACTGGAATGGACAATTGCATTAATGGGTCGCGATGAAAAAATTAACGAGTATGTTGCACTATTATTATTCCCGCTACTCGCTGTAAATGCTTATCAATTATTAGTATTACCAAAATATAATGCAAAATCCGAAGAAGATCGTCAAAAATTAGAAGCACGCCGCAAAGCACGTCGTGAACAAGTTAAAAATGCATAAAAAAGAAGTTGCCTCTATAAATCATTGGAGGCAACTTCTTTTTTATCTGCATTAACGGGCGTATTACCGAAAGTTAGGTACAAGACTCTTTCCGTAAAATTTAGCGAAAGTAAAGAAGTTAGCGAAAGTAAAGAAGATAGATGGGAGATCAACTGCCCGTAAAAGTCCGATTGATGAAGACTAATAATCAGTGGGTATGAAGAAAACCTCCACTGATTAAAGTTTGACTTTATGGTGATTTTTTTGTTTGAACTTTATAACCGAATATATTTTCCTCAATCGACATAAATTTATTTTGTTGTAGCAATGTATTTAGCTCTTTAAACGAGATTTTATTATTTTGGTGTAAAGAGATAAAAACAAAATCTCCCTTTTGTAATTTAGGTGTCTTTTCACCTTTCCAAATTAGAGAGGGAGAAAGTATATTCATCTGTTGTTGAAATAAGTTATTTTGTAAATCCTGAGAATACTGGTGATTTTGTGTTGCAAACCAAAGTGGTGTTTCTTGCAAATGCTTTTCGTAAATATTAATACCTTTTTGAACGATGGCAAAATCAATTGGCTTATCCACTGAATCCTCAGGTCCTAATAATCCTGTAGGCAGCTTTCGCTCTTTAATGACTTTTATGTGCTCGGGTGAACGCTCAATCCACGCAGCATCTAACAATAGAAGCGGATAAGGTTCTTTTACAGTTTTAAGCCAGTCCAACAAGGTTTCATCAGAAAAAGAAATTTCGACAATAAGTGATGTACCATAATGTCCTTTTGTTACAACTGCTGGAGCATCAGCGATGTTAAACACAGAAATCATAGTAGAATTTATCGGCTTTATAAAGATAAACAGTATTACGATGAAAATCAATGAAATCAACGTTTTACGAACCATTATAACAACCTCGTTTCTATATTTTTAACTTCTTTCAGCAAGTGTTTTCGTAGCGAAAGTGAAACGTCAGCTACAAATGTCTTTTGTAGCAAAAGCAAAGCGTCAGCTACAGAAGTTTCCCACCTCTATAGGTGGTGAGATGAATGCAGGTTTAAGCTACTTTTCAGTGGGTGTCCAAACATCCGCTGAAATAGAGGAACTCAGTCTAAGAACGCCACGTCCTGTGGCAACGACTGAGTGACCAACTTCGTGTTGGCCTAAAGCCTCCGGTGGATGTCACGGAAATCGGAAAGGAGTTCTTTGTGCAAGCACAAACTCGATTCCGGACGCAATTATGCCGAGGCATAATTGATAAGAAAAAATAAAGTTCTTAAAAAAACTTATGATTTAGTGTTGACTTTCATGATTAATCGATGTTATTATGTATAAGTCGCCAAGAGATGACACAGTAAAAGAAAAAATGAACCTTGAAAACTGAACAAGCAAAACGTAATCAATAAAGCTTTTAGTAGCTAACCTTGAGTTAGTGAACGAAACAAAATTTTGGACATCAAACATGATGCCAGCAAAACAATTTGAGCTAATCAAATTTCTTTTTATGGAGAGTTTGATCCTGGCTCAGGACGAACGCTGGCG
>NZ_JBNNTW010000008.1:168213-194374 GCF_050279145.1 Lysinibacillus sp. NPDC094177 | reverse complement strand
TTTAGGCCCACCATTATTCCGAAGTAGCTCAGTTGGTAGTAGCACCTGACTGTTAATCAGGTTGTCGCAGGTTCGAGTCCTGCCTTCGGAGCCATTTTTTTTGTGGGGAAGTACTCAAGAGGCTGAAGAGGCGCCCCTGCTAAGGGTGTAGGTCGGGTAACCGGCGCGAGGGTTCAAATCCCTCCTTCTCCGCCATTGGCCCGTTGGTCAAGTGGTTAAGACACCGCCCTTTCACGGCGGTAACACGGGTTCGAATCCCGTACGGGTCATACTAAATGCAGTAGATGTATCTTACATCTACTGCATTTTTTTAATTATGTGTAACATAATCTAACTAATACGTTATTAAATTTGTGAAAGACTTCGATAAAACTTTCCTCTAATAACTCATTAAAATTGTTTTTCTACGGGTAGCACTCAAGAAGAAAGTTTTCCGTATTCCTATTATTTCCCACACCACTAAGAAAAATATGCTTAGCAAAATAGATATCAATTTTCAATTCCTCCCTCTAATATGTGAAAACGTCTAAAAATCCTTTCTACGATCCGCTGTTGTGGTTAGAATAGTCGTTCAAATAGGAGTCGAATAAGCCCGTTCCTTCGACTTCACTGAGCTATCAGAATAACAATTCTTCCATACGAACGTGTCATTCGTTGTGACTAACATCCTTTTGTTTATCCCGTTCAGAGACAACCGCATGTAAGATTTGTTTAACCATGGCTCTATACTATAAAAAAGGCTCTAAAAACCATACTTTATATTCCTCGTCTCTATCAAATATAAGCAATAAAATTATGCAATTTCATATAGAAAAAATTAAATATAATTTAAATTTGCTAAGCGCACTTTCTTTGGACAAATAATCCATGGAAAATCACTATAATATTGGTATATCCTTTGGAATAAATCTATCTTTCTTTTATAATGGGAATGAATAGAATTAGTTGGAGGTAATAAATATGAAAAAAAAGCAAAGTAAATGGATTATGAGTACGGCAACTGCTGCATTAGTTGCTGCGGCTGTTGTGCCTACTGCAAGTGCAGCCAGCTTTACAGATATTGCAAAAAGTGATCATAAAGAGGCTATTTTGGCATTAGCAGATTTAAAAATTGTAGGTGGATATCAAGACGGCACATTTAAGCCAAATGCCGTCCTTACGAAAGGCAATGTAACGAAATTTTTAGGAAAATGGCTTGTATCAGAACACTTCCAAGTGCCAGCAGACTACAATAAGAAAGTACGTTTTACAGACTTGCCTACATCTTCAAAAGATAAAGAATTACTACAATACGCTGCGCTTATAAATGATACTGGTATTTTCAAAGGGACTAACAACAAGTTATTACCTTCTGAGTATATCCCACGTGAACAAATGGCTTCTATTTTAGTACGTGCGATTGAAAAAGTTTACGATATCAATTTAATTGCGATGTATAAAAAAGATAACTATAAATCTTCTATTACAGATTTAAATTTAGCTTTACCAGAAAATCGTGAAGCCATCATCGCGTTAGAATATGCAAAAATTACAAATGTAAAGGCATTTAATCCGAAAAACACATTAACACGTGGTCAATTTGCGTCATTTTTACATCGTTCGATGACGAATATCAATGATATGCTTAAGGAACCTGAAGTGCCATTACTCATCCAAACAGTTAAAGTTGTAGATGCAAATACACTACAGGTGACATTAACAGATGGGACAAGCCATAAGGTAACATTAGCAAAGCCACTTACTGAAAATGTGGAGACGAAGGTAGATTTTAAAATTAATGACAAACCATATTCCGCTGTTGTTACATATGAAGTCAATGAGCTAAAAGTACAATCAATTGAGGGGATTAATGCCTCTCAGATTAAAGTTGTTTTCAACCAAGCAATTGACCCACTGTCTGTGCTCAAAGTAGATGGGAAATTACAGGATAATATTGTAGCTTTCTCTAATGTGGATACTTTAAAAGCACTATCTGTAGTGAAAACAGAAATCAGTGCAGATCGAAAATCAATCATCTTTACAATGAATGAGCCATTAAAAGGTACACATCGTTATGTGTTTAATAACATCAAATCTGAAAAGGGCTTAGTGCTTCAAAAAGTAGATGCGAACTTTGTTATTGCTGGGGATACACAATCGCCTACGATTTTAGGAACAACGCAAGGAAACAATTCTTCAATCGTTAAAGTGCAGTTTTCTAAGCCAATGGCAGCACTCCCGAATGAACGCATTCAATTTACATTAGCAAATGGTACAAAGGTAGCGAATGTAGTAGGAAGTATTGAGCAAAACGCAACTGAAGCAACTTTTGATTTATCAGCTGCAACAGTAAATGGTGTTTATTTAGCTCCTAGTACACCTATCCAAATTACATTCGTAGGGGCAGCAGATTTAGCAGGGAACATAATTTCACCAAACTCTTCTACCGTAACAGTGAAAAAGGGAGATAAGGATGGAGTTCCGCCGACACTATCTTCTGTAACACAAACTGGACCAAATACGTTCCAGCTATTGTTCTCAGAGGATATTCAATCACTTTCTCCATCCGATCTTTCAGTAAAAAGCGGTCAGTATTCAATTTCCGTAAATACTGTAGAGAAAGATCCGAAAAATGGTCGTTTATTTAATGTGACGGTGGATCCAAGAAGTACGCTTCTAGGAATTACAACGATTGCTACAGCTACTGGTCGTGTAATTACCGACTTATCAGGTGAAACGGCAACATTTTCAAAAGATCATAACTTTATAAGAGATGATAAGGCGCCTGCCCTAATTAATTCTGAAATTGTATACGAGGATAGTGTAGAATATTTACAATTAACTTTCGATAAGTCAGTGAAGCTAGGAGCTGGCGCAAAAGCATCATTTACTGGAAGCTATATGGATAATTACATTTCGTATGAGGTATCAATAGGGTCTCAAAGTGATATTCATATCGTAAAAGATCAACCTACGAAATTACGTGTTAGAATGGCAGGATTGCTAGTTAGTCGTGATAAAAAGGGAGCTCTTTACGATGGCAAATTAAATTTATTTAATGTTACAAATTTATACGGTGTGCCAGTCACTGAAGTGCGAAATATTAAGTTTACACGTAATGGTGATTTAAATATTAATAATAATAAACTTGCATTATTGCCGTCCAATGCAATTCAAACATCTGTAACAGATCCATATTCAATAAAAGATAATAATATTGTTTATTTAAATTTCAATTATCCTGTTGAGCCAGAACTTGCTCAAAACGTTCAAAATTATAGTATTGATAATGCTCTGGTAGAGAGTGCAGTTGTAGAGGGATCCGCTTTAAATCGTATTAAGCTTACATTAAAAAAGGATTCGAATTATTATAGTGGCTTACGTAATATCACGATTAGAGGCTTAAGAGCAGCAAACTCTTTGGAATCATTCGACGAGGTGCGAACATCAATTAACCTTAAAGAAAATATTGCACCAAAGGTTATAGATGTTAAGGTTAGCAATTCAGAAACATTAGAGCTTACTTTCAGCGAGGCTGTAAAGAACGTTTATGGTTCGGACTTTAATATTGAAGTGAATGGTGTACCGGTAATAGTTAGTAGCACTAAATCACAAAGTAATGATAAAGTTGTGCTAATTAGAACAACGCAGAGTAATTTATTTGAAAACGGCAGAACTATTTCGATTAAAGCTTCCGCAAATAATTCGATTACGGATGAAAATGAGAATAAGTTGGATTTAAACTCCATTCCACAAACATTTATAGTACAAAGATAAATAAAAGTGATTAAACAAGAATTTCCTAAGACATCATTATTGTCAATAAAAATAGCATGCTAGATACATTTTCAGCATGCTATTTTTCTATGTCATTTTATTGTTAGTATATTAATGGGAGATAAACGGTGCTTTGTGTACGTACTTTGTATTATCTATATGATCAATGATAAAAGTGGCTATATCTTGATTTGTAATTTTTGTACCAGGCATATCAGTAAGGTTTTCCTTTATCTGTTTCGATGTTAAGCTATCTTTTACAAACGGCAATCTAATTAATGTCCATTTGATATGTTTATTATTTAATAAAAATTCCCATTCTAATTTTTTATCCTGCATCATTTTCGAAAAGAAAACTTCAAATATCTTTGCTCCAAAACGATTCATCATGCTTTTTTTGTCCTCTTTAATCGTTAGAGAACCACCGGAAACACCTATATAACGATTAATGTTTAACTCTTTCATCACTTTAAAAATATTAGTAGTAACTTTGCTATAAATGGGCTCCTCTTTAGGTGGTTGACCAAATGTATTAATAACAACTTGACAATCTTTAAGAAGTTCTTGGATGTTTTCTATATCTTGAACCTGCCCTTTCACTAATCCTATTTTGGCATTTTTATACAGTAACTTATCTGGATTTCTAACAAGCATACGAACATGATATCCTTTTTTTATTGCATGAGTTGCTATATACCTTCCTACTGTCCCTGTTCCTCCAATTATCGCTATCTTGCAAGGAATATCCATTATATACCTCCAATTTGATTTAATGGTATATATACGACAAGCTTCATGAAAGGTTTCATCATCGATTGGAGTGGAGGCTGGACGCCCCAGGAAGCTTTGCTCTGCGCGAAAGCGAAGCGGCAGCGATAAAAGCGCCCAGTTGGAACAGAAATCAACTACACGATATGGTGAGGAGCCTAAATTATGTAATATAGCAATGTATAGTATTTTGTTTTGTGATTCTATAAGCTAAGATGAAAATAGAACAAAAGCTAGGGGGATATGGATGGGAAAATTATTATGGACTAACAACCAACAATATCTGTTACAAAAGAACGTAGAACAAGTAGTACCTTTTCTATGTAATTTTTCACTGGAACAAGTAGATCGTGTTGGTAGATTTCAGCGTACATATGAAAAATTTGAAAGCACTCCATTACGTAGCTTACATGCCTTTGCATCATTAGTTGGGGTACAAAGTATTTTTGTAAAAGATGAATCTTATCGATTTGACTTAAATGCATTTAAAGTATTAGGCGGTGTTTATGCAATTGGGCAGTACGTTGCCAAAAAGTTAGATAGAAATATTAATGAGCTATCGTTTGAGCAGCTTAAATCACCAGAAGTAAAGGAGCAGCTAGGAGACTTAACGTTTATTTCAACGACAGATGGTAATCATGGTCGTGGAGTGGCTTGGGCTGCTAGAGAGCTTGGTTTGAAAGCTCGCATATATATGCCTGCTGGTAGTGCAGAGGAGCGCCTCCAAAATATTAAAAATGAAGGTGCATATGCTGAAATAACGACAATGAATTATGATGATACAGTTCGTTATACTTCACAACTAGCAACAGAAAATGGCTGGATTGTTATTCAGGATACGATGTGGGAAGGCTATGAGGAAATCCCGTTATGGATTATGCAAGGCTATACTACACTAATAAAAGAAGCAGTTGAGCAGTTGGAAAAAGCACCTACCCATGTATTTTTACAAGCTGGGGTTGGATCTTTTGCTGGTGCAGTTGTAGCTTTTTTACAACAATATTATGAGCAAGAGATTACATTTGTCTTAGTTGAGCCTTTTGTAGCGAATTGCTATTATGAAAGCTTTAAGGCAGGAGCTGAGCAGTTTGTAACGGTTGGTGGAGAGATGCAAACAATTATGGCAGGTCTTGCATGTGGTGAGCCGAATCCACTTGCTTGGGACCTGTTAAAGACTTATACGAAGGTGAGTATTTGCTGTGATGAGGAAGTTGCTGCAACGGGTATGCGCATTCTTGGAAACCCACTAGCAACAGATGCACGAATTATTGCTGGAGAATCTGGAGCTGCCCCAGTTGGATGTTTTTATGAATTGATGACGAATGAGCAATATACGGAACTGAAGGATACATTACAATTAGATGAAAATTCTCAAGTATTGTTTATTAACACTGAAGGTGACACAGATATAGAAAACTACAGAAATATTGTGTGGCATGGGAAATATGCGAAAATTTAATTGAAGAATTAGCAAACTAGTGAAAATAAAATGTTCTAGTTTGCTTTTTTCATTTACATGTATTGAATTCGTTAAGACCTATGTATTTTTTCTTGACCTTAACGTTGCGTAAACATTTACAGTAGTTATAGTGGAGGTGAAAGTGTGGAATATACAATTCAAGAGCTTGCCCAATTATCCGGGGTTAGCACAAGAACGCTACGTTATTACGATGAAATTGGATTACTGAAGCCAGCAAGAACTAATGAAGCGGGCTATCGATTTTACGGACAGTTTGAAGTTGATATGCTCCAGCAAATTTTATTTTATAGAGCATTAGATATGAAATTAGCAACCATTAAGGAAATTATTCAAGCGCCTAATTTCCAACATACAGAGGCACTCAAAATCCATCGTGTAGCCTTACTGAAACGCAAGGAGCAGCTGGAAAAAATATTACAAACAGTGGAAAAAACCATTCAATCTATTGAGGAGGAACAACCAATGACAAATGAAGAGAAATTTAATGGATTTAAAGATAAGCTAATCGAGGAAAATGAAAAGCAATATGGTGAAGAAATTCGTGGGAAATATGGTAACAAGACGGTTGATGCATCGAATGCTAAGCTAATGAATATGACGGAGGAACAGTATGAGGCAATGCAGCAGCTAGAACAGCAATTATTTAAGCGTTTAAAAGAAGCGATGGAAATTGGCGATACGAAAAATGATGTAGCAATGGAGGTAGCAGAGCTTCATAAGCGTTGGCTTAGCTTTTCATGGTCACAATATTCTAAGGAGGCACATGCTGGTATAGCGCAGATGTATATAGCAGATGAACGATTTACAGCTTATTATGATGAGCGCGTTTCTCAGGGAGCCACAATATTTTTACATGATGCCATAATTAATTTCGCATTGGCGTAATTATACGAAAAAAAAAGTGATTCCTTCTCATGCTTTAATGTTTTAGAAATATTTATTTAGGAAAAAATGAAGGCATGAGGAGGAGATTTTTTTGAACCCACAAGTAATGGAAAAATTAAAAAAGCAATTAGAGCAGGAACTACAGGAAATAGAACAGCAACTTGAGGAATCAGAGCGTCCGCAAGCGACAGAGCTATCTAATTATGATAATCATCCAGCTGACAATGCGAGTGATTTAACGGATCAGCTAACGGAAATGGCGATTGATGAGCACCGTGGGGACAATGCTGAGGAAATAAAGGCTGCACTTCAAGCGATGGAGGAAGGTACATATGGTAAATGTGCTGTATGTGGTGAGGAGATTCCTATTGGTCGCTTAGAAGCTATGCCGAAAGCATTGACGTGTGTTGAACATGCGGAGCAAAAAGAAGATAATTTAAGGCCAGTGGAGGAAGATGTGTTGTCTTCTACCCCAAAATCGGATGATTTCATTGAACTTGAGGAATTTGGCTCTTCTGATACACCTCAAGATAAAAGTTAGTAAGCATTTTCACTCACAGGCAGTATAATAGCTGTATGGGGTGAGGATATGGATATAATTGATTTACACTGCGATGCTCTATTGAAATTATCAACTTTAGAAGCGGCAAAATTTGAAGATGATGTGCGTTTGCATGCCAATCGAGAGAGATTACAATTAGGGCGGGTTAAGGCACAAGTATTTGCTATTTTTATTGACCCTAAAATTCCGCAAAATATGCAATTTTTAGAGGCAGTGCGGCAAATCGAAGCTTTTCATACACATGTATTACAAACTGAGGGTATGGTGCATATTACTGATTGGTCGCAATTAGATACTTTAGCTCCACATGAAATTGGCGCAATTTTAAGCTTAGAGGGCTGTGGTCCAGTCGGTAAAGATTTAGCAAAGCTTTCTGCCATATTAGATGCAGGTGTAAAGCTTGTTGGCCTAACGTGGAATGAAGAAAATGCTGTGGCCCACGGTGCTGAACAGGATGCAAGTCTTGGTTTAAAACCATTTGGTAAAGAGGTTATAAACTTGCTAAATGAGAGAGATATTATTATCGATGTCTCACATTTAAATGAACAAAGCTTCTGGGATGTCCTGCCACTTTCGAAGCATATCATTGCGAGCCATAGTAATGCACGTGCAATTTGTGATCATCCAAGAAATTTAACGGATGCTCAGGCAAAAGCACTTATCAAGCATGGTGGCCATATTCATGTCGTTTACTATCCGCCTTTTATCCTTGATAATGCTACGATGGATGATTTAGTAGCGCATGTGAAGCATCTAGCGAATATAGTAGGGGTAGAGCACCTTGGACTAGGTTCAGACTTCGATGGAATAGATGCTACTGTAAAAGGATTAGCACACGCAGGAGAGGTACAAAATTTATTAGAGGCGTTACGTGAACATTTTTCAATCGAAGAAGTTCGTGGTCTTGCGAGTAATAATTTTCGACGTTATGTAAAAAATGCAGAAGCCCGTTAAGGCTGCTGCATTTTCGTATCTTAATAAAAGAAATATTGAATTAATAAACCGATTCCTAAGAGGAAGCCGAAGAATGTATTTGTTTGCGCTGTAAATTTCATCGCAGGCATAACTTCTTTTGCTTCTTTTTTATCGCGGAAAATTTGAATAGCACGAAGAGGCTTTGGAACGCTTAAGAAAATGATTAGAGCCCAAAATGTAATACCATCAATTGCTACAAGAGCGATTACCCATAAGTACGAAACGATAAAAAAGCCTGATAGCACAGAAATGGCATTATCTCGACCTACTAAAATAGCAAGCGTTCTACGACCACCTTCTGTATCGCCAACGATATCACGAATATTGTTGGACAGCATGATAGCCCCAACTAAAATCATACTCGGTACTGAAAGCATAACTGCATCAAATGTTACTGTAAGCGTTTGAATATAAAAGGCGATTAAGACAATCCCCATTCCCATAACAGCGCCAGATACAAGTTCCCCGAATGGTGAATAGGCTATTGGGTATGGTCCTCCAGTATATAAAAAACCAATAAGCATACAAACAAGCCCGACAGCAGCAAGCCACCAAGAGGTTGAGGCACATATGTAAATGCCAAGCAACATAGCGATTGCATAGAAGCTTAAGGCAATCATCATAATTGTTTTTGGTTGAACACCGTGACGTACAATAGTTCCGCCGATACCGACAGAGTTTTCATTGTCTAATCCTAATTTGTAATCGTAATATTCATTGAACATATTTGTTGCTGCTTGTATAAGCATACTTGCAATGAGCATAGCAAAAAATAGTCCAAAATCAATTGTTTGTTTTTCAATTGCTAAGGCAATCGCTGTTCCTAAAAATACTGGAACGAATGAAGCGGTTAAAGTGTGTGGACGTGTTAAATGCCACCAAACTTTAAAACCCCTATCAGCTTCAATGACTTTTGTCATAAGGTCTTTCTCTCCTTCAAATGTTGTAGACTATTCCTATTTTATACGAAGAATGAGAAATTGGGTAGGTTCACAGCTTATTACATACAGTTCAGTTAAAAAAAATGATACAATAGTACATGCATTTATGAACTGAAAATAATAATTAAGATAATAGCAACAGTACGAAAAATAGGCTAGCAAACAAACAATGACAACTATTTTAACAAAAGAAATACGATGTGGAAAAAGTACAAACGCTCACTTCATTATGCAAAGTCTTGGTCAATTTGTGCTTCAAGAAAAGCCAAAGTGGTTGATATTTATGACTGAAAGTGTAGAACGAGTACAAAACATACCGTGCGTCATTCATTATGTACATTGCAACAACGGAGGTAATTTTCATGCAACAGAAGTGGTACCAAGCCACAGAGGTAGAAGTGGACTCTTTGGGCCAAAGCCTTCATTTTTATATGGAAACAATTGAAGTAAGTCGCTTATCGGCGCTCGCATTTTATGCGGCGGGCGAGGAGCATTATAAAGGTGAACGATTTTATTGGCAAAATAGAGAAAAAACAATGACATTAGTAGGGCTAGGACATGCCTATACAATTCAAAATAACGCCAAAAATGATCGCTTTGATGCGGTAGAAGCGGAATGGAAAAGCTTAACGAAAAACTGTGTTAAGGGTCAAAGCGAGTTACAGCCAATTTTGTTTGGCGGATTTACATTCGATCCACAAAATGATGTAACTGGGGAGTGGACAGACTTTCCAGAGGCTTATTTTGCGCTCGCAACATATCAGCTTGTCATCCGTGATGACAAAGCGTTTGTAAGTATTCATCTTATTTCAGAAAATGAGCAGGCAGAGTCTCAATTTGAAGCGCTACGTAAAGAGCGAGATCATTTAATTCATGCTGCTCAGGTAAAAGAAGTGAAAACGTATTCAAAGCCTGAAATAACAAGTTATTTTGAACCATATAAGGAGCCATATTTAGCTTCGATTGACCAAGTAACAGCATTGATTAAGCAGAAGAAGGCAGATAAAGTCGTTATTGCACGTTCACTAGCATTGCAATTTAAAGAACAAGTTTCCTCACCACAGGTGCTATCACAAATTATTCATGAGCAGCCAGAGAGCTATTTATTTGGTTTAGAACGTCAAGAAATATTGTTCTTTGGTGCGTCCCCTGAACGTCTTGTCAAAGTAGAAAAGGGCCGCGCCTTTTCATCTTGTGTTGCAGGCTCTATTAAACGTGGTAAGACAGCAGAGGAAGATGAAGCCTATGGACAAAGTTTATTAAATGATTCGAAAAATGGTGGTGAGCATCAATATGTTGTCGATATGATTGCGGAAACATTCCGTAAAAATTGTGTAGAGATGAAAATACCGGATAGCCCTCGCCTACTAAAGATTAGAGATATACAACATTTATATACACCTGTAGAAGGTCAGTTGGAAAATGAAGCAACAATATTACAACTGACAAAATCTTTGCATCCAACGCCAGCTTTAGGTGGTGTGCCAAGAAAAGAGGCAATGGCAGCTATACGTAAGTATGAGCCTATGAATCGTGGACTTTACGCTGCTCCAATTGGTTGGATAGATGCTGAAGGTAATGGGGAATTTGCAGTGGCCATTCGTTCGGCTGCTTTACTTAATGACAAAGCTTATTTATATGCGGGTGGCGGTATTGTAGCAGATTCAGAGCCACAATCTGAATATGAGGAAACATTAGTGAAATTCCGTCCAATGCTACGTGCGCTAGGAGGACAATTACATGAGTGAACGGAAAATTTTAACGGACTATGTTTATAAAGTGGTAGCATCATTAGTGCAAGCTGGTGTTGAAAACGTTGTTGTCAGCCCTGGCTCACGTTCGACACCTTTAGCTTATGCATTTGCTTCAACGAAACAGCTCCAAATGTATCGTCAGGTTGATGAGCGATCTGCTGCCTTTTTTGCGCTAGGAATTGCAAAGGCTACAGCAAAACCTGTTGTTCTTTTATGTACATCGGGAACAGCTGCGGCAAACTATTTTCCTGCCATTGTTGAGGCAAGCTATGCTCGAGTACCGTTAATCGTCATCACAGCTGATCGACCACATGAATTGCGAGAGGTTGGTGCACCACAGGCTATTAATCAGCCGAATTTATATGGCACGCAAGTCAAGTGGAGCGTGGATTTCCCGTTGGCAGATGATGCAGCACCAACATTGCCGTTTATCGAGCGCCATATTGCACGTGCGGTAGCGATTGCCATGAGCGCACCATTTGGACCAGTGCATATTAATGTACCGTTCAGAGAACCTTTGTTGATTGATTTTCGCGAGGAACTCCCAGAAGCGACATTTAAGCACAGTAGCATGGGGCAGTTAATACCTTCTATGGCGACTCAACAGGAGCTATCGGAGATTTTAAGTGCAACAAAAAAAGGCTTTGTAATTATTGGTGAGCTAGCCCTTGGTACAGATTTAACAATCATGTGGGAATTTGTTCGAAAATTAAAATGGCCGGTTATTGTCGAGAGTTTATCCAATATGCGAGCATCTGTCCCAGAGGATTGTCTGCCATATGTTATCACAACGTACGATGCAATTATGAAAAGTGAAGATTTTAAAGCATTAGTTGAACCAGATACGGTACTACGTTTAGGAGCACAGCCTGTTTCTAAATTTATCATGCAATTTATTACTAAATCTCAGCCTGATGCTTATATTGTTGTCGATGAAGATCCGATGTTCCGTGATGCTACAGGTGTATCTACTCATTTTGTTCATGCAAGTATTGGTGAGTGGCTCACACAATTAGAGATCCTTGAAACAGCATTAGAAGCAGAGTATTTAGCTGAGTGGCAGGATGCCAATGATATTGCACTAGAGTATATTGAACACTATTCTGATGGTGCGATTGATGAAGGAGCAATGGTAAGTCGATTACTAAAAATAATCCCTAATGGCAGTGATATTTTTGTTAGTAGCAGTATGCCAGTGCGCGATATTGATACGTTTTTAATGGCAACACCGAAGGATATTCGTATTGTTGCAAATCGTGGAACGAATGGTATTGATGGCGTCGTGTCAACTGCAATGGGCTTTAGTCAAGGAAATAACCGTGAGACCTACTTGCTTATTGGTGATTTAGCCTTTTTACATGATGTCAACGGTCTAATTGCTTCAAGATACCAGGAATGCAATCTGACAATTATCGTTATGAATAATGATGGCGGCGGTATTTTCTCTTATTTACCTCAATCCAAAGTTGAGGCACATTATGAAGATTTATTTGGCACGCCAACTGCCCTTGAATTCCGTGATATTGCCAATATGTACGATATGGACTATATACGCGTAGAAGATATTTCAGAGCTATCAATAAAGTTCACTACGATAAAAAAACGCCCACTGCGCTTAATCGAAATTTTCACGGATCGTGAGGAAAATGTCTATGCGCATCGGGCACTGTGGAATCGCATTAATGCGGGGTTAAAAGCATGGCAAAGCTAATGATTCGCGGGCTTGAAACATGCGTGGAAATCTGGAATGAAGAAGCGGAGCAAACGCTCGTGGCATTACATGGTTTTACAGGTAGTACGGCTACATGGAAAAATTTAGCGAAAGCTCTGCCGAGTATCCGAGTTATTGCCATTGATTTAATTGGTCATGGTCAAACAGCTATACCTCAGCAAATTAGTCGTTTCTCAATGCAAGAGCAAATCCAAGATTTAGAGGAAGTTTTTGGCCAGCTACAGCTCAAGAAATTTACGCTGTTAGGTTATTCAATGGGAGGGAGAGTTGCAATATCGTATGCAATCTCCTACCCTGAATGTATTGAAAAGCTAATTTTAGAAAGTGCTTCGCCAGGTTTAAGAACCTCAAAGGAACGTTCTGAACGTCGTGAGCGGGATAATGCTCTAGCTGAAAAAATAATTAGTAACGGTTTGTTATCATTTGTTAATACATGGGAGAACATTCCTTTGTTTGAATCTCAAAAGCGTTTACCGCACAGTGTACAAGAAGCGATTAGGTTAGAGCGACTTTCTCAGAAGGAGGAAGGCTTGGCAGGTAGCTTACGAGGGATTGGTACAGGTAGCCAACCATCAAATTGGATGTCATTGGAGAAGCTTGATATTCCTGTTCTATTAATTACAGGCTCCTTAGATGAGAAATTTTGTAAAATCGCTCTAGAAATGAAAGCGTTATTAAAAAATGCCAAGCATACGACAGTAAATGACGTTGGCCATGCAATTCATGTGGAAAATCCCGCTCAGTTTGCTACAATAGTAGAGGAGTATTTAACTTCTTTCAACACCAATGAAAGAAGTTAAAGCCTCCGGCGGATGTCATGGAATCGGAAAGGAATTCTTTGTGATTGCACAAAGCCGATTCCAGACGCAATTATGCCGAGGCATAATTGATCGTAATAAAATTTTACGTTACCGCCTCGATTTTGAACGAGACGAATTTAATTATTAGGAGGCAATTCAATGACACGTCAATGGACAAGTTTACATACTTATGAAGACATTAAGTATGAGTTCTATAACGGTATCGCAAAAATTACGATCAACCGTCCAGAAGTGCGCAACGCATTCCGACCAAAAACGGTAATGGAAATGATCGATGCTTTTTCACGTGCACGTGATGACAAAAATGTTGGAGTTATCATTTTAACTGGTGAAGGTGAGCATGCCTTCTGTTCAGGTGGAGACCAAAAAGTACGCGGTCATGGTGGCTACGTTGGTGAAGATGAGATCCCACGTCTAAACGTTCTTGATTTACAACGTTTAATCCGTGTTATTCCAAAACCTGTAGTAGCGATGGTTGCAGGTTATGCAATCGGTGGTGGACACGTATTACACGTTGTCTGTGACTTAACAATTGCTGCTGACAACGCTCGCTTTGGACAAACTGGACCAAAAGTTGGTTCATTCGATGCTGGTTATGGCTCAGGCTATCTTGCACGTATTATCGGTCATAAAAAGGCGCGTGAAATTTGGTACCTTTGCCGTCAATATGATGCACAGCAAGCACTTGATATGGGATTAGTTAACACAGTTGTTCCTTATGAGCAATTAGAAGATGAAACTGTACAATGGTGTGAAGAAATGCTACAAATGTCTCCAACTGCTCTACGCTTCTTAAAAGCAGCAATGAATGCAGATACAGATGGTTTAGCAGGTCTTCAACAAATGGCTGGCGACGCTACTCTTCTTTACTACACAACAGATGAAGCTAAAGAAGGTCGTGACGCATTCAAAGAAAAACGTCAACCAGATTTCGGTCAATTCCCAAGATTCCCTTGATTATCTGAAGCGTTTAACGGCTCGTATCTTAATGAGATACGAGCTTTTTGTATATCTAAAGTAGCGAGATGGATAGACTTGTGCTAGAGCAACGGAAAGAGTTACGGCTTAGCGGCGGACAACGGTGCATTAGCGGTGAAACAGCCTGCTTTAGCAGCGGAACACCGTGTCAGAGCACCGAATAGACATGTCAAAGCAACGGATTACCTCATCAAAGCAATGGACATATCTCCTCAAACTAACAAATAGACGGATGATGCGATAAAGCGGTAAGATTAAGGCTGATTGGAGGAATAAAGAGATGTATCTAAATTGGATTTTACAGCGAGCGTATTTAACACCTTTACGAAACGGTTTAACATATAATGGGCAGACTTGGACATTTCGAGAATTAAATGATCTATCTTTAAAACGTGCTCGTCAACTTACAGCACTGGATATTAAGCAAGGAGACCGTATTGCCATAATGGGGCCGAGTAAGCCTTCCCTTGTCATTATGATGTACGCGTGTATGCATTTACAATGTGAAATGGTCATGCTAAATCGTAGGCTAACACAGGATGAAATTGCCTATCAGCTAGAGGATTCAGAGGCTGTAGCGGTATTAATTGCAGATGAGGATATAGAAAAATTACCATCACATACGTCATATTATTTATTTTCTACTATAGAAAAAAGTACAGAAGTGGCTATTGATATTACGAAAGAATGGTCTATAAACCAAACAACATCGATTATGTATACATCTGGCACTACTGGTTTTCCAAAAGGGGTTTGTCAAACAGTTGGAAATCATCAGGCAAGTGCAACTGCCTCCGTTTTAAATATAGGTTTGCATGCGGACGATACTTGGTTATGTGCTGTACCACTTTTTCATATTAGTGGCTTTTCTATTTTAGTGCGCTCATTGTTGTATGGCAATAAAGTACATTTATATGATCAATTTGATGCAGAAGCCATTTCACAAAATATAATGGATGGCGAGGTTACACATATGTCAGTAGTTGCTGTAACATTGGAAAGGATTCTACATACCCTTGAACAGAAAAATGCACAAGCTTCACCAAAATTTAAAATGATGCTAGCGGGTGGTGGACCTGTGCCAGTAGATTATTTAAAGAGAGCACATGCATTAAATTTAGCCGTAGCTCAAACGTATGGTATGACTGAAACTTCGTCACAAACTGCAACATTAGCAAATGAAGATGCGATGCAAAAAATTGGTTCTGCAGGAAAACCATTATTTTTTAATCAAATTCGCATTGCTGAGCAGAATGACAATGGTGAAGGAGAAATTTGCATACGTGGCCCACATGTTACACCAGGATACATTGGTCGTTTTGGCGAAAAAGGTGCAACGATTGATGGCTGGCTCCATACAGGGGATATTGGTTATATAGATGAAGAAGGTTATTTATTTGTCATTGATCGTCGGGCGGATTTAATTATTTCAGGTGGAGAAAATATTTATCCTGCTGAAATCGAAAATGTCCTACTTACACACCCTGCTGTTAAGGAAGCGGGAGTATGCGGGATCGATGATGATGCTTGGGGACAGGTACCAATCGCCTTTGTTGTATTAAAAGAAGAAATACAGGTAGAACAAATACAAGCATTTTGTCAAAAGAAGCTTGCGAAATATAAAATACCAAAAGAAATTATTGTTACGGACAAGCTCCCTCGAAACGGTGCCAACAAGCTACTTCGTCGAAAATTAATGGACTAATACAAATAGAATTCTTCATAATGGGGAAGCAATGAATTTTCAAGATTTGATGAAATTTAAAGGGTATATATTTAAATAAATTTTGAACCAGAAGAAAATTCACTGCAGGTATTTATTGATAGGTGTAAATACTTGGATTTTATTAAAGCAGGAACAATTGCTGAAGATATATTTCCTGAGAAGCAGTTCGTTCACTACCAAATTCCTTGTTTGAACCATATAATCGATATTATTTCATATGATGAGCCTAAAATTACAGAGACAAAAAGAAATTGATAAATTTTCAAACTAGAAGAGCATCGGAATCGATGCTCTTTTTTGTGTTTATTTTTAATTATATAGAATGAGAAAAGTATTGCTGTTTGTGGGTTTTTAAAATAACTCCCCCAACAAGAGAACCCGTTATTATTATTAGTGGTTTTCTTTTATGTTTATCAATAACATATCAAAAGATACATACTATGTGAAGTGGTTGATTGGAGTGGAGGCTGGGCGACTCCTTGGGGATCAGCGTCACAGATGAGACCCTGGAGCGAAGCGAAGCGGCTCATCGGACGCCCCCAGGAAGCTCTGCTCTGCGCGAAAGCGAAGCGTCAGCGGCAAAGCGCCCAGCCGGAAAGGAAATCAACTCCACGTTTTGCTAAAGGGCATATTTTTTATTTAATATGCCACCTTAATTTCAATGTTTTTTTCAACCCTATGAAAGAAGTTAAAGCCGATTCTGAACGCAATTATGCCGAGGGATAATTGGTAAGTCATTTTTAGTGAAATTTTAGGATTAAATTAATCATTCATTAACATAATAAGAAATGACAGGCATAAACTAGTTAGTAAAGGAGAAAGACTCATATGAGAAAATATATATATAATGTTGTCATTATATTATTTGTTCTACAAATGAGTCATGTGCAAGTATTCGCAAACTATGAACAAAAGAATATTGCAACTGCCGATTCAATAGAAACACTACAACATCTAATTCAAAAACAAGTCATGCAATTATCTACTGAATTTGACATTCGCTATACTGGTAATACGTCGGAAATAAAAGATGAACTATCAGAACTTATTAAACAAGCTATTCAAGATCCATATATTTACGCCAATATTTCTAGTTTTAAATGGAAATATGATGGCTACGCCGATAATATTGTCATTAGATTTGAGTTTACCTACCATATTTCGCAGGAAGAGGAAACGTTTGTAGAACAGACTTTGACGAATATTATTGAACCTATGCATGGATTAAGCGAAATGCAGAAAATACAGGCCGCACATGATTTTATCGTTCTATCTACTGAATATTCAAAGGAAACCAAAGGAAGTCAATATTCTCCCTACACATTGCTTACGGAAAACAAGGGAGTTTGTCAGGCATATGCTTTAGTGCTTTATCGAATGTTAGAGATGTTAGGCTTTGAAGTACAATATGTTCCAGGAAAAGTAGGGGAGCAACTTCACGCATGGGTCTTAGTAAAGCTTGATAATGCATGGTATCATATCGACGTTACATGGGATGATCCATTGCCTGATCGTAAAGGTGAGGTACGTTATAATTATTTTTTAGTTTCTGATCACCAATTAGCACAAGATCACTCTTGGGACTATACAAGTTTCCCAGCTGCTACAAGTGAAGCCTATATTGATTTACAAAAAACGAGTAAGGTTGAAGCTCTTACAAAACCAATATTGGATAGTTATTTTAACTTTGATAAAGAGCTGTCTATTTTAAGTAAAAATAAACAAATGGTAAAGCAATTAATAGTACAGCCTACAAAGCTTTTGAAAGGTAAAAAAGGCGATAATCCTATTCAGTTGAATCTAAATGAATGGGAACCAATCATTTTAGAAAGTAATGTAGCCCAAGTAAAGGCTAATCGAAATATAATACAAAATGATTTGCATAAGAGAAAAGGGCTAATAAGTGTTTATAGAGCGGAAAAACGGATGCCACAAGAAAAGTACGTCATAATAAAGGAGGTGTCCCAAATGATTTTCGGGGCACCTCCTTACTCATTTATTTATGAGTGTTTAATGCGGTATCTAAAGTTTTAATATTTCTCTTCATAAGGGTGAAGTAAGTTTCGTCATTCTTCACATCATCTGCTGTTAAAACACTTAAATTATGCAAGACAAGAGACTTTGCTCCAACTTCTTTTTGGATAACCTCGGCTAATTTAGAAGAAACATTTTGCTCGAATAAAATGTAGTGAATATGCAACTCATTTGCTTTATCAACAATTGCTGTAAGTTCTTTTTGAGAAGGCTCATTTTGTGAATTTAGACCGGCTATTGGAATTTGCTTTAAGCCGTATTGACCTGCGATATAGCCAAATGCTGCATGTGATACGAAGAACGTCTTCTCTTGCGCTTTATTAGCCATTGCTTTATATTCATTGTCTAAATCCTGTAGTTCTTTTACCAATGCCTCGTAGTTAGCTGTAAATGTAGCTTCTTGTTCTGGCATTTTTTTTACTAGATTATTTTTAATGGAAAGTGCTAAGTCTTGACTGATAGTTGGTGATAGCCAAACATGTGGATCTACATTACCATGTTCATGATCACCATGTCCGTCTTCATGTTTGCCATGGTCATCTTCATGATTAGCATCCTCTTCATCATCATGTGTGTGACCGGTGCTCATAGCTAATTTTTCATCTGAAACCTGATCTGCAGTTGCCACCATTGTTACATCTTCATTAGCTAGGGTCTTTTTGGCATTTTCAACAAAGCCCTCTAGTCCTAAACCGATATAGAAAAATATATCAGCATCTGCTAATTTCATCATATCTTTTTGTGTTGGCTCAAATGTGTGTTCATTGGCGCCAGCAGGGTAAATAGAAGAAACCTTTACAAAATCGCCACCAATTCGTTGTGCAAAATAACTTAATGGATAGACAGTTGTGTAAATTGTTAATTTATCCTTTTTTTCTGACTGTTTAGATGTTGATGTTTTATCTCCGCAGGCAGCAGTGAATAGGGCAAGAACTGCAACTAAACATAATAAAAATACTTTTTTCATCTTGTAGTATACCTCTTTCAAATAGTAATCGTTACGATTTGATTTTTAGAACAGTTTCTATGATAACGCACATCTGAAAAAAGTACAAGAAAAAATGACCCTCGAAAATTATTTCTTTTTCGAAGGCCATTTTTCAGGCACAGGATCAAAGCCTCCAGAATGGAATGGTTGGCATTTTGATATACGTTTAATCGTTAAATAGAATCCTTTAATGGCACCGTGTTTTTGAAAAGCTTCAAGCCCATAGGAGGAGCATGTAGGGTAGAAGCGGCAGGATGGCGGCGTCATTGGTGATATAAATTTTCTGTAAAACTTAATGAGCCATATAAAGGGATATTTCATATTTGTTTATCCTTTTGTTGAGCGTTAATCTGCTTAGGCTTAGCATCGATAGTTTGTGTAAAGAAATTACTTTTTTTCTTCAACAGGACAATCACAGAAACTCCAAACATAAGCATCATCATTGCGATCATAATGATTATAGGTAATGGTACTCCCATTGCGTTCACTCCAAATTCTATTCGTTAATAATATTATAAAAGAATCTCATGAAAAAATGTACAAATTGAACTAGTCATCGTCTTGATGAAAGCTCTGCTGAGGTTTTTCATCAACTGTATGTTTAAAAGCATACGCACGATTGACACTGATAATAGTCGCGACAGTTATTAAAATAACGATGATTGCTGCTACAATTAAGAGTGTGATTAAACTCATGGCATTCACTCCGTTCCTTATTCATCATATCTATTATAAATTAGATAATCTTACTTAGTTGTGAAGGAAGTTTGACATTCCAGCGAATAAAACAACACTTTTATCACCATACTATGGTAAAAGGAGTGTTTTGTAGAGATGGAGCGTCAACGTGTATACTTTTCACTTGCCAATAGAACGTATTATACAAATCCATATGCAGGACCGTGGAACTTTGAACTCAATATAGATCGACAAGCATTAGATGTCTTTGAAAAGATTTTTCAGCAAATGCAGCTGTTAGAAATTTCGAATGCATGGCGTGCGCAATTGCCATATATACAATATCATCTAGATAGAGAAAATGATGAAATTGATTTGCGATTAAAAAAAATCTATGCACTCGTCCATGAGTATGGTGATGATGATACAAAGGTATTTGTGGAACAGCTTCCTTATTTTAACAAACGTGTATAAAAATAAAGGGTCACTGAAAAAAAACTTTCAGTGACCCTTTTTTATTGAAGAAACGATACCGTCAATGAAAGCTAATTTTGGAAACTACTAAGGGTTCAATGCCTACAAAAGTTAATTTCCTATTTTCCAATTCACTAATTTGGCAAACTGAACAGCTAGGAGCAACTTTTGATGGATTAACCATTGGTATAAAAGATGAGCTAATCCAACGGTAGAGAAGTTTCAAAATTTGTTGCGCTGTAGTTGCTTACAATTGAATAAACATAGTATTGAATGCGGTATCGCTCCCTGTTAAAATCCTCAATCGCACTGATTAATAGTTCTAATGACAATATATTTACACTACAGGAGTTGAATATTAGTGATTTTATTTGTTGATTGTAGCTATATGATTACACTATAGTGAAATAAAAGATCATCACAAAAGCCGAAGAATGCCAATATATTTTAGTAATTGATTCGACTCATTGCATGAAATAAGACTTTAACAATATAAAGAAGGGGTTGAAGAGCATGTTCTCATTTACAGATTTAAATGGTTTACGAGTGGATTTAAGTTTTATAAGAGGCGAATTGGACATTGAGCCTAAGCATGTACTTGTTTTATTAAAGCATGAAAATAAGTGGTTATGTACGATTCATAAACGTCGTGGTGTAGAGGTCCCAGGTGGCAAGCAAGAACCTGGAGAAACATTAGAGCAGGCAGCAGTTAGGGAAGTATTTGAGGAGACTGGTGTTCATGTGAAAAATCTTAAATGGTTTGCAGAATACGCCGTTCATGATGACATCTTATTTTGTAAAACGGTCTTTACCGCACAGTTTGTAGATCAGGAGGACATCGAATTTGATTTAGAAACTTCAGGAATGACTTGGCTAACGGATGAAGAATTTGCTAATCATCCAAATTTAAGCTTTCATATGAAGGATGAAGGGATGCAGAAAATGCTGGAGGAGTTGAAACAATATGACCAATGGTGAGATCATTGAAAAACGTCCTTATCCTTCGCCCAATCCAGCTATTCGTTTAACAGAAATTACGTATATGTCAAAAGATCTACGTGTGAAGGGATTATTAGCGGAGCCTAAAGCAGAAGGTACATATGATGGCTTTTTATATTTACGGGGAGGCATGCAAAGCATTGGTATGGTTAGACCTTCACGGGTTGCACAGTTTGCAGCGCAAGGCTTTATCGTTTTTGCCCCATATTACCGTGGCAATCGAGGTGGAGAAGGTCGAGATGAGTTTGCAGGAGCTGATCGTTATGACGCTGTATATGCAGTAGAGGTGCTAAAACAGTTTTGTAATGATAATATTCATGTCTTTGGTTTTTCACGTGGTGGTATAATGGCACTTTGGACTGCAATCTTACGGAGAGATATCACATCTGTGGTTACATGGGCAGGAGTATCTGATGCAACAGCTACATATTGGGAGCGGACAGATATGCGCCGGATGATGAAGCGTGTTATTGGAGGGACGCCTAATCGTGTCCCAGAGGCTTATGATGCTCGAACACCACTTTTTGAGGTAGAGCACATTACAGCTCCAATACTTATTATTCATGGCTACCTTGATGAAAATGTAGATATTGAACATGCAAGACAGTTAGAATTTTATTTAAAGGATGCCAATAAAACATATGAGACATGGTATGATCACCGCTACGCTCATCAGTATCCACCGGCCAAAAATAGAGAGACAGTACATGCACTTTGCGAATGGATGAAACGACAATAAGGTATTCAAGCTGTCTTTCCATTCAACGATTCTAATGTAGAAACTTTTTGGAATCAAAAAGATATTAACGCGGGGTAGACCTCAGAATTGCTCGGGTCAGTGGGAAAACTACTCGGGAAGGACAAAGAACCGCTCAGGTGCTTTGGGTAGACACCTGAGCGGTAGCAAAAAATAAGGATGTTTACTCTATATATTTTCCTAAAAAATTATTAATAGTTTTCCAATAAGAGTCTCCAGCAACGCTTTCTGCACCGCCATGTCCAGCACCTTCAACTATAAATTTCTCCTTCGGTACATTGGCAGCCTCATATACTTCATCTAGCATATCAGAGGGAACAAATGTATCATTACTTCCATGAATGAATAGCATAGGTGTTTTCGATTTTGCTACTTGCTTGACGGTATCAGCTTCACCAAGCGTAAAGTCAGCTCTTAACTTCGTAACAATTGAAGAAAAATGCATAATAGGAAATTCAGGTAAATTAAAGAGTGCTTTCAATTGATAGGAGAATTCATCCCAAACTGAGGAATAGCCACAATCCTCAATAATAGCCTTAACATTGTCAGGTAGATCTTCTCCTGAGGCCATCATCACTGTAGCACCACCCATGGAAACACCATACAAAACAATTTCAGCGTTTTTATCAGAACTGATAATATTATTAATCCAAGAGACTACATCAAGTCGATCATGCCAGCCCATACCAATATAGTCACCGTCACTTTTTCCATGAGCCCTTGCATCAGGTACGAGAACGTTGTAGCCTGTATCATAAAAATGCTTAGCGTACTTTGTCATTTGTGAGCCATCAGATGAATAACCATGGAAAACAATTGCCCATTTATTTGTTTCGTTTGTATTTTTAAGCGTATAGGCATGTAATTTCAAATCATCGAAAGAATGTATATAAGAATCCTCATAATTCTCTTTAAACCACTTCTCACTCTCTTCTTTTTCTTTAGCATCCTTAGGACTAACAGCAATAGAATTGTGCGGGGCATTAAACACTTCTGATTTATCAGTATTAGGATTTAATGCGAAGTTATAAAAATAATTCCCTGCAAAAAATCCAGCCCCAACAAACAATACTAATAGAAGACTGACAATGGTAATAATCACTTTGTACTTTCTTTTCATATGTATCCCCCTAAAACTACTAATATGAATTATACACAAAGTTAACAATATGAAAAGTGGACTTTTCAAAATAAGGGGATATAAAAAAGGGAACGACTATTAAATCGTTCCCTTTGCTTAATAAATTATTTTAATGGACCGCCAAGGTTAGTGATGGCTTCAGAAACATTTGAGAATTTCTCGAAGTTTTTGTTGAATAAGCCAGCAAGTTCAGCAGCTTTAGCATCATAAGCAGCTTTGTCTGTCCATGCATCACGAGGGTTAAGCACTTCTGTTGGTACACCTTCAATAGAAGTTGGTATGTTTAAACCGAATACTGAATCTTGAATTGTTTCAACATCAGCTAATTTTCCATCAATTGCAGCACGTACCATTGTACGAGTGTAAGAAAGTTTCATACGGCTACCAGTACCATATTCGCCACCAGTCCAACCAGTGTTCACTAAGTATACTTGTGCACCATGCTCGTCAATTTTTTGACCTAACATTTCAGCATAAACTGTTGCTGGAAGTGGAAGGAATGGAGAACCGAAGCAAGTTGAGAATACTGGTTCTGGCTCTGTTACTCCACGTTCTGTACCAGCAAGTTTAGATGTGAAACCGCTTAGGAAGTGGTACATTGCTTGCTCTTTTGTTAATTTACTGATTGGAGGTAATACACCAAATGCATCAGCCGTTAAGAAGATGATTGTTTTTGGGTGACCTGCAACAGATGGATCAACAATATTTTCAATGTATTGAATTGGATAAGCGACACGTGTATTTTCTGTTAATGAACCATCGTCATAGTCACAAACTCGAGTTTCTGGATCAACTGCTACGTTTTCTAGAACAGAACCGAAGCGGATTGCGTTGTAGATTTCTGGTTCTTTTTCAGCAGAAAGGTTAATTGTTTTTGCATAACAACCGCCCTCAATGTTGAATACACCGTTATCAGACCAACCGTGTTCATCGTCACCGATTAGCTTACGGTCAGGATCAGCTGATAAAGTAGTTTTACCAGTACCAGATAAACCGAAGAATAATGCAACATCACCAGCTTCACCAACGTTTGCTGAGCAGTGCATTGAAAGGATGCCTTGTTGTGGTAATAAGTAGTTCATAATACCGAAAATAGATTTTTTGATTTCACCAGCGTATTCAGTACCACCGATTAGGATAATTTTCTTTTCAAGTGATACAATGATGAATGTTTCAGAAGCTGTGCCATCAACAGCAGGGTCTGCTTTAAAGTTAGGAGCTGAAATCACTGTGAAGTCAGCAACATGAGAAGCTAATTCTTCTTTAGTTGGACGGATAAATAATTGATGAGCGAAAAGATTGTGCCAAGCATATTCATTGATTACTTGGATGCTTAATTGTGAATCTTTGTCAGCACCAGCAAAGCCTTTGAATACGAATAATTCGTCACGTTCTTTTAAATATTTTACTACTTTTACATATAAGTTATCGAACACTTCAGAAGAAATTGGTTGGTTAACTTTCCCCCAGTCAATTTTGTCCTTTGTGCTTTCTTCTTCTACCGTATATTTATCTTTAGGTGAACGACCAGTGTATTTGCCAGTTTCTGCACGAACTGCGCCATCTACTGTTAACATAGCTTCACCACGAGATGTAGCTTTTTCAGCTAATTGTGGTACTGAAAGTTGAACATTAATGTTACCGCCGCTTAATAATTCCTTCAGTTCGTTTGCAATTTCTACTGAATTCATCGATTAAATACCATCCTTTTTTATAGTATTCCCTAGAGTCTGAGGGAGATTTTCTTAATTTCAAAAATAGTATAACACAATTGCTTAAATAATCTATACTAATTCAGAAATTATTTTTGCGATTTTATTACTTTTCAAGAAAACGACAAAAAGTAAATTGATTCGTTTTGATAATGCTTTTTACCCTATTTATTATTAAGTGATTTCACAATCACTTTCGACACAGCAAAATTGCGTTTAGAAGCCTTTGGATAACATGAGGTTCGCACAGGATGTGAAGTTTAGCTGGTTTTATTATCAATTGGAGCTTGCCGCCTACTGAAAAGGGGCTACAATCATATTCATCCACCACATGTACTGATGGTCTTCCGGAGCTGACGCTTTGCTTTCACTACAAAATGTGCTGTAAAGGGTCACACATATGTTAACACATGATGTGAGGTGGAGAATAGGGATTATTTTGTTTCAATTTACAGCATAATCCAAATTAGTTTCTCCCATACTTACTTAATAAGATACATTAAAAATATTTGACAACGTTCGACCTTTTACGTATTATGAGATATTGAACGGATACTCTTATCCCGAGCTGGTGGAGGGTCAGGCCCTGTGAAACCCGGCAACCTGCATGAACTATTTCACGACATGCGCTGGTGCCAACCTGATGCAAGGGATACCCCTTGAACGATAAGAGTGAAAGGTTACGAAGTCATTATTCCTTTCCTCATGTTAAGTAAGCGTGAGAAAAGGATTTTTTTATTGTCAAAAACGAATGTAAAGGTATATATAGTCCTTTCCTTATTAAAATGACGGATCTTTCGAAATCCTCGTGTTAAAAGCAGAGCTGTTTATTTGTGCAAACGTAGCGGCAGCAGCAAATGTTTTTTCTGTGCGAAAGCGTAGTGCAAACGTAGCGGCAGCAACAAATGTTTTTTCTGTGCGAAAGCGTAGTGCAAACGTAGCGGCAGCAACAAATGTTTTTTCTGTGCGAAAGCGTAGTGCAAACGTAGCGGCAGCAACA
>NZ_JBNNTW010000008.1:149686-168117 GCF_050279145.1 Lysinibacillus sp. NPDC094177 | reverse complement strand
TACAACGGCTTTAGAGTTCAATCCTTAGGAGCGGACTTGAACATGGGTAATGAGTACCGTATTAATTCGCAAATATTATTTGTTAAAGTAATAGGAGGAAAATCAAATGACAAACCGTCGACTATTTACATCAGAGAGTGTAACAGAAGGACATCCTGACAAAATTTGTGATCAAATCTCGGATGCCATTTTAGATGCTATTTTAGCAGAAGATCCAAACGCACGTGTAGCGTGTGAAACAACAGTAACAACAGGCTTAGCATTAGTAGCAGGAGAAATTACTACTTCTACTTATGTAGATATTAAAGGTATCGTTCGTGATACTGTAGCCGAAATCGGTTATACACGCGGAAAATACGGCTTTGATGCTGAAAACCTAGCAGTACTAGTTGCTATTGGCGAGCAATCACCTGATATTGCTCAAGGTGTTGACCAAGCATTAGAAGCGCGTGAAGGCTCTATGACAGACGCTGACATTGAAGCAATTGGTGCAGGTGACCAAGGTTTAATGTTCGGTTATGCATGTAACGAAACGCCAGAGCTTATGCCATTACCAATTAGTTTAGCACATAAATTGGCTCGTCGTTTAACGGAAGTGCGTAAATCTGGCGAACTAGCATATTTACGTCCAGATGGAAAAACGCAAGTAACGGTTGAATATGATGAAAACAATGTACCAGTACGCGTAGATACAATTGTAATTTCAACACAGCATGATGAAGAAGCTACACTTGAACAAATTCAAGCAGACTTAAAAGAATTCGTTATTTCTCCAGTTGTTCCAAGTGAATTACTAGATGCCAATACTAAATATTTCATCAACCCAACTGGCCGATTCGTAATTGGTGGTCCGAAAGGGGATGCTGGTCTAACTGGACGTAAAATCATCGTTGATACATACGGTGGGTATGCGCGTCATGGTGGAGGTGCTTTCTCTGGTAAAGACGCAACTAAGGTGGACCGTTCAGCGGCATATGCAGCACGCTATGTAGCAAAAAATATTGTAGCAGCAGGCTTAGCAGATCGAGCTGAAGTACAACTAGCTTATGCGATTGGTGTTGCTCAACCTGTATCCATTGCTGTTGATACATTTGGGACAGGAAAAGTGAAGGAAAGTGAAATTGTAAAATGGGTACGTGAGCTGTTTGATTTACGCCCAGCAGGGATTATTAAAATGCTTAACCTTCGTCGCCCTATTTATAAGCAAACTGCAGCATATGGTCACTTCGGTCGTACAGACTTAAATGTACCTTGGGAACAAACAGACAAAGCTGACGCATTAAAAGAAAAAGCAGGTTTATAAACTATCTAGCTAAAGTAATAAAGTAGCTGAAAAAATATTTTAAAATATTATTACAGAAAGGGGCTCAACATTCTAATAGCCCCTTTCACTTTTTTTATCGAAAAAAAAAAGCTCCTAATATGTATGGCTCGGTTGTCCAAGCAAACGTGGAGCTGTTGATATAGCTATTTATTTTCTGTTTGAAGAGATTTATAGTATTGCCCTTTTTCTACATATTCACGTATGATGCGTTCCATATCTTCTATATCTTCATCATTTAATTCTCTTACAACCTTTGCGGGACGACCTAATGCTAAGCTATTTGGAGGAATGACTTTGCCTGGAGGTACAAGACTACCAGCCCCAATGAATGCACCCTCTCCAATCTCCGCTCCGTCTAATACTATAGAGCCCATACCTATTAAGGCTTTTTTACGAATCGTACAGCTATGTAAAGTTACTTGATGTCCGACTGTTACTTCATCTTCAATAATAAGTGGATATTTAGGGCTTTGATGTAAGCAACAGAGGTCTTGAATACTAACTCTTTTTCCGATAATTGTTGGTGATACATCCCCTCGAATAACTGTATTAAACCAAATTGTAGTTTCAGCACCTATTGTAACGTCACCAGTAACGGTTGCATAATCGGCAATAAAAACAGATGGATCGATATTGGGTGTTTTACCTTTAAATGGATAGATCATGAGGATCGCCTCTTTTCTTTCTATGATGTAATATTATCGTATCAAATACGCAACTTGATGGAAATATAAAATTAAAATGTGCTAGATATTCCGATATAATCATTGTGTAATTATTTTTTTAGGAGGACTATGTGAAATGTGGAAATGGGAAGCTGATGGACAAGCAAAGGCTGTGGTTGCTATTCTTCATGGTGCATATGAAAATCACCGATGGTATGCATGGCTTATAGAAAAACTTAGAATGGAAGGCTTCCACATAGTCATGGGTGATTTACCTAATCATGGAGTAAATGTAGGATTTTCTCGTGTTCACGATGAAGATTTTAAAGAATACAACAAATATACAAGGCATTTAATCGAGAATGCTTTTTCGTATAATTTACCTGTCTTTTTAATAGGACATGGGCTTGGTGCGACACTATTACTACATACCATGCAAAAACGAAAATATGAATGTGCAGGGATTATCTTAACTTCACCTTGGCTTCATTTAAAACTATTACCAGGTAAACTATCAAATGCTTTAACTAGTTTAAGTGCCCTGACTGCAAATGTGAAGCTGACCCATGAAATTACATTAGAATCAATAACGCGTAGTTTAGAAGGTAGAGATGAGATGAAGGATGAGGTTCCTTTTTCGTCAGTCGTTTCAGTGAAATGGTATCGAGAACTACAGCAAATGATGCGCAATTTAGTGCTATTACCTAAGGCTGAATTCCCTAATATGCCTATGTTAGTTATGACAGCTGAAAAAGATAATATTACTGAAACTAAACAAACACGAAACTGGCTACATCAGATGGAATTTACAGAGTTTCAATTCAAAGAATGGGCAAACTGTTATCATAATTTATTCCATGAAGTAGAGCGTGATGAGATTTTTGTTTATATACGTGATTTTATTAATAATGCTCTTCGAAGAATTGGCTATATAATTGAATAGTGAATTACCTCTCTAATTAACTAGAAAATTACTAACTTATTGTTACTTGAATATAATGTTGTAATTTTCTGAAAAGTGTAATACTATAATGTCTTAAGTTACATTATTTCAAATTGGAGGGGTTAAATGGAAACAATCGTTGGGAAAATTAATGAGATTTTATGGGGACCGTGGTTTATTTATGGCATTTTGTTAATCGGACTCTTTTTTTCAATCATTACACGGTTCCTACAAGTAAGACACATTAAAGATATGTTTGTTTTAATGTTTAAAGGTGAAAAATCAGAAAAGGGGATTTCATCTTTCCAAGCGATGTCTATCGCATTATCTGGTCGAGTAGGTACAGGTAATATAGCCGGTACAGCTACAGCAATCGGGATGGGGGGACCTGGTGCTGTATTTTGGATGTGGGCAATCGCCTTTATCGGTGCGGCAACTGCTTACGTTGAGTCGACGTTGGCTCAAATTTATAAAGAAGAAAAAGATACAGAATATCGTGGTGGGCCAGCTTTTTACATAGAAAAAGGAATGGGGCAAAAGTGGTTTGCAGTTATTTTTGCTGTTGCCGCATTGGCTGCCATGTTAGTTTTGATGCCTGGTGTTCAATCGAATGCAATTGCGACAGCGGTTGAAAACGCTTTCGATGTTAAGACTTGGATTACAGGACTTATTATTGTTGTATTATTAGGCACTATTATTATCGGCGGTGTTAAATGGATTGCCAATGCTGCACAGGTCATTGTACCGTTTATGGCATTAGCATATATTCTTATGGCAATCGTCATTATTGCAATGAATATTAAAGAAGTACCAGCTGTATTTTCATTAATTTTTTCTAGCGCATTTGGTGCACAAGAAATCTTTGGTGGTATTATTGGCTCCGCTATTGCATGGGGGGTTAAACGCGGTATTTATTCAAATGAAGCAGGTCAAGGGACAGGTGCGCATCCGGCAGCGGCTGCAGAAGTATCACACCCTGCTAAACAAGGTATCGTTCAAGCAGCTTCTGTGTATATTGATACTCTATTAATCTGTTCAGCTACAGCATTTATGATTTTATTTACGGGTATGTATAATGTGCACGATGAAAAAGCGGGCGCTGATTCATATGTTTATGTTGGCGATTTCAATAAAGGCGGATTAACTGGAGAAGAACAAATCACATTTGCGAAAAGTATTAAAGAAGGTGCAGCCTTCACACAATATGCAGTCGATTCTTCACTACCAGGTTTTGGTGGACCATTCGTAGCGATTGCCTTATTCTTCTTTGCTTTTACAACGATTATGGCATACTACTACATTGCCGAAACAAATGTGGCTTATTTATTCACGGGAACTACAGAAAAAGTCGTCATATGGCTGGCGAAATTTGCAATTTTAATTGCTTCGTTTTACGGTACTATCCGCACATCCGACCTTGCTTGGGCAATGGGGGATGTTGGACTTGGCTTAATGGTTTGGATTAACGTTATAGCAATTTTAATTATTATGAAGCCTGCTATAGTCGCATTAAAGGATTATGAGAAACAGAAAAAAGAAGGAAAAGATCCTGTTTTTGATCCTCGTAAACTAGGAATTAAAGGTGCAGATTTCTGGGTAGACTATAATGAGAAACGTAAAAATAAATAGACGCTAGAGAGAAAGCTATCTAATAGAGTTAAACATTCTATTAGATAGTTTTTTGTTTGCTATAAAAAAGGCTTAACACCAAAAGTTGTAGATGAAATTTGTTAAAACGTATGCCATACATATAAGTTGATTGTAGTTGAGGCTGGGAGACTCCTTGGGATCACAGATGAGACCCTGGAGCGAGCTACGCGAGTGAACAGGAAGGGGAACGAAGGCTAAAAGCATCACGTTCTGAGATAACGCCTAAGTGACCAACATTCTGCTGCTTCGCTTTCGCGTAAAAAATATATGTTGCCCCGACGCCCCCAGGAAGCTTTGCTCTGCGCGAAAGCGAAGCGTCAGTTTGTTACGAATTGGTGGAATACTATTGATTGGGATAAAGTCAATCAGCGTTATGTAGATGCAAGGAAACAACAAACACTTTTAAACTCTAACTAAGCTAAAAGGTAATTTGACATGAAAGTAAAATTAAGTACTCCTCCCTCCCCCCCGCGCCATCGGGGGATATTTTTTAAAAAATTAAAAGGCATGATTCTAATGCGTTATCGGAATCATGCCTTAAATATTAAAACTAGCTAATTAACTTAACGAGTAATCTTTCACTTTTTCCAAAGCAATCACAAAGGGTGGATCATTTTGTTGATTTAGAAACTCGTATTTTAATACATGTACATATTTTTGGGGAAGTTGACTAACATATTCTATGACAGCATCTCGTTCTTCCTTACCACCCGGATGACCATGATAAATGACAAGGACAATAAGACCACCGTTTTTGAGCAGTTGTAGTAAATCTTCAATTGCTTGTATTGTCGTATTTGGCTGTGTAATGATGTCGTGATTACTTCCAGGCAAATAACCAAGATTAAAAATTGCAGCAGCTACTGGCTTGTGTACATAGTTGACTACTTCTTCGTGCCCTCTATGTAAGACAAGTGCACGATGCTCTAAGCCATTATCTAAAAGGCGATGGAGAGTTGCATCAACAGCGTTCTTTTGAACATCAAAGGCGTATACTTGGCCTTCATCGCCGACAAGCTGTGCTAAAAACAATGTATCGTAGCCGTTTCCTGCTGTGGCATCCACTACAGTATCGCCTTCTTTAACTGTTTCTTTTATTAGCTGTTGAGCATATTGTAAAACGCGCTGTAACTTCATTTGGCAACCTCAGCTTGATAAAATTTCCCTTGCCAGCTTCCACGGCGTTCAAGCTCAGCATCAATGCCATTTAATACTTCCCATTTATTAACACTCCACATCGGGCCAATCATTAAATCAATTGGTCCATCGCCTGTGATACGATGAATAACCATATCTGGTGGTAGAATTTCAAGCTGATCTGCTACTAGCTTTGTATAAACGTCCTGATCTAAAAATTCTAACATTCCTTTTTCATATTGCTTAACCATTGGTGTACCTTTTAAAAGATGCAATAAATGAATTTTAATGCCTTGTACATCAAGTTTTGCGACTTCGCGAGCAGTTTCCATCATCATGTCATAGTCTTCAAGAGGAAGACCATTAATAATGTGTGAGCATACACGAATACCATGCTTTCGTAGCTTTTCAACACCTTCCACATATGTTGCATAATCATGGGCACGGTTTATAAGATTCGCTGTTTTTTCATGTACAGTTTGAAGTCCGAGCTCAATCCATAAATAGGTGCGCTCGTTTAGTTCAGCTAAATATTCGACTACATCATCTGGTAGACAGTCTGGGCGCGTAGCGATAGATAATCCGACAACACCTTCTTGGGCTAAGGCAGCTTCAAATTTTTCTTTTAATACAGGTAGTGGTGCATGTGTATTTGTATACGCTTGGAAGTAGGCCATGTATTTGCCATCCTTCCATTTTTGATGCATTTTGTCACGTATTTCAGCAAATTGCACCTCAATAGGATCAACTTTGTTGCCCGCAAAATCACCTGAACCTGCTGCACTACAAAACGTACAACCTCCAAAGGCAACGGTACCATCCCGATTTGGGCAGTCAAAGCCTGCATCTAATGCTACTTTAAAAACTTTATGACCAAATTGCTCACGTAAATAGCGATTCCATGTATAATATCTTTTTCCATCTGAAGGAAAAGGAAAGTTTGTTTCTGTCATTTATTTCACTCCTCTAACACTATATTTTATCATGTGTCAATGGTTCCGTCATGAGGTAAGAACTTAATATTTAGGACTAGACTACTTAATAATGGGAGAGCTAAGCGAAAAGTAAGACGACTGGAGCGAACGGATGGAAGTAGCCGAGCGAAAAGGACAATGACCTGAGCAAATCAAAGAGTGCTTTTCGTAACCAACACTAAAAGTATCTTCATTAAAGCGTTCTAAAGTCTATGTAAAAAGAGTAAATTTATTTTTCTTGTACTTTTGTATTTTTCAACATAAACTATTTATTTAGAGTAGCGAAATAATGGAGGTCATTCTATGCCAAAAAGTGTTTGGTTTTTAATAATAGGAATGTTTGTGAACACGACGGGCAACTCATTTTTATGGCCATTAAACGCCATTTATTTGCACGATTATTTAGGGAAGTCACTTGCGATGGCTGGCTTTGTGTTGATGTTGAATTCTGCTGCCGGCGTAATAGGGAATCTCTTGGGTGGTTATTTATTTGATAGAATAGGTGGCTATAAATCAACAATGTTTGGCATTCTTTTGACGATTGCCTCATTAATAGCCCTAACGATTTGGCATGGCTGGCCACATTATGTGTGGATATTAACGATACTTGGCTTTAGTGGAGGTATCGTATTCCCGGGGATGTTTGCTTTAGCTGGAACTGCGTGGCCAGAGGGTGGAAGAAAGGCCTTTAACGCTATTTATTTAGCTCAAAATCTAGGAGTGGCAATTGGACCTGCACTTGCCGGGGTTGTTGCTGATTACCAATTTGACTACGTCTTTAAAGTCAACTTAGCCATGTATATTTTGTTCTTTTTTATAGCTTTATTTACTTTTAAACAATTAGAAGAGGGTAGCATTGCTCCGAAGAATGTCGTGAGTGAAAGTAAGCGAATTATTAATAAAGCACCGTTTTATGCATTATTAATTATAAGTTCATCCTCTGTGCTATGCTGGTTAGCGTATTCACAATGGAGTGCGACTATTTCTTCCTATACGCAAGATTTAGGATTAGGATTGAAACAGTACAGCTTACTATGGACTATTAATGGCCTTCTCATCGTTTTAGGGCAACCGCTAATTGCGCCGCTAGTGAAACGTTGGGAAAATAAATTGAAGCGTCAATTAGTATTTGGTGTTACCCTTATCGCAATATCCTTTGGAATCATTGCATTTGCAAGTGATTTTAGAATGTTTGGGGCAGCGATGGTCGTGCTAACTTTTGGTGAAATGTTTTATACGCCTGCTTTACCCACCATCGCCAATCAGCTTGCACCAAAAGGGCGTCAGGGCTTTTATCAAGGAATTATTAATAGTGCAGCAACAACAGGTCGTATGATTGGCCCATTATTTGGTGGTGTTATGGTCGATCAGTTTGGTATGATTGCGCTCGTATTAATTCTGGTAATTATTGTATTGTTTGCGATTATTCCATGCCTTCTCTATGATTATCCTTTGCGAAAGAATAAAACCGTGATAGATTAATAGTTAAATTTAACAAAAATACTTTCAGAACGAGCAAAAAACGTGTGAAAAACACGTTTTTTGTTCGTTTTTTAATATTTGATATTGAAAGTAAGCATATATTAGCGTACAATCATTTATACATATTCAAATATTTGAATATATAAAAATGAAGTTCCGTGGGGGGATTTATGTGGAAGAGAGCTTGCAGCAATTTAAGGCAGACTTTTTTAAAGCTTTAGCACATCCATTACGAATTAGAATATTAGAATTACTAGTAGATGGTAAAAAGAATGTCAACGAAATTCAAAGTTGCTTAGAAAAAGAAGGCTCAGCTGTTTCCCAGCAATTAAGTGTATTACGGAGCAAAAATATTGTGTATGGGATGAAAGAGGGGAAAAAAGTTTACTATTCTTTGAGTGATCCGATGATTGGAGAATTACTTGGTGTCGCAAAAGATATTTTCAACAATCACTTAATAAATACAATTTCAAGATTAGAAGAAATGACTATTAACGAAAATAATGAAGAGGATATGTAAATTTTGTAAACCGAGATTTTATGAAATGTTTACCTTGCTTATTATTTTGAAGGGAAGATTTATAGATGAAGTCACTGTTTACAGGACGATATGAAGGATATTCTGTTCATCATTTGAAGAAAGATTTAATTTCAGGGATTATTGTCGGGATTGTGGCAATACCGCTGGCAATGTCCTTTGCCATTGCGTCAGGTGTTAAGCCTGAGTATGGAATATATACAGCTGTTATTGCTGGGATACTTATTTCACTTTTGGGTGGTTCGAAGTATCAAATCGGGGGACCTACGGGGGCGTTTGTGCCGATTTTGTTAGGAATAGTCATTTCGTATGGCTATGAAAACTTACTGGTCGCAGGATTAATGGCCGGGATTATTTTGTGCTTAATGGGTATCTTTAAACTTGGCTCATTAATTAAATTTATTCCTCGTCCCGTAACGATAGGATTTACAGCAGGAATTGCGGTTAGTATTTTTACAGGTCAGATTGCCAATTTCTTAGGTTTGACTAATATTAAGAGACATGAGTATTTTATTGACAATGTAAAAGAAATTGTTTTGCATATTGGTACGATAAACCTTTATAGTGTTTTAACGGCAATCATTAGTCTTATTATTATTTTAATAACACCTAAAGTTTTACCCAAAGTTCCAGGGGCGTTAGCAGGCATTGTTGTTTCTACATTAGTTGCAACGTTCTTTTTTTCTGGACAAGTTGCCACAATCGCAACGGCCTATGGTCAAATTCCGAATACATTACCGAATTTTGCAATTCCGGATATAACATTTGAGCGAATTCAGCTACTTATTGGGCCGGCGTTTGTAATTGCCATGCTTGGTGGAATTGAATCACTTCTATCTGCAGTAGTAGCGGATGGAATGACAAATACAAAACATAATAGTAATCGAGAACTTGTTGGCCAAGGAATTGCTAATATTATCACTCCTTTCTTTGGTGGGATTCCTGCAACGGGTGCTATTGCCCGTACTGCGACAAATATAAAAACAGGAGCAGCATCACCAATATCAGGTGTTATTCACGGTGTATTTGTATTAGTAACGTTATTATTATTAGCTCCCTTTGCTTCACATATCCCATTAGCAAGTATGGCTCCAGTTTTAATGGTTGTGGCATGGAATATGAGTGAACAAAAGCATTTTGCACATATTGTTAAATTAAAATCAGGAGATTCTCTCGTATTAATCATTACGTTTCTTCTTACTGTTTTTACAAGTTTAACATTAGCTGTAGAGGTTGGGCTCGTGTTAGCAGTCGTATTATTTGCGAAGCGTATGAGCGAAAAGCTTGTAGTAACAAAGGTATTACCAGACCATTCGTTAAAGAGTGGAAAAGTGCAATCACATGTTGTCCATCAGAAGCATGACTGTCCACAAATTAGTATTTATACAATTGAGGGTCCACTTTTCTTTGGTGCAGCTCAAACTTTTGAGCAGGCAATTGTAGGTTCCATTCATCATCAACCAAAAGTTTTGATATTACGCATGAGTAAAGTGCCTTTTATGGATTCAACAGGTGAGGCGTATTTTAGAAATATCATTCAAAATTTCAAAACGCAGGGTGGTACCATTTTAGTTACAGGTGTGCAAGATGAATTGAAAATAGCACTACAAAACAATGGCTTATATACTGCAATTGGTGAAGAGAATTTCTATCAGCATACAGGAGAGGCGATTAATAAAGCTCTCAGCTATTTAGATACAAATAAATGCATTGGATGTAAGCATTTTGCTTTTCGTGAATGTCAGCAGTTATCCCCCCTACCAAAGGAAAAAAGGGATTTTATTATTCAGTGATGGGTTAGTATGTTAACAAAGGCTTGTGCTTTTCAGTACTTTCCATTAGAATAAATGCAATACATGTAAAGACAGTGATGAGGAATAGTAGATTTGTGGTTCTTTTTAGAGAGCTAGCGGTTGGTGGGAGCTAGTAGGAAAGCAAATTGAACTCGCCTTCTGAGTCTGCCCGCGTGAAATAGCGCGTGCCGTTCCTTCCGCGTTAAGGAAGCTAGAGCCGAGTGTGATCACTAATTTGGGTGGTACCGCGGGAGATACGAATTCTCTCGTCCCTTTCTGACAAAGAAAGGGGCGAGTTTTTTTATTTTTTAAATATTTTGTCAATTCTAGTGAAAAGCATGACACATTAAAAGGAGGAAAACTAATGAGTTTTAATCATCAACAAATCGAAAAAAAGTGGCAGCAATATTGGGCTGATAATAAAACTTTCAAAACTGAAAATGAAACAGAAAAACCGAAATTTTATGCGTTAGATATGTTCCCATACCCATCTGGTGCAGGTCTTCATGTAGGGCATCCAGAGGGATACACAGCAACAGACATTCTTTCACGCTTTAAACGTATGCAAGGCTATAACGTTCTACATCCTATGGGCTGGGATGCTTTCGGTTTACCAGCAGAACAATATGCACTTGATACAGGAAATGACCCAGCAGAATTTACAGCGAAAAATATTGCGACATTCAAGCGTCAAATCCAAGAGCTAGGCTTTAGCTATGATTGGGATCGTGAAATTAACACAACAGATCCAGAATATTATAAATGGACACAATGGATCTTTATCCAACTTTATAAAAAAGGCTTAGCCTATGTAGATGAAGTAGCTGTAAACTGGTGTCCAGCACTTGGAACAGTACTTGCAAACGAAGAAGTTATTGATGGAAAGTCAGAGCGTGGTGGTCATCCTGTAGAACGTCGTCCAATGAAACAATGGATGCTTAAAATTACAGCCTATGCTGACCGTTTAATCGATGACTTAGAGGAAGTTGATTGGCCAGAGTCTATTAAGGATATGCAACGTAACTGGATTGGTCGTTCGGAAGGTGCAGAAGTAACATTTAACATTGATGGCACAGATGAAAACTTCACAGTGTTTACAACTCGTCCTGATACATTATTTGGTGCTACATACTGTGTTATTGCACCTGAGCATAAATTAGTAGAGCAAATTACAACTGCTGAACAACGTCAAGCGGTAGAAGCTTATTTAGATAAAGTAAAATTGAAATCTGATTTAGAGCGTACAGATTTAGCGAAAGAAAAAACAGGCGTATACACAGGTGCCTATGCAGTCAATCCGATTAACGGTAAAAAAATGCCGATTTGGATTGCGGACTACGTATTAATATCATACGGTACTGGTGCAATCATGGCAGTTCCAGCACATGATGAGCGCGACTATGAATTCGCAACAGAATTTGGTTTAGAAATTATTCCTGTACTTGAAGGTGGAGACATTAGTAAAGAAGCATTCACAGGGGATGGTAAGCACATTAACTCTGACTTCCTTGATGGCTTAAACAAAGAGGACGGTATTGCTAAGGCAATTGAATGGCTTGAGGAAAAAGGCGTAGGGGAGAAGAAAATCTCTTACCGTCTTCGCGACTGGTTATTCTCTCGTCAACGTTACTGGGGTGAGCCTATCCCTATGATTCATTGGGAAGATGGTACAACGACGCCAGTGCCGGAATCAGAATTACCATTAATGCTACCTAAAACAGATAATATTCGTCCTTCAGGTACTGGTGAATCTCCACTAGCGAATATTTCTGAATGGGTAAATGTTGTTGACCCTGAAACAGGCAAAAAAGGTCGTCGCGAAACGAACACGATGCCACAGTGGGCAGGTTCTAGCTGGTACTTCATACGTTATATTGACCCAACAAATAAAGAAGCAATTGCGGACCCTGAGTTACTAAAACGCTGGTTACCAGTTGATATTTATATCGGTGGGGCAGAACATGCAGTATTACACTTACTATACGCTCGCTTCTGGCACAAAGTATTATACGATCTAGGTGTTGTACACACGAAAGAGCCATTCCACAAATTATTTAACCAAGGGATGATTCTTGGTGAAGGTAATGAAAAAATGTCTAAATCAAAAGGCAATGTCGTTAACCCTGATGAAATCATTTCTTCACATGGTGCTGATACTTTACGTCTATATGAAATGTTTATGGGGCCACTTGAAGCATCCGTTGCATGGTCAACAAATGGTTTGGACGGGGCACGTCGCTTCTTAGATCGTATTTGGCGTTTATTTGTCAATGAGGAAGACGGTACAATTGCTGCTAAAATTCAAGCGTCTGATGACAAAACTCTTGAAAAGTCATATCATCAAACTGTGAAAAAAGTGACAGAGGATTACGAAGGAATTCGCTTCAATACAGCTATTTCACAAATGATGGTGTTCATCAATGATTGCTACAAAGCAGATGTTATTCCAACAGCATACGCTGAAGGTTTTGTGAAGATGTTAGCTCCAATGGTTCCACACGTTGCAGAAGAGTTATGGCAGATTTTAGGTCATAACGAAACACTTGCATATAAGGAATGGCCAACATATGACGAGTCTAAGCTTGTTGATGATGAAGTGGAAATCGCAGTTCAGGTTGCCGGCAAAGTACGTGCAAAAATCATCGTAGCAAAAGATGCTTCAAAAGAAGAAATCGAAAAAGTAGCACTTGCAGATGACAAAGTACAAGAGTATATGGCAGGCAAAAATTTAGTAAAAATAATTGTCATTCCAGGCAAGCTTGTTAATATTGTAGTTAAATAATAATGTAAAAAGTGTCCAATATTTGGGCACTTTTTTCTTTTCTACTGAAACCAACTGAGATTTCGATACGACTATAGTGTGAATGGGAATAGGAGGTGTTTGTTTGAGTGAGCATTTAGCGAATATTATGGATGAGCATGGTGAGTATTGTCTTCGAGTTGCTTATCTATATGTTAAAGACTGGGCAATTGCAGAAGAAATCGTTCAAGATGTGTTTTTTGCCTATTATCGGAAGCAGGAGCGCTTTGAACAAAGATCCTCACTAAAAACATATTTAGTAAAAATAACAGTACATAAAAGTCATGACTATTTACGAAGCTGGAAAAATAAGCGTCATATTTTATTTGAAAAGCTGCACATCGGAGTCAGCAAGCGAACGCCTGAAACAAATTTACTTGAAAAGGATGAGCGAAGAATTTTGACAGCAGCTTTGTTTGAGCTTCCGATCATCTATAGAGAGGTTATAATCCTTTATTATTATCAAGAATTAAAGGTTCGAGAGATAGCAGAGGTTCTTGCATGTACAGAAAATACAGTGAAAACAAGGCTGCGTAGAGCTAGACAAATATTGCAGGAAAAACTGGACAAAAGTCATTGGGAGGTGCTAGTAGATGACATCTTTTAAGGATAAACTGGATAAAGAGCTTGGAGAAGCCCCACGTTTTTCGCACCAATTGCAGGAGAGTATTTTGCAAAATGTATATCAGCAAAATAAACAACCTCGTAGATGGCAATATCCTGCGATTATCATTGGAGCAGTCGTGACGTTACTCTGTTTGATATTAATTGGTCCATGGAGTCAAGTAGATACAGCTAAGCATGCTACGATTGTTGAACTAGCCCAACATGAAGATATTAAACAATTTACTAGTTCGCATAGTTGGGAGGAAGATTCCTTTAAGGCTGGAAGAACTGGCTGGATCTTAGGACAACAAGCTTATAAAAAAGATTCCGAAACAACGCTCATAGCCAATGTGCTACAGAAAGCAGTTATATCGCAGAAGGATACTAATTATTTTGCATTTCGTGATGTATGGGTGGAGTTTGACAATGGGCAGGCTGTGCAACTGAAAATGTTCTTAAACGATGAGCAGCTAGCTTTTAGCGATCGACATACAAATATCTTTTACAAAGTGAAAGATGAAGATACTGCCTCAGCATTTATTGCCCTTATGCGAAAAGATGATAAAGATATTAGTTTTGGTGAGATGTTTACTTTTTTAATAATTGCTCTCTTTCTAGTGTGGCTTATTGAAAAAGCTATTCGAAAAATGTTTAGCATTCCAAAGGAGCCAAAATATATCAATACAGGTCATCAACTTACAACGTATATTGCTAAGTTTATAAATGCAGTGGTTATAATTTTATTTAATATAAATGGCTGGTTTGTATATACAGCAGCAATATGCGGATTTTTAGCTGTCGCCATGGTAAGTTCTATTATGATTGAATATTATTATGGGCGTGAAGAAAAAAGACATTACGTAACGATTATTTCATCGATCGTACTAGGACCTACAATAATTATATTTCTCTTTTATTCTCTATAAAAAGAGATGCTCGAATTATTCCAGAGCATCTCTTTTTGATATATTACTAGATTAATTATGAACGCCATTTCGAAATATTTGATTTAAAAAAATAAATACTTTATATAGGAAGAGAATTGTCATTATGACAATCGCCCAAAATTGAAGGTTAGTTTACTGTAATACAGCATTAGTTAAAAAGAACTGTTTTTATTTGTGTGCTATAGCAAATGTATTTATGAAAACTGATAGGTTTAGTAGTTTTTAAATTTAAAAAGCATGACTGGTCATAGTTAAAAAGAATCTGCAGGATTCTTTTTAAAAGAAAAAATATATATTTGAATAATAAAAATGAATAGGTAATGATTATTCATTTTGCTATATGCAGAATGTATATTGGATTTATTTAATTGAAAATCCATTAAAAGTTAAAAATATCATATAATATTTTTTTTGATTTTCTTTTTATACGAAAGAAATTTGTTTATTTAAGTTTTAAAATTCTCTTTTGTTCTAGATATTTCTACGTAATGAATATTTGTTTATGATCTTTTAATGGAGTGTGGAGAAATTATGAGGGGTAGAAAAAGTGAAAAATACATAGGTTACATGTGAAAATATGCACAAAATTAATTATATCAAAATAATTTAAAGGTAGTTGGATAATAGAGTAGAAAAATAATATTAGCTAAAAAATGTAATAATTTTCGTTTAATAAACACCTATTTACTTAGAGGCTGTAGGGTTTTTGTTATCATATTACTAGGGTAAAAAATAAAATACTTTTTGGAGAAATAATATTTTTTAAAAAAACATCTTGCATTTGAATAATTCTAAGTGGTAAATTGTTTTACATGGACGTTCATAAAACTTTCACAGGTAGCAAAAGAGGGGAGAAGAGAGAATTTATGAATAAAAATAGATGGTTAATTGCATTATCCGCAATCGCTATTCATCTTTCGATCGGTGGAGCTTATGCATACAGTGTATACAAGCTACCGATTGTCACAGAAATGGGATGGAGCGAAACAAACGTAACGGTTGCCTTTACAATAATGATGGGGCTTGCTGGTTCTTCCGCAGCGTTATTTGGTAGCTTAGTAGAGAAAATGGGTCCACGTAAATCTGCGATGATAGCAGCTGTTCTATTTGGAGCAGGACAAGCTGGTGCTGGTTTGGCGATATCAATGGATTCCGTAACAATGTACTGGTTAACATATGGTTTACTAAGTGGATTGGGTATGGGTATTGGTTATATTTCACCTGTATCGACACTAGTAAAATGGTTCCCAGACCGTCGAGGTTTAGCAACAGGTATGGCTGTACTTGGATTTGGATCAGGGGCACTAATTACAGCGCCTGTCGCAGCTAACTTAATGGAGGCTGTGGGTATTTCTACAACTTACTTTATTTTAGGGGCAAGTTATTTCACGTTAATGATTTTAGGGGCTTTATATATAGTACCGCCTGCACCTGATTATATGCCAGCGAATATGAAGGCTGCTGCAAACAATGGTAAAGAAGTAGTGAAAAAAGATTTAGCTGTCATGTCAGCGCGTGAAGCTGTGAAAACTAAGCATTTCTGGATGCTTTGGTCGATGCATTTAGTAAACGTAACAGCAGGTATTATGATGATTTCTGTTGCATCTCCAATGGCTCAGGAAATTGTAGGATTATCAGTTGCGGGAGCTGCAGCAATGGTAGGAGTAATGGGATTATTTAATGGTGGTGGTCGTTTAGTATGGGCTGCTGTGTCTGACTATATTGGTCGTTCGAACGTCTTTGTAATTTTCTTTATCGCACAGCTAGTTACATTTATTGTCTTACCATATACAACAAACGTAATTATTTTCCAAGCACTTATTTTCTTAGTTGTTAGTTGCTATGGTGGAGGCTTCTCGAATTTACCTGCATTTGCAAGTGATTTATTTGGTACGAAGCAACTTGGTGTTATTCATGGTTATTTATTAACGACATGGTCATTAGGTGGCGTTTTTGGCCCACTTTTAGTAAGCGCAATTAAAAATGCTTATGGAAGCTATATTCCAGTATTCTATGTGTTTACAGGGTTAATTGCAGCTTCATTAATTATTTCATTAACTTTACGTGCAGATGTACGTAAACGCACAGCATTAAAAGAAGCTTCTCAAAAGGTTGGAGACGTCTCCGCTTCACAATAAATAATACTTTCAATTCGCACTTGAAGGTATTGGCCATATAAGTGTCATTTCGCACATGACGCTTGTATGGTCTTTTTTTGTAGCTGTTGTTATATAACACTTGATTAATCTCTGTTTAATGTATAACAGTCGATGTCTGATGTCAATATCATTCCGGGAAATAAAGTGATTTCGCTACCAAAAGAGAAATTTTGTAACGGAATGCAAATGCATGGTTCAATAATCAACTTTCAATGGTTACCTAAAACTAGGGATTTTTTTCACCCTCTTTTATCTTCATTCAGCATAAAATTATAACAGTACTGCCTTGTGCATTTATTTATTGCAAGTTGGAAGTGTATTTGTCAGAAAAATAGCAACCGCTAATGATCTATTGAGTAAGTCTAGTTAGAGTGCTAAATTCAAGTAGAATTATACCTTTTGTTGATTGAATCTTTTTAAAAGTAAATGCGTATATAAAGTAAATAAGGAGGCAGATTGATATGGGGAAATTTTCTTTAAATGAGTTTATTAATAAAACACAGCAGGACGACAACGAAAATGAATATTTCGAGTTAGAAACTGAGCGTGTATTAGAGGTCAACCTAAATGGCGAGGTTTGGTCGAAAATGGGCGCGATGATTTCTTACATAGGAGATATAAAATTTGAGCGTGAGCGTGTGCTGGAGCATGGCCTAGGTAAAATGTTTAAAAAAGCATTAACAGGCGAAGGTACACAACTTATGAGAGCGAAAGGTAAGGGGCGACTTTATTTAGCCGATCAAGGGAAAAAAATAACGGTTTTCGATTTAAAGGATGAAAGTATTTGTGTAAACGGCAATGATTTACTCGCCTTTGAGCCAAGTATAGATTGGGATATTCATTTAATGCGTAAAATGGCAGGAGTCATGTCAGGTGGGCTGTTTAATGTAACCTTACAAGGAAGAGGGAAGGTAGCCATTACAACTCATTTCGAACCGTTAACATTGTTAGTGAAGCCTGGTGAAACGATCTATACTGATCCACATGCCACAGTAGCATGGTCAGGTAATTTGGCTCCAGAGTTTAAAACAGATATTAGCTTCCGAACATTTATCGGTCGTGGTAGTGGTGAATCTATTCAGATGGCTTTTTCAGGCGAAGGTTTTGTCATCATTCAACCATATGAAGAAGTATATATGTCTAAAGATAGCTAAAAAAGCGTGTCCTGTATTTTTAGGACACGCTTTTCGCTGTTTATATGATAGAAAGTAGCTCGAATCGCTGATAAATTGAAAGGAATCGCTGATAACTCCCAGAAAATCGCTGATAAAAACCTGGAATCGCTGATAACTCCCAGAAAATCGCCGATAAAAACCTGGAATCGCTGATAACTCCCAGAAAATCGCTGATAAAAACCTGGAATCGCTGATAACTCCCAGAAAATCGCCGATAAAAACCTGGAATCGCTGATAC
>NZ_JBNNTW010000008.1:69116-149589 GCF_050279145.1 Lysinibacillus sp. NPDC094177 | reverse complement strand
TAACTCCCAGAAAATCGCTGATAAAAACCTGGAATCGCTGATAACTCCCAGAAAATCGCTGATAAAAACCTGGAATCGCTGATAACTCCCAGGAAATCGCTGATAAAAACCTGGAATCGCTGATAATTCCCAGAAAATCGCTGATAAAAACCTGGAATCGCTGATAACTCCCAGAAAATCGCCGATAGAAGTCCGAGACATAGAGTATATTACATTCCTGCGTTCATCCCTGCAATACGTCCTGTTACGAGTGCAGACGTTATATTATAGCCACCTGTGTAGCCATGAATGTCGAGGATTTCTCCGCAGAAAAATAAACCAATCTTTTTCTTCGAAGCCATTGTCTTTGGTTCAATCTCTTTAACAGAGATGCCGCCTCCAGTGACAAATGCTTTTTCAAGGGATTGCGTACCACTAACTGTCATTGTGAAATTGACGAGTAGTCTAGCTAAGTTGCGGATTTTTTCCTGTGATAATTCATTGCCTGTCATTTGTACATCGATGTCTGCGCGTTCACATAAAAATAATAGCCAGCGTTCAGGCGCAATTCCTTTCCAAACATTTTTTACAGCTTTTTTTGGATCTTCTTTAATGAGTCTGTTTAAATATTGCAGGCACGTTTCCTCATTATAATCAACAAGTGTTTGAATACGCATTGTCACTGGTTCGTAACCTGTTTTCATTAATTCCTTCACGACAAATTGACTACAGCGTAAAACCGCAGGACCGCTTATTCCGAAATGAGTAAAGAGCATGTCCATTTGATGTGTTACGAGCACCTTGCCCTTTTTGTTTAAAACAGAGACAGCGACATCGCGTAACGCAAGCCCCTGTAGCTCACGAGCCTGTATAAAATCCTCTTTTGAAAGAACAGGAACCTCAGTAGGGAAAAGCGTTGTGATTGTATGACCAGCACGTTCTGCCCATGGATAACCATCTCCTGTTGAGCCTGTTTGCGGAACGGCTTTCCCACCAACTGCAACGATTACGGCTTCACTACGAATTTCTGTGCCATCTGTAAGGCGTACCCCGAGAATTTTTTCCTCATCCATTAAAAGCTTGTTAACAGGTGTGTTTAAGCGTACTTCAACATGTAGCCTCTGAAGTTGACGAATAAGTGCATCTACAACATCTTGTGCGCGGTTGGATACAGGAAACATACGCCCATGATCCTCCTCTTTTAATGCCACACCAAGTCCTTCGAAAAATGTGATAATATCTTCGTTATTGTAAACCGTAAAAGGACTGTAAAGAAAACGTCCATTTCCAGGAATGTGCTTGACTATTTCTTCAACAGACAAACGATTTGTGACATTACAGCGACCTCCGCCTGAAATGGCCAACTTTTTGCCGAGTTTTGTCCCTTTTTCTAGTAATAATACTTTCTTTTTACGCTCTCCAGCAGCGATAGCAGCCATTAAACCGGATGGACCACCACCGATAACGATAACATCGTACATATATTTAAAAACTCACTTTCTCTTCAAATTAGGAATCTTTCCTATTATACATGAAGTCTATATAGAGGGGCTTCTTTCACATTGAAAATATAACAAAAGTATTTTATAATGCTTTATCTTCTACTTTAAGTAGCTCGTCACCATAACGTGGAGTTGATTTCCGTTCCGACTAGGCGCTTTCCTGGGGGCGTCCGATGAGCCGCTTCGCTTCGCTGTAGGGTCTCATCTGTGACGCTAATCCCCAAGGAGTTGCCTAGTCTCCACTACAATCAACTTATACACATGACATACTTTTTAATACAATGTCATCTAAAACTTTCGGTGATGAGCTTTCAAATGTGAAATTTAGGAGGAAGATGGAAAAAAAGTGTTTTTAAATGAGATAAAGTGCTCGTTGTTTGAACGAATAATCGGTGTAGAATAACCTCACTGATGAAAGTTTTACTTTATCTGTATTGTCTGCATGAAATGAATGTCTTTTCATGCTATTATGGTAAAGGTTATGCACTAAATTATGAGGTGAAAAATAGAATGTGCGGATTTATAGGCTATATTAATGGAACAAATGTGATCGATCATCATCAAACGATTGAAAATATGATGAATACAATTATCCACCGTGGACCAGACAGCGGTGGGATTCACAGTGATGATAAAGTAACGTTAGGATTCCGTCGATTAAGTATTATCGACTTATCAGACGTGGCAAATCAGCCGTTGTACAGTGCGGATGGGAACATCGTTCTTGTATTTAATGGAGAGATCTTTAACTTCCAAGAGCTACGTGCGGATTTGGTTGCTAAAGGTCACAACTTTAAAACGCAGTCTGATAGTGAAGTTATTATTTATGGTTATGTTGAATACGGAGTAGAATTTGTCAAAAAACTTCGCGGAATGTTCGCATTCTGTATTTGGGATAAAAAGAATGATTTACAATTCATCGCTCGTGATGGCTTTGGTATTAAGCCACTGTATTATACAGAAAACACAACAGATGGTACTTTTATTTTCGGTTCAGAAATTAAATCATTTTTACCGCATCCATCATTTATTAAAGAATTAAATAAAAATGCACTACGTCCTTATTTAACGTTCCAATATTCTTCAATGGATGAAACTTTCTTTAAAGGTGTGTACAAATTACCACCAGCACACTATATGCTTATTAAAAATGGACAAAAGCAAATTGTGCAGTATTGGGATAAAAAATTCCATGCAAAAGAAGCTCCAATTGAAAAATATGTTGACGACATTCGTACAACAGTAAGAGAATCTGTAGATGCGCATCAAATAAGTGATGTAAAGGTTGGTTCTTTCCTATCAGGTGGTATTGATTCAAGTTATATTACTGCATTATTACGCCCTGATAAATCCTTCTCTGTTGGTTTCTCTGACTACGAGGATATGTTTAATGAAACAAATTTAGCAAAAGATTTATCTGATACATTAAATATTCAAAATGAGCGTAAATATATTTCGGCAGATGAGTGTTTTGAAGCATTACCAAAAATTCAGTGGCATATGGACGAGCCGCAATCAAACCCATCTTCTGTACCACTTTACTTCCTTTCTGAATTAGCATCGAAGGATGTAACAGTAGTACTTTCAGGTGAAGGTGCAGATGAAATTTTTGGTGGCTACTCATGGTACCAAAATTCTGGCAAAATGCAAAAATATGAAAAAGTTCCATTTGGTATCCGTAAAGCGTTACGTGGTATAGCAGAGGCGTTACCTAAAAATCAATATACGCACTTCCTTGTTAAAGGTGGTCAAACAGTAGAAGAACGCTTCATTGGGGAAGCGGTTGTATGGGACGAAGAAGATGCATTAAATGTATTGAAACCAGACTATAAAAATGGTCCATCTGTAAAATCGATTACAAAACGTATTTACGATGAAGTTCCAGGTGACGATGATGTTACTAAAATGCAGTATCTTGATCTAAATCTTTGGATGCCAGGCGATATTTTATTGAAAGCAGATAAAATGAGTATGGCTCATTCTATTGAATTACGTGTACCATTTTTAGATAAAGAAGTGATGGAATTAGCGAAAAATATTCCATCAAAATATCGTGTAAATGACATTGATACGAAATATGTTCTTCGTCAAGCTGCGCATCAGGAATTACCTGAAGAATGGGCAAAACGTCCAAAGCTTGGCTTCCCAGTGCCAATTCGTCACTGGCTTCGTGAAGAAAAGTACTATAAAATGGTAAAAGAAATGTTTACAACTGATTTTGCCAATGAATTCTTTGATACAAAACAATTAGTAGGCTATCTAGATGAGCACTATGAAGGAAATGCGAATCGTGGACGTTATATTTGGACAGCTTATGTGTTCTTAGTATGGTATAAACAATTTTTCGTAGATATGTAATAGAGAAGTAGCTTTAATCGGTGGGGGTTTTCTTAATCTCCACCGATTATTTTGAGCTTTCTACTTTCTATGGGGGAGATACAACCGCAATTTTTTTATTGTGCTGTGTTTTTCTAGAACTTTTTCGTGTGTTTATGCGTCTGTTTACCTATAAATATGTTAAGATTACAGTTGGTTTACTTATTTAATATTTTTGCTATGATGTGCTTTCTTGTTGTTTTGCTGATTTTTGTTGGTTGTAGTACTGTAGTTTTAACAGTGAAAGAAAGCTTTTTATATGGCAGCGTTTGCAAGTTATTGTGAAACATCTTTAAAAAGTGCTCTGGGTGCAGAAAGTGCTGCTCAAGGAGTAGGTTGTACCTCAAATGCTTTGAAAAAGTCTTGTCTGCTTCATTCAAAGAACCTAGTGTACTGAAGAAAACGCCTTTAACAGCAAATATTTCATAAGTGTTAAGAAAATGAAAATATTGATTTTACGATGAATGGATGGGTATGATGTCCAATTTAATGAAAGGTACTGCGATATTAACAATGGGAATGTTTTTATCGAAGGTGCTCGGATTAATTTATATTTTTCCGTTTTATGCGATTGTGGGTGAGGAAAATGTTGCCCTCTATCAATATGCATATATTCCCTACTCGATTATGCTAGCAGTAGCCATCTCGGGTGCGCCAATTGCTGTATCTAAGTTTGTTTCTAAATACAATGCAATGGGTGATTACCAATCAGGCCGTAAGCTTTTGAAATCAGGCATACTTATTATGCTGTGTACTGGGTTAGCGGCGTTTATTGTTCTCTTTCTACTAGCTACGCCAATTGCGGGTCTTGTTATAAAAAGTGATGAACAGGCATTTAGGGTAGAGCAAATTGCCTCAGTTATTCGCTGGGTTAGCTTTGCGTTAATTGTCGTGCCATTTATGAGCCTTTGGCGTGGATTTTACCAAGGCTATGACAAAATGGAGCCTACAGCGATTTCTCAATTAGTGGAGCAAATTGTTCGTATTGTTGTGTTATTAGGTGGTTCATTCTTAGTTGTGGTAGTTTTCAATGGGAAACCAGAAACAGCTGTTTCCTTTGCAGTATTTGCTGCCTTTATTGGGGCAATTGGTGGGTTACTGGTACTTTATTATTATTGGAAAAAATATCAACCTGAATTTGATTTATTGCGTAGTCAGAGTGTTACGTCTACACAGCTACCAATGTCCAACATATATAAAGAAGTAATTACGTATTCGATTCCAATGGTGTTTGTAGGCGTAGCTAATCCGTTATTCCAATTAGTAGATATGCTAACATTTAATGGAGCTATGATATCTATAGGCTTAGCTGAAGTAACGGATAAGTATTTATCAATGATTAACTTTACAACACAAAAGGTAGTCATTATCCCAGTAATGCTAGCTACAGGTTTTTCGTCGGCGCTAGTACCGACAATTACAAAATATTTTACGCAAGGTGAATATGTATCGCTACGAAATGCAATGGATAAGACTTATCAAATATTGATTTTTATTACATTGCCGGCAGTAGTTGGAATTTCATTGTTAGCGAATGAAATATACTTTATGCTCTATACTGAAAGCGAAATGGGGGCTATGATTTTAGCCCATTATGCTCCTGTTGCTATTTTATTTGCATTATTCCAAGTCACAGCAGCTCTTTTACAGGGTATTGATTTCCAAAAGTGGATTGTCTTAAGCTTATTATCTGGGATTTTAGTCAAGCTAGCGATTAACATTCCTTTAATTCGCTGGATGGAGGCAGATGGCGCACTTCTTGCCACAGCTATTGGCTATAGTGTTTCAATTATCATTAATATGCTTGTGCTACGAAAAACACTGAACTACAGATCAGAAATGGTTGTTCGTCGAGTTATGCTAATTTCTCTTTTGACAGCGGCAATGGCTGTAAGTGTACTAATTGTACATTCACTTTTGGAGTTAATAATGGGGCCAGTAAGTGGCAAATTCTCTGCATTAGTTTATTCTGTTATTTGTGCCGGAGTAGGTGTAGCGGTATATGGCTATTTGTCTTTACGCCTGGGCTTAGCACAAAAACTTCTTGGTGAACGATTGACAAGAATTACGAACAAACTGGGAATAAAATAGGAGGTACTAATGCGATTAGATAAATTACTGTCGAATATGGGTTACGGGTCACGCAAGGAAGTTAAGCAGCTTTTAAAGCAAAAAGCGGTGACAGTGGATGGTGCATATGCGAAGGATGCAGCATTACAAGTTGACCCTGAAAAGCAGGAGGTCTCCATATTTGGTGAACGTGTTATTTATACAGAATTTGTTTACTTTATGATGAATAAGCCTTCTGGAGTTATTTCTGCTACGGAAGATTTACGAGATGAAACTGTTATCGATTTACTAGAGTCTTCAGATCAACATTTTCAGCCTTTCCCAGTTGGTCGCCTAGATAAAGATACAGAAGGATTATTGCTAATAACAAATGATGGCATGCTGGCACATAATTTATTGTCTCCTAAAAAACATGTGCCGAAGGTTTATTATGCACAAATAGAAGGAATTGTGACTGAGGAAGACTGTGAGAAATTTGCTCAAGGTGTTAAACTAGACGACGGTTATGTAACAAAACCGGGAGAGCTCATCATATTAAAATCTGCTCAGCAATCAGAAATTGAGTTAACAATTCAAGAAGGTAAGTTTCATCAGGTGAAGCGTATGTTTGAGGCTGTTGGTAAACGTGTAACGTATTTAAAACGCCTATCGATGGGTAGCCTAAAGCTAGATGATAGTCTAGAATTAGGTGAATATCGAGAATTAACCGATGAAGAGCTAGTCAGCTTACAAAATAGGGATTAAAGAATTCCTCGATGCTAACAACGATTAGTATCGAGGTATTTTTTATATACATACTTATGCCGGTAACTGTATAATTGATATAACTTTTGATTTACTCAATAGTACTAATAAATCTCTAAATGTTTCAGAAAAAATGATGGTGAAAATAAGTAGAGGACAAGTTAATGAAAAACCTAAGAATTAAATTATTCATATCTTTAATTGCCTTTGCATTAATACTCGTTGCTGTAATTTTTTATTTCAATAGGCAAATACTAGTGGCTGATATAGAAAAACAAGAAGTCTTAAATAGAACATTAATTGAAAACCATATTTTAACAGATATGCAAACTGTAGATAATGCACATTTTTATTTTGATCAAAATATTTCTGACAAAATGGAAGAGGTTCTACGGAAACTAATTACATACTATAAAGAAAACCCATATATAGCAAAGTGGGATTTGCAGAAAATAAAAAATGAGCATGGAATGGATGTATACATACTCGATCAATCAAATACTGTCCTTTATACAACATTTGAAAAGGATAAAGGTTTGGACTTTTCTCAATGTTGCCAAAGTTTTTCTACTTTACTTGATGAACGCCGAGCAAGTGGGGAATACTACAATGATGGTATAGATATTTCAACAACTACTGGAGGATATCGGAAATTTGGCTATTTGGCAACACCTGATAAGAAATATTTATTTGAGGTGGGTATAGACTTACTTGAGGATCCTGTATTTCAAACCTTTAATTTCGGAAAGACTGCTGATTATCTAATTGATAAATATGCTGATTTGTTAGAAGTACAAACGATAAATGCGGGAGGGGTTTTCTTTGATTCTAAATCTCGTAAAATAACTGTAAATGATCAATCGAAAATATTTCAAGAGCATTTTAAGCTAGCAAAAAAAACGATGAAGCCAACGGAATATCAGAGGAAATTGAAAAATGGCTATATCGAGACGTATCGATTTTTACCATATGAAGCGGAAACTATTCGGGGAGAATCCTCTAAAAGAGTTGTATTTGTGAAATATGGGAATTTTACAGAAATAAGGGCGCTAGCTAAAAATATAAAGCAGTTTCGAATATTGCTTTGTATTGCCTTAGTAACTTCTTTCATCATGCTATTAGTCATCAATAAACTTCTTTCCAAAACAATTCATCTTGCAACATACGATCCATTAACAAATGTTTATAATCGTGCTACCTATATTAGAAAAATGGACAAGTTATTAGGAAAAAGAAAGACAAATCGACCTGGTTTATTGCTGTTAGACCTAGATAATTTTAAACAAGTCAATGATCGGTTTGGACATGTTGAAGGTGATAAGATCCTGATTGAAACAGCAAGAATCTTAAAACAAGAAGTAGGGAAAAAAGGCTTTGTTGTAAGATTTGGTGGGGATGAATTTGCAATTGTTTTATATGATACGAAGGATGAATATATGGAAAAATTAGCAGATTCTATTTTGGATAAAATTCGTCACTTGAAGTATGAGGATAAAGCCTCTATTGATAGATGGTCTGTACTGTCAGTCAGTATGGGTGGTGCCGTTTGCATTCAATCAAATGCGTCTGAAAGATGCTTATTTGAGCGTGCAGATAAGGCATTATATCAATCAAAAAATGCTGGTAAAGACCAATATTCCAGTTATGAAGTGATTACTACTGATGAAGAAGGCGAAAATCACCTAAAATAAGGCTGAGATTGTATAATCAATCATTCACTCGCTCCATTACTATTAGTGAGTTTAGGCAAGTATTTCAAATGCTTGAGATTCGCTAATAGAAATGGAGCGATTTTTTTGTTTGAAGCTTTAGTGAAAGCAAAGAAGTTAGGTGGGAGGTTTATTGTCTGTAAAAGCCCGATTGGTGAAGAATAATAATCAGTGGGGGATGAAGAAAATTCCTACTAATTATTACTGTTGTGGCTTATGTTTTGATCTATAAAATATACAACTGCATAAAACAAGAACAGCAATGACTGCATACATTGCGTCTGTATAGTGTGTTAACAGCCATCCGCCAATGATTGGACCAATAAAGCCCCCTAAATTTTTAAATTGGGCTGCACCTAAATAAGTTGCCTTTTGTGTATCGGGTGCAATTTCATCGATCATAACATTCATAGTCGGAAATGCGAAAATTTCACCAATCGTGAATATAATCATAGCGATAATAAATAGTGGATAGTTATTTGAGAAACCGAATAATAAAAGACCAAACGCAAAGAACAAGATACCTACTAATAGAGTAGCTGTCGATGAAAAACGTTCTGAAAATATACTAATCGGTAATTGTAGTAATAAAACCACCGCTGCATTGAGCGAAATTAGCAGTGAATAAAGTTTAGTACCATCTTCAATTTTAAGTTCAATGATTTGTGGCAGTGTTGAATCAAATTGAGAGTAGCCAATGTTTATTAAAATTGCTCCAAAAATAAAGCTTAGTAGTATACGATTCGTCAATAGTATCGTGAAGGTTTGCAGTATTTTTGTTGGTGCTGAAGGTTTTGGTTGTTGCATTTCATAGCGATTTAAAACGAAAAATAAAAATACCGCATAAATAATATACATAGTCCCTGTCAGCATGAATGGAATACTTGGGCTGGACAATTGAGAAATATAAACACCAATAATAGGGCCGATAACAGCGGCTATGTTAATGGCTGTGTAACGAAACGAAAACAATCTTTTTCGTTTGTCAGCAGGAGTAAAATCAATCATTAATGCTTGTGTCGAGGGTTCAAAGAAGGAACGACATAAACCATTCAAGGCGTTCAATGCTACAAAGAACCAAATCGATTGTGCTGTTGCAAAGCCAAAGAACACAATGCTCCAAACAATAATAGTAAGTAAAATGACGCTTTTCCTACCAAATCGGTCTGTTAAATAGCCACCAAAGAATCCTCCTACTGTGGAGATTAGCGGTGCAATACCGATCGTCAAACCTATTTGTAAGGGGGAGGCTTCAATTTCATTATGTAAGTAAATTGCTAAAAAGGGCATCGCCATAAAACTTGCAATGCGTGTGAAAATTGTTCCACCTAAAATAATCCAAACTAGTGGATGAAACAGTTTGGATAGTTTCATAGAAAAACCTCCTTTCAAAATGTAGAATGTTTCGATTTTAACGGATTGTTAAGCAATTGTAAATAGTCGAAAAATATGGGGGTTAACGCTGAGAAAACGAATGTTATAAAAACACATGAATTCTTAGCAAAAATAGGGCTCTGCATAAATAAGGTTCATCGCCATAACGTGTGGTTGATTTCCGTTCCGGCTGGGCGCTTTTATCGCTGCCGCTACGCTTTCGCACAGTTAAAACATTTGTTGCTGTCGCTACGCTTTCGCACAGTTAAAACATTTATTGCTGTCGCTACGCTTTCGCACAGAAAACATCCGCTGCGCTGTAGGGTCTCGGGCCAACAGATGTTTTTTGCTCGAAAGCGTAGTGCTAACGAAGCGTCAGCAGCAGGATGTTGGTCACGAAGGCGTTATCACAGGACGTGATGGTTTTAGCCTTCGTTCCTCTAAATCGCTAATCCCCAAGGAGTCGCCCAGCCTCCACTCCAATCAATTTATATACATGGCATCACTTTTAAAATAATGTCATCCACAATTTTTAATGATGAATACCATAAATAATGAATATTCATAATTAGAGGGAAATTCCACTAAAAGTAATCGCAATTTTTTGAGAGGTAATTTGCTTGGAATTTTGAGAAGTTGTGGGGAATCAAAAAATAGTAGAAAACAAAAAAAGAATGACCACGACGAAAGGTCATTCTTTTCCCATACAAAATGCTTTACGTGTTACACGTAAAAACTAAGACGTCATTTTTACTTTTTTCTTCGTCGTTGTCCATTTGCCTCGACTTGGACTCATCACCAAATCGTTAAAGGCTAACACGTTCAAATCTCTTTGAACGGTGCGAGGAGTGATACTAAACTCTTCGACTAAATCCTGTGTAGACACGGTTCCTTTGTCTAAAATAAACATGTACACGTCTTTAATACGATTAAGCATTCGATCAGTAGTTGGTTTCATAAATGAACCACTCCTTCATCTTAATTCTCTTGGCAAAGACTAGCGGACGACAATATGTGCGGAGTGCACTTAGGCTAATAAGTAGCTGCCTTAGACATCCCCTTTTCTAATTTTATATTCAGAAAAATTATTCTGATAACTTCATTATATAGAAAAGCTAGTCAATTTTCTAGTGAATGCAAGGGGAATTTACAATTTAAACATAAAATTTATACTGTATTTTGTGGGAATAAGTGAAAAACGTGCTATATGTGGTATTGTTCAAAGTAAGATTTTGAAAAGTTGTAAGAAAGATGATTGTAATTTATGTTGTAAAGAGTAGAATAATGTTAATACATTGAAGGAGGTACATCATATGGATTGGTTACAAGCTGCAAAGGAAAGGCAAGATGAATTAATACAAGAGTTACAGGAGCTTGTGCAAATTAATAGTGTTCTTGATGAAAATACGATCACTACTGAAGTACCTTTTGGCGATGGTCCACTAAAGGCTCTTGAATGGTTATTAGCAAAGGGCCAAGCTGAGGGACTGCAAACGAAAAATATTGATAATTATGCAGGACATATAGAGATGGGTAATGGTGATGATTTATTAGGTATTTTATGTCATGTTGACGTAGTACCAGTTGGTGATGAAAACGATTGGACATACCCACCCTTTAGCGGCACTGTTGCAGATGGTAAGCTATTTGCTCGTGGTGCAATAGATGATAAAGGCCCAACAATTGCGGCATGGATGGCCATGAAACTTGTTAAAGATGCAGGCATAGAGCTTAATAAAAGAGTACGTATGATTATCGGTACGGATGAAGAAACTGGCTTCCGCTGTGTCGACCACTATTTTAAACATGAGGAAATGCCGACGATTGGATTTGCACCAGATGCGGATTTCCCGCTCATTAATGCTGAAAAAGGCATCGCAGAGCTAGTGTTCTCTCAAAATAAAACAGGCGATGCTTCGAAAGAACAGCTATTACTATTTAATGCTGGAAAGCGACCAAATATGGTACCTGATTTTGCAAAAGCAACAGTGCAGTTAGTTTCTCCACAATTCGAACAGAATTTTCACACATTTTTAAGTAAAAATCAGCTAGAAGGCTCTTTATTAATCGAGGGTTCTCGCTATATAATAACTATCAAAGGTAAGGCAGCCCATGCAATGGAGCCGGAAAAAGGTGTCAATGCAGCTGTTTATCTTACAGCATTTTTACAACAAGAGTTGACGACTGAGGCAAGTAAACAATTTGTCGACTTTACTGCAGATGTTTTTTATCAAGACCATTATGGCCACAAGCTTGATTTACAATTTGAGGACGAAATGTCTGGTAAAACTACATTAAATCCAGGTATTGTAACCTATGATGTGGCTAAAGGTGGCAGCATGGTAATTAGCATGCGCTATTCTGTCACATATCCGTTTGATGAAAAAATCACGGAAGCACAACGCTTAGCTGTGACAAAAGGATTTTCATTAGATATTCAAGATGACTCAAAGCCTCATTATGTAAGCGAGGACGATGCATTTATCAAGACTTTAGCAGATATTTATAGACGTCAAACAGGAGATTATGAAACGCCTTTACTTTCTACAGGTGGCGGTACGTATGCACGTGTTATGAAAAAAGGTGTTGCATTTGGCATGCTGTTCCCAGGTGAACCTGACGTAGCGCATCGTGCGGATGAGTTTGTCGTCATTGAAAATCTCATAAAAGCAGCAGCTATTTATGCTGAAGCAATTGTTGAACTTGCAGGAAACAAATAAATTAAATATGAAAAGGATGAACGAAGCATGGCATATTCATTATGGAATGATCAAATCGTTGAAGAAGGATCTATAGCAGTATCCCCAGAAGACAGAGGTTACCAATTTGGTGACGGCATTTATGAAGTAATTAAAGTTTATAACGGAAATATGTTCACAGCACAAGAACACATTGATCGTTTCTATGCGAGTGCCGAAAAAATTCGTCTTGTCATTCCTTATACTAAAGACGTATTACACAAATTATTACATGAACTTATTGAAAAAAATAATTTGGAAACGGGACATGTTTACTTCCAAATTACACGTGGTACAACTTCTCGTAATCATATTTTCCCAGATGCAAGTGTTCCAGCTGTGTTAACAGGGAATATCAAAGTTGGCGAGCGTTCATATGAAAATTTTGAAAAAGGTGTTAAAGCTACCTTTGTAGAAGATATTCGTTGGTTACGTTGTGATATTAAATCTTTAAACTTATTAGGTGCTGTACTGGCAAAACAGGAAGCATCTGAAAAAGGCTGCTATGAAGCAATTTTACATCGTGGTGACATCGTAACAGAATGTTCATCAGCAAATGTTTACGGCATTAAAGACGGTAAACTTTATACACACCCTGCAAATAATTTCATTTTAAACGGTATTACACGCCAAGTTATTCTGAAATGTGCTGAGGAAATTAATTTACCAGTTATTGAAGAACCAATGACGAAAGCTGATGTATTAACAATGGATGAAATAATTGTGTCATCTGTATCTTCTGAAGTAACACCTGTAATCGATGTTGATGGAAATAAAATTGGTGCTGGAGTTCCAGGTGAATGGACTCGTAAATTACAGCAAGCATTCGAAGCGAAATTACCGCTTTCTATTAATGTGAAATAAATGAATCTTTTAAGAGAGCTACCATAAACTTGGGAAGCTCTCTTTTTCTTTAGAACAAATTATGGATGTTTTCTCTTGAAACGTCATGTAAAATAAAAAGGATGACTACAGTTGTAGAATGATTGCTATCGGGATTTAAAGTCAAAGAGCAAATGTCGATGTAATGAATGCAAATGTATATTACAAAATTAGCAAATTAGATATAGGGTAAGTAAGATTGGAGTGACCTTCACATGGCACAATTGGTGAAATTACAAGATTATATTTCGCGCTATCAAATTGATTTAGCAAGATATCCAACACAATTTGTACGCTTAAAGCAAAGTCAATGGGAGCGTGTTAAGCGACAATGGGAGTTAGGAGAAGAAATTAGCGAGTGGCAACATACCGACGACGATTCTGAAAATGATTCTTTCGAAGAAAAAGAAAGGTTCTCTTTATTCAAAAAAATATTTGCAGGACGTCAGAAGGAAGAAAATGAGGACGTTGAACAGATTGAAATAACGAATGAACTAGTGAGTGATGAAGATAGCATACCAGAAGAAGAAACGACTTTAACATTTGAACCCAAAATTGTCTATGCACCACAATCTATTCATGAATTAAAACGAATGTTTATCGATCAATTTTTCCATTTTCAAATGAAATGGGCAAGTTCAACACTGCGTGAAAAGTCGTATGTAGATCCTCGTTTTATGCGTGACCCATTGTTGCGGAATTTATTACAGAAATTACCGGATAATTATTTACTTTTTTATTATCCTATTTTACAAATTAGAAAAGCACCCATAGAGCTTGACGTTGTGCTAATGTCACCGACTGAATGTATTTGTATAACAGTGCTAGATGCGGAAAATCAAGCAGTTTATGTGGGGGGTAGTGAGCGATTCTGGATAAAAAAAGTAGGAACGAAGGATTCGAAAGTACTTAATCCCATGATAAATTTAAATCGTATGGAGTCGGTATTAACTCAATTATTTAAGCAGGACAATATAGATATGCCAATTCGAAAGGTTATTTTAACTCAGAATGGCTATTTCGATTATCCGGGGTCACCTTACGGAATTCAATTTGTTGATCGTCGAAATTATGGAGAGTGGATGGAGCATTTAAGAAAAGTGTCCTCTCCTATGAAGCATATGCAAATTCGTGCTTCACAAACGGTTTTAAATAATGTACAAACAACTTCCTTTAATCGAGATATTTGGCAGCAATCTTCTCAACCAGCCGGGGATTAGTGAATGCAAGTACTATTTATTGTCAATGAAGCAGCGGGACACGGCAAAGGTAAGAAAGTTTGGCATCAACTTCAACAGCAATTAACAATTAACTATGAAGTCGCCTTTACAGAATACGAGGGACATGGACAGGAACTTGCAAAAAATTGGGCGCAAGATACTCAAACAAAAAAATTAATTGTTATTGTTGGCGGTGACGGCACAATACATGAAGTTGTTAGTGGTGTTCTACATAATAAATTTATAGTAATAGGTGTAGTCCGTGCTGGCTCTGGAAATGATTTCGCACGATACTTTACTACATTTCAAAACGCTTCTCATATTGAAAGCTATATACAGACAGAAATGACTAACCGCCCAATGGATGTTGGTGCCATTCAGTTTGGAGATTCACAGCGAGAGATATTTGTCAATAATGCTGGTGTGGGCTTTGATGCATTTGTCACAAAACGTATTAATAAATCCCGTTTGAAGTTTTACCTCAATAAAATAGGGCTCGGCAAGCTATCCTATGCTGTGGCTGTTGTAAGAGGGCTATTTAGCTTTGAACGCTTTGATGTAACTATCCGTGCAAACGATCAAGAATGGCAATTTCAGCAGGCATGGTTTGTTGCGATGAGCAATCAACCTTATTTCGGAGGGGGGATGAAAATTTCTCCATCTTCGAAACCTGATGATGGACAAGCCGAAATAACAATCGTTCACGGTATTTCACGATTTAAATTGCTACTAGTTTTTGTCACGGTTTTTTTTGAAAAGCATACAAAATTTAAAGAGATTACTTTTTTACAAGGCAATCAATTTAATATTTTCGTGCACGAAAAAAACATTGATTGTCATACGGATGGTAATTATATTGGAGAAGTTAAAGATGGAACGAGGATTCATTGTACTGTGCAACGAGAGGCATGGCAGGTTATATCAAAAGGGCAGTGAAAAAATACCATTCTGCAATAATATCATGCGAACTTTATGGTAATACGTTATACTATAAAAAAATCAATAATTTTACGAGAAAGAAATGAGGAAAAAAATTGAGATTAAGAAATAAGCCTTGGGCGGAGGAAATGATTACGAATCATCCAGAGGTGATTGTTCCGAATCCTGAAGACTTTAAAGGAAATTGGCAGGCTGTTTTTGGAAATGACAATCCACTACATATTGAAGTAGGTACTGGGAAAGGACAATTTGTCACAGGTATGGCCTTACAAAATCCGGATATAAATTATATTGGCATTGAGCTTTATGACAGTGTAATTGTTTGTGCATTGGAAAAAATTATTGAGGCTAAATCTCCAGCGAATTTACGACTATTAAAAGTAGATGGCGCAGATTTAAATAAATTCTTTGAAAAAAATGATGTAGATCGTGTGTATCTGAATTTCTCAGATCCTTGGCCAAAAACGCGCCATGCTAAGCGACGTTTAACGCACGGGGATTTTTTGAAATTATATGAGTCGATTTTAGTGGATGAGGGGGAAATCCATTTTAAAACGGACAACCGTGGTTTGTTTGAGTATTCATTAACTAGTATTTCTGAATATGGTATGTTACTAAAGTATGTATCACTCGACCTACATGCGAATATGCCTGAGGATAATGTTATGACTGAATATGAGCAGAAATTTTCTGCTAAAGGACAGCCGATTTATCGTCTAGAATCGCAATTCTTTACTAAATAGGGGGAGTATGGATGGATCAGTTAAAGTTTCACAATATGTCATTATCATGGCTAAACGGGGGTGTCACTTGCCTTGATGGCGGTGCTATGTTTGGCGTTGTACCAAAACCACTTTGGTCACGCAAATATCCAGTCAACGAAAAAAATCAAATCGAGCTACCAACTGAGCCGATTTTAATTCAATATGGTGGTAAAAACTATATTGTTGATACTGGCGTTGGCTTTAACAAATTAAATGAAAAACAGCTACGAAACTTTGGGGTAACTGAGGAATCAACATTAGCAGCTAGCTTACAGGAGCTAGGATTAACAACAGCTGATATTGATGCAGTATTAATGACGCATTTACATTTTGACCACGCTGGAGGTTTAACGCAATGGGAAGATGATGTACTTGTACCAACATTCCCGAATGCCAAAATCTTTGTAACGAAAATCGAATGGGACGAAATGCGTGAGCCAAATGTTCGCTCGAAAAATACGTATTGGAAAGAAAACTGGGAGCCAGTTCAACACTTGGTAGAAACGTATGAAGGTACGTTAGAGGTAGCTCCGGGTATTGAAATGATCCATACGGGTGGACATAGTGATGGACATGCCATTATAAAATTGACTCAAAATGGCGAGGTATTATTGCATATGGCAGATATTATGCCAACACATGCACATCAAAATCCATTATGGATTTTAGCGTATGACGATTATCCAATGGCAAGTGTTTTTGCAAAGGAACGTATAATGAAAGAAGCACTTGCGAATGGCTACGGCTTTATCTTCTACCATGATGCGTATTACCGTATGATTAAATGGGATGAAACAGGTAAAGAAATTGTAGATAAATTAGAACGCAGCAGACAAGCTGTTATTACATTCTAATTTATAGAAACGTGTGAACCTTTAGGGTTTGCACGTTTTTTTCATAGTGTTGAAAACTATTGTGTCAATAAAATTAAGGTAATTAATGTGAGCGGGCTTCAATCCGCCTCCTTCCTTTACTATCATTATGTTTTCTGCACGAAAGCGAAGCGGCAGCGATAAAAGCGCCCAGCCGGAACGGAAATCAACCACACGCTATGGCGAAGATCATATTTGTCTAAACCCCATTTTTTTGACACTTTTTTCGTGAACATCTTGGAAAATATGATACACTAAAAGCTATACTAAAACACAAAAGAGAGTTGAAATTTACATGGCAACTGAGCAACCATTTTTACCAGTATTATTAGGATCAGATATGAATGCATATGGGATGGCACGTGCATTTTACGAGGCATATGGTATTAAACCACTTGTATTAGGACGTTCACATTTAACGGCAACGCAAGACAGCCATATCATAAATTTCCAAGAGATTGATCGTTTAAATGAACAGGATGTATTTGCACCTGCACTTGCAAAAGTCGCAAAAAAATATTCTGATAAAAAACTACTGTTGTTAGCTTGTGGAGACGATTATGCAAAGCTTATCATCAAAAATAAGCCGGCATTGCAGGAACATTTTACAGTGCCATACATTGATGAATCACTTATGGATGAAATTTTATTAAAAGAAAATTTCTATAAAATGTGTGATAAGTACGATTTTAAATATCCAGGTACGACGACTGTAACAGCAGACAATTACGAAAACTTTACACCTCCTTTTGATTACCCAATTATTTTAAAGGCATCTAACTCGGTGGAATACTGGGCATGTAAATTCCCAGGTAAGAAAAAAGTTTTCGTTGCGAATGATGAAGCGGAAAAAACAGCTATTTTAAAAGCAATCTATAGCTCAACTTATCAGGATACAATGATTATTCAAGAATTCATTCCAGGTGATGATTCTTATATGCGTGTATTAAACGCGTATGTAGGGAAAGATGGCAAAGTGAAGCTAATGTGTCTAGGAAACCCAATCTTAGAGGAGCATTCACCTGAAGGGATTGGTAGTTATGCAGCCATTGTTACAACATACGATAAAGAATTAATGGATCAAGTACGCTCCTTCTTAGAGGATATTGGTTATACAGGCTTTGCTAACTTTGATATGAAATACGATATGCGTGACAAACAATATAAGCTGTTTGAAATAAACTTACGTAATGGGCGCTCTAGCTATTATGTAACTGCAAGTGGTCATAATTTAATGAAGTATGTAGCTGACGACCATATGTTAAATATTGAACAAGAAGTAACTTATGTTCAGGATAAGCATTTATGGATGATCATTCCTAAAGGTGTACTATTCAAGTATGCATCAAATGAAAAGCTTAAATTAGAAGCTAAAAAATTAATTCGTGAAGGGAAATATACAAACTCTCTTTACTTTAATCAAGATATGAATGCGAAACGTTGGGTAAAGTTAACGTTAAATAATTTAAATTATTATCGAAAATATAAAAAATACTTCAACAATAAAGGATTGACTGAGTAAAACAAAGAAACCATCTCATATAACTGAGATGGTTTTTTCATAAAATCGGAAAACAAAATGATTAAGGGGAAATTTGTAAAAGTTGTACTTTTTTAAATGTGGGTTATTTCCGTTCCAGGCTACTCGCTTTGTCGGAACGGAAATCAACCTCTCGTTTTGTTGAAGAACCACACCTTAATTTGATGGACATAAAAGTTTTTCTATAACAAGGAAGAAGCCATCTCAAATAGCTGAGATGGCTTCTTTTGTAGTCTATAATTTTTGTCGCGAATTAATGTGTAAGGTTATACTTCTTGTAACTCTACTACAACACCTGAGCGAGCGTCTGCAGCGAATTCAAATGTTTGCATTTCGCCCTCATGCATACGAGAGATACCACCACGGTATACTGGAATAGTCATAATCCCGTTTGAGAAATTGTCTGTTTTCATAAAAATCCAAGAACCATCAATCGGTGAATCCTTTTTAAATTCTTTTTTTATGTTTTCGAGTACTTGTCCTGCAGGTACATACGGAGAAACCTTTTCACTTGCTTCTTTAACAATGACTGCGGCAGCTAGGCCAGTAGCAACACCAATTAAAAAATCACGTAATTTCATGTGTTTTTCCTCCTTTTTCTATAGCTTCATTTTAACATAGCATACAGAGTGAATGCACGTTCACACTGTAGCACTTTTTAGGAAATGTATCAATATTTCCAATTTGGAAATCAATTCCGCTTTTGCGTAATTGACGCTGCCGCATCGCTTTCGCACAGATTAATGACCACAGGACGTGGTGTTCTTTAGAATGAGTTACTCGTTACTCTATTTTTGCAATTTAACCTTTAAAGATGAAACTACACACTCGTATACATATCGCTACTTATTGAATAATGGGAATCTTCAGCTCAATGAAGATAAATATGATACAATAAACAAGGAAGAATATTCTACTTCGTGGGGAGAGAGTCATCATGAATGAGGAAACATTACAATTATTTAAAACATTAACAGAATTACCAGGCGCCCCAGGTAATGAACATGCAGTACGTGCGTTCATGCGTTCTGAGTTGGAAAAGTACTCGGATGAGATCGTTCAGGATAATTTAGGGGGTATTTTCGGTGTGAAGCATAGTGAAGTTGCTGATGCACCAAAAGTGTTAGTTGCTGGTCATATGGATGAAGTGGCATTCATGGTTACTTCTATTACTGATAACGGGATGATCCGCTTTCAAACATTAGGTGGCTGGTGGAACCAGGTTATGCTAGCACAACGAGTTGAAGTATTTACCAAGAATGGTGCAATTCCTGGCGTGATTTCATCAATACCACCACATTTATTAACAGATGCTGAACGTTCTAAACCGATGGATATTAAAAATATGCTAATAGATGTTGGTGCAGACAATAAAGAAGATGCTATTGCACTTGGCGTTCGTCCAGGTCAATCAATTATCCCTGTCTGCCCATTTACACCAATGGCCAATCCGAAAAAAATTATGGCCAAGGCTTGGGATAACCGCTATGGCTGTGGATTGGCAATTGAATTGATGAAAGAGGTAAAAGGTGAAAAGCTAGCCTCGCATTTATATTCAGGTGCCAATGTAATGGAAGAAGTTGGTCTACGAGGTGCTCAAGTATCCGCAAATATGATTAAACCGGATTTATTCTTTGCTCTAGATGCTTCACCTGCAAATGATATGTCAGGAGAAAAAAATCAATTTGGTCAGCTTGGAAAAGGGACATTATTACGTATTCTTGACCGTACGATGGTTACACATAGAGGTATGCGTGAATTCATCTTAGATACTGCGGAAACGAATAATATCCCTTATCAATATTTTGTATCACAAGGTGGTACGGATGCAGGTCGTGTGCATACGGCAAATGACGGTGTTCCTAGTGCAGTAATTGGTGTTTGTTCACGCTATATTCATACATCTGCGTCAATTATTCATATTGATGACTATGCAGCTGCAAAAGCTTTAATTGTAGAACTAGTGAAGAAAGCAGATCGTTCGACATTAGCAACGATTCGCGCTAATGTGTAAGAAGTTAAAAGATGCCCTTAAAGGCATCTTTTTCTATGTAAAGAAAGAGGGATTTGAAAAATGAACATAGTTATAGGGACAACAAACAAAGCAAAAATAGAGGCAGTTAAAGTTATAGCCAGAAAATATTTTGATAAACCCAATTTCATCTATGTAAAGGCTGCTTCACATGTATCTGATCAACCGATGACCCATGAAGAAACACGAATGGGAGCAATAAATCGCTCAAAAAACGCAATCAATGAGACAGGTGCGCAATTATCCTTTGGTTTAGAGGGAGGGGTAACTGAAATTGATGGTGTTATGTACGTTTGTAACTGGGGAGCTCTTACAGTGTCAAATGGCACAACCTATACAGCTGCTGGCGCACAAATTATATTACCAGAAGAAATTGCCCGGGAAATAAGAGCTGGGCAGGAACTAGGGCCTGTAATGGAGCAATATACACAACGTCGAGATATTCGACAAGGTACGGGGGCTGTAGGTATTTTCACGCAAGGATTAGTAAGTCGTCAGATGATGTTTGAGCATATAGTCTCACTTCTTGTTGGTCAATATTTATTCACATTAGCACATGAGTAGTGTCTTTTGATTAGTTATAATGGAATAGAGAAGTTGCAACTTTGAAAAAAATTTTTTAAAATAAGAAAAAGTTAGCAATGAGAGGAAGAAAAACATGTCTTATACATCACTGAGAGCTGTAGGCTTAATATTTCTACTTTTGATGCTTACTGGCTGCAATCAATCTGTTGATGAACAAATTAAAAACGGACTTCAAATAACAAAAACTGTTTTTGCAGAAGAGCCAAAGGAACATACAGATAGTATTGGGGATGTAGAGTTATACTTACCTTCAAACTTTAAAGTTGACGACAGTTCAGATGCATATAATATATTAGTAACGAAAGGGCAAGAGAGTTATATTCTTTTCATTAATGATCGCGAAGATGCAGATAGTAAACTTTATTACAATCTAATAAAAGCGGATAGTTCAAAGAACATTATCGAAGAAAATACTTATAAAAAGGATGGTGTTTTCGGCTTTGCAGCTGTTTTAAAAACCGACAATGAAAATGAATTTGAGCTTATTGTAAGTAGCGGTGGTGTAAAGATGACGACCATTTCTCAGGCAAAATATATTAAAGATAATTTACACGAGATGACGAAAATCGTTCATTCGGTTAAGATTAAATAATTGGATAGTTTTGAACAGAACGGTTCACAAACATGTGAGCCGTTTTCTCTTCTTACAACTTCTTTCAGCAATGTTTTATGTAACGAAAGCAAAGCGTTAGCGCAATTACGCTAAAAATAATATGATTTTGAAGAAAGGATGTGAGCTAGATGAAACAAATTAAATCAGAACAACTAGTGTCCCTATTAATGCAACAATTGAATGAGGAAAAGTTTGATTTTGAATTTGATAAAAAGCACGATAAATTACGTCTAAACCATAAAAAAATTGGTAAAGGGATGGAGCTTTCTCTGCCAGGTATTTTAGCAAAATATAATGACAAGCAAGGCGCTGCAATCGATGAAGTCGTTTATACTATAGAGCAAACCTTTAATGCTATGGAGCAAGAGATAGAACGAGGATTCCAAGCTACTACACAAATTTATCCAGTTATTCGTGCAACATCCTACCCTCAAGCCTCGAAGGAGGGGCACGCATTCATCACTACTGAACATACAGCTGAAACACGTATTTTTTATGCGCTTGATTTAGGAAAAACCTATCGTTTTATTGATGAATCCATGTTAGAGGTACTACAATTAACATTAGAGCAAATTCGTGAAATGGCACGATTTTCCGTTAAGCAACTACCAACTGTTTACAAGAAAGATGAAGTTGCAGGAAATATTTTCTACTTTGTTAATGCGAATGATGGCTACGATGCAAGTCGTATTTTAAATGAAAGCTTTTTGAAAGAAATGCAGACTAAAATTGAAGGTGATATGACGTTATCTGTGCCACATCAGGATGTATTAATAGTAGGTGATATTCGTAATGAAACAGGGTATGATGTATTAGCGCAGATGACGATGCATTTCTTCGCTGTCGGTACCGTACCGATTACGTCATTATCATTTATTTATGAAGATGGGGAGTTAGAACCGATCTTTATATTAGCAAAAAACAGAGTTAAAAAGGAGCAAGAGAAACAATGAATGTATTTTACAACAAAGAGCATGTAGGAGATGTATTGCTAGTACAATTAGCAACAGAATCAATCGTAAAAACAGAGGTAGAACGTGCAGGTGATATCGCTATATTAAAGGAAGCACAAACAGGTGAGATTAAAGCATTTAATTTATTTAATGCCAGCAACTATATACAAACTGATGCAAAGGGTCTAGTTGAAGTTACTCCAGAATTAGTAGCACAGCTAGAGGCAGCTATTACGAAAAATGGAGCTGAAATCAGCCTTGATGTAGATTTTTCTGCAAAATTTGTCGTGGGCTATGTAGAAACAAAGGACAAGCATCCAAATGCTGATAAATTAAGTATTTGTTCTGTAAACGTAGGTGAGGAAACATTACAAATTGTATGTGGCGCACCAAATGTGGAAGCTGGTCAAAAGGTTGTCGTAGCAAAAATTGGTGCAGTAATGCCTTCTGGAATGCTTATTAAAGAAGGTAATTTGCGAGGTGTTGAATCATACGGTATGCTATGTTCAGCACGCGAATTAGCAATACCAAATGCACCTTCTGAAAAAGGGATTTTAGTATTACCGGAAGATGCGATAACTGGTAGTGCGTTTGAGGCACCAACTAGATAAAGCCTTCGGAAGCACTGTTTAGCTGTTCTAAAGTGCAGCGACATCGGCAAATGTTTTCTGTAGCGAAAGCAAAGCGGCAGCTTCAATTTGCCGAGACAAAATTGATTATATGTACTTAAAATCGTTATGCTACTAAAATGCTAGTAACATAACGATTTTTTTGTGTAGAATGAGCCTCTAAATACAAGTTTCTATAACATTTTTATGGTATGCTTTTTGTTATAGACATTTAACTTCTTTCGGCAAATTTTTTTTGTAGCGAAAGCGAAGCGACAGCAAAATGGTTTTATCTGTGCGAAAGCGACAGCAACAACAACAACACACGACTGAGTGACCAACATCGTGTTGGCCCTCGTGCAGGCCTTAGCACAAAGCCGATTAAGGACGCAATTATGCCGAGGCATAATTGATTTAGTTAATGCTATAAATGAAGTGTATGAGAAATGAGTGAAACAATGTGAATTGGTTAAAAAAACAAATGAATAAATTTTTAAATAAAGATGACAATGATTACGAATATGAAGAGTTTTATGAAGACTATGAAGAAGAACAATCTGAGCAGTTACATTCATATAAACAATCACATATATCAAAGCAAAAAACTTTTCGTTTTCCTTTAATTGAGGATCAGGAGTTTTCAGATTCGCCTTCAATACCACCATCAAAAGAAGCATTCAATCAAATGGACGATTCTTACTCCGGACAAATTGAAGATTTATCGCTGCCGAGGCATTTAAAGAATCATATTGTGGATTCGAGTGTTTATGATATCGAGGTTTCAGGTATTCGGGATCTACTAGCAAATCGAACGAAGAGAACCGGAAGAACGATGGTAACACGAAGTCAGCCTGAAACGGAGAATCGTTCAAAAGCAAGTCTTGTTTTTCGAGATGCACAAAATGAGTTACCGACGTCACCTAAAAAAACGAATTATCAATTAGAAAAAGCAGATGAAAGTGTTTTACCCGAAAATCGCAAGCGTTTTGTACCCAGTGATGTTCCTTCACCAGTCTATGGTTTTGCTAAGCCGAGCCCAATTGAGCAATTATTAGAGAAACGGAAGGAAGAGCACAACAAAGAGTTAGAAATACCTACAGTATCTAAGTCTTTAAAAGAAGCGACAACAAATGAGGCTATTGAAAATATACTAGAAGAAAAAGAGCCTATTAGCATAGTTCAGAAAGATGTACTTAACCATTTAGAAATCCCTGAAACAATTGAAGCACCAGCAAAGCAACCGATTACTTTTGATGATAAATTAACAGAACAAACAATTCATCCAAGTGATAAATCAAAGTCGGAATTACCTGTACCGCAAACAACTTCCTTTGCCGTAGAATTTGAAGATCAAGTGAAAGAAGCCGTTCAGCATGAGCTGAATGTAGAACAACTTTCAGCTGAACATTCGGAAATCCATGTGAAAGAAGTAGTTGTAGAACAACTACAAATCGAAAATTCTACCATCCACATAGGTGAAGTTACAGTTGTTCAGCCATCAATGAATGAAGATAATGAGCAAGATGAATCGCGAGAACAATATTTGGAAAAGAAAGAAAAAAGAGGCATTCCATTTAATGTTTTAATGCTAAAAACTGATAAAGAGAAATGGAGAATCCAACAGCAATTAAAAGATTCGAAGCCAACACCAACAATTGTTGAGGAATGCCAAGAGGAACAGGTTGCTTCTTCTGAAGATATTAATTTAGATGTAGAACATCAATTAGTGCCATCCAATAAAGACCTTCAACAATCTATACATTTAGAGAATAGTGAGATGGACAATAAAACAGCGCCACAATCGACGGAGGAAAATGAGATTTCTATTCAAAATACTGCACCATTCAATGCTGCAACAGAGAGTGTATCAGTCATTACAATGGCACCAGTAATATCAATGTCTAACGTTTCGACATTAGAAAAGACAGTGATTGATATTGAGAGCTCCGACGAAATTTCAGCAACTACTGAAATGGAAGTAGAAATAACTACTGAAGAGGAGCTTGCTACCGAAAATTTAGTTATTCCCGAGGAAGATTCTATTAACATAGAAGAATATCCAGAGCAACCTTCTATGGCAGATGAAACTTTAGTGGAAAATCAAGAAATGGAAGTTCCTCAAAAAACAGTTAAAGTGTATCAAAAACCAGATGAAGAGTTTTTAGAGCCGCCTGAAGAAAAAACACAGGATACTGAATGGATGGAGCAACAGGGAGAAACGTTGGTCGAGGCTTTGTCTTATTTCCAAATCTCAGCTCAAATAGAATCCATTATGCAAGGACCTGCCGTGACACAATTTGAAATAACAGTGAGTCATGGTACGAAGGTTAGCAAAATCCGCAATCTATCAGATGATTTGAAACTTGCATTGGCAGCGAAAGATATCCGCATCCAAGCTCCGATTCCTGGAAAGAGCTCAATTGGCATTGAGATACCGAACCGTGTTTCTCGCGCTGTTCGATTATCAGAAGTGACAAATAGTGCTTCTTTTCTTGAGTCAGATTCACCGTTAGAAGCAGCATTGGGTCTGGATTTAACAGGGAAGCCTGTAACCATTGATTTACGAAAAATGCCACATGGCTTAATAGCTGGAGCTACAGGTTCTGGTAAATCAGTTTGTATCAATTCAATTTTGGTTAGTTTATTATATAAAGCTGCACCACATGAATTAAAGCTGATGCTTATCGATCCTAAAATGGTAGAATTAGCACCGTTTAATCATATTCCACATTTAGTTAGCCCAGTCATCACAGATGTTAAGGCTGCTACAGCTGCACTGAAATGGGCAGTGGAGGAAATGGAGCGTCGTTATCAGTTATTTGCTCATGCGGGTGCACGTGATATTACACGTTATAATGCAATTGCGGATAAAAATAATCAACATAGCTTAAAATTACCGTATATTTTAATTGTCATCGATGAATTGGCAGATTTAATGATGATGTCTCCTGCAGATGTAGAGGAAGCGATTTGTCGTATTGCGCAAAAGGCACGTGCTTGTGGTATCCATTTAATTGTTGCAACTCAAAGACCGTCTGTTGACGTTATTACAGGGCTTATTAAATCAAATATTCCTACACGTATTGCCTTTGCGGTATCTTCACAAATCGATTCGCGTACTATTTTAGATGGGCAAGGTGCAGAAAGATTACTTGGACGAGGCGATATGTTATATTTAGGTAATGGTATGTCTGCTCCGGTGCGTTTGCAGGGGACATTTGTGACAGATGATGAAATTGAAGCGATTATTGAGCATGTTCGTGAGCAAGGAGAGCCTGATTATATATTTGATCAAGAGGAACTTTTAAAGAAGACGGAGGTTTCTGCTGAGCAAGATGATCTGTTTGAGGATGTATGCCGATTTGTGTATGAGCAGGGTGGTGCTTCTACTTCTTTGGTTCAGCGCAAATACCGTATTGGCTATAATCGTGCTGCTCGTTTAATTGATATGTTGGAATCGCATGGTTTTGTGTCTGAGGCAAGAGGCAGTAAACCACGAGAAAGTTACATTACAGAAGAAGATTTAATTGCTATGTTTGAATAAGAATTGTATTGTTTTCGTATAGATTATCTTTTTCACGTCGAAATTAGTATTTTTAGAAAAGTTACACATTTATCCTTATGCATAAATAGTGCTATAATAGACAAGATGTGATGATAAGTACGTATTTTTTTGAACTTACAAAGGTATTAATACCTAATAATTAGTGGGAAAATACGATACACCTAATAGATGATAGAAGGGATATTGAATTCCCGGGGGGTTTAATTAATGACAGTTTTTCATTTCACAGGCATTAAAGGTTCTGGCATGAGTTCACTTGCACAAATCTTATTTGATGCTGGTGAACAAGTACAGGGCTCAGATGTTGATAAATATTTCTTCACGGAACAGCCGTTACGTGAGCGTAATATTCCAATTTTTATATTTAATGCAGATAATATTAAAGAAGGTATGACAGTTATTGCAGGGAACGCATTTCCTGATGACCATCCTGAATTAGAGCGTGCTCGTGAAATCGGTGTAGAAGTTATTCGCTACCATAAATTTTTAGGTGAATATATCGGAAATTATACGTCGATTGCTATTACGGGTGCACATGGTAAAACATCTACAACAGGCTTAATGGCTCATGTTGTAGGCGGCTATAAACCAACTTCTTATTTAATCGGTGATGGAACAGGCGCTGGGCATGAAGATGCTAACTTCTTTGTGATGGAAGCGTGTGAATACCGTCGACATTTTTTAGCTTACAATCCAGATTACGCTGTAATGACGAATATTGATTTTGACCATCCAGACTACTTTGCAAACTTAGAGGATGTTTATTCAGCCTTTCAATCATTAGCATTACAGGTGAAAAAAGCGATTATTGCTTGCGGTGATGATGAACAGTTACAACGTATTCAAGCGAAGGTGCCTGTTGTTTATTATGGATTTGGGGCTGAAAATGATTTTGAAGCTCGTAATGTTGAAAAAACAACAAAGGGTACAAAATTTGATGTATTTGTTCGCAATGAATTTTATAGTACATTCTTTATCCCGTTATTTGGAGATCATGCGGTATTAAATACTTTAGCTGTTATTACACTTTGTCAATATGAAGATATTTCACCAGACATCGTTCAAGAACGTTTAAACACATACAAAGGTGTAAAAAGACGTTTTACAGAAACGGATATTGGGAATAATGTTTTAATAGATGACTATGCACACCATCCAACAGAAATCCGTGCAACGATTCAATCAGCACGACAAAAATTTCCAGAGCGTGAGCTAGTAGCTATTTTCCAACCACATACATTTACACGTACACAAGCTTTTTTACAGGATTTTGCAGATAGTCTAAGTCTTGCAGATACAGCATACTTATGTGATATTTTTGGCTCTGCAAGGGAAACACAAGGCGCACTTTCAATCCAAGATTTAGCGTCTTTAATTGAAGGCAGTGCAGTGATTACCACTGAAGGAATTGAAGTGTTAACAAAGCATAAGGGCGCAGTATTTTTATTTATGGGCGCTGGTGATGTTCACAAATTCCAAGATGCTTTTGAAGACGTGCTAAAAAACAACGAAACAGCTTAGTCCGCAAGGAATAAGCTGTTTTTTCTCAAAAATGAGGAGGAATTCAGTTTTTTTTGTCGAAGATAAGGAAAGAATAGTAAAAAGAATTTTTACTTGCAGGAGGTCTAGTTATGGAAGTTATTTTGTATATTGCAGCAATCATTGCAGCAATTGGGTTTTTAATTTTTTGTGTGAGCGTTGGAATGACATTATTTTCGCTCAAACCAATCCTTAACAGTTTAGCTGGTACATTATCGGGGATTGAAGGACAAATGGAAGGTATTACACGTGAAACGACTTCCTTACTATCTAAAACAAATAGCTTGGCAGAGGATATTCAAGAAAAATCTGAACAGTTAAATTCTGTTGTTCATGCAGTCAAAGGAATTGGCGACTCTGTGAATGGTTTAAATACATCTGTACAGCAAATTACTTCTTCAATTTCTAATAGTGTGGAACAAAATGAAGAAAAAATTGCACAGGTTGTTCAGTGGAGCAATGTCGCAATGGGCATTGCAGATAAGTGGAAGAAACGTAAAATTATCGATCAGGCCAATGAGGTGATTCATGAAGATGTTTATTCTTTTGAATCGGAGCAGTCGGAAAAATCGAAAAGAAAATGGGGCCGTAAAAAATAATTTTTCGGTAGACATTAAATGTCAACGGAATAAAAATAAAGTCTTAGGCATATGTTGAAGAATGCATCCGCGAAAGCAGATGGACAACCAATCTAAGTAAATTAGATAATAGGATGGGGAGGAATTGTTGCATGACAACTCAAAAGCCAAATTATAATGAAGTGAAGGAACAACAACTTGAAAGTTCATTACCACAGCTTTATCAACCGCAAGATTCGATTTACGAAGAGGAGCGAGTGAACATGAAGGATTTTGTTATTGGCGCATTAGTTGGGGGTATAGTAGGTGCAGCAGCAGGCTTATTACTAGCTCCAAAATCAGGAAAAGATTTACGAAGCGATGTAGCAGTACAAGCTGTTAACTTAAAAGATAAGAGTGCAGATTTCTCGACAACTGCAAAAGATAAAACGGTTCAATTATCTAAACAAATTCAAGAACAATCTACTCAATTAGTAGAGAAAGTAAAAACATTAAAATCAGCAAAAGCACCAACTGTTTTTGATGATGGTACTGTTTCTTTTGAGGGTGAAGAGCCACTGGAGGATTTCATTCCTCGTGAAGAACCTAAAGCAGAGGATGCTAGTGAAAAACAAACTGAAGAAAAAAGCGAAGAAGTTCGCGCATAATAGATAAAAGGGATACGTTACAACTATCGAAGATGTAACGTATCCCTTTTTTTATTGTTAAGGAAACTATGGATTTTTTGCCTGTGGATAAACTAGAGCAAAGTCGTCGTCTAGGCTAAAACGCTACATCCTCGAGGTCGCTTCGATCCCTCGGGCAAAAGTGGTGGAGCGTTTACTTTTGCTTCGGGCTCTCCAGCGCTTGTCGGATGTAAACGAGCGCTTTAGCGCATTTGTTCAGATATAGGCGCTTTTTCTAGTAAAATCTCTAATTTATCTCCACCGAAAATTTCCATATCGAAGCTTGCCGGTTGACCATTTCGTAAAATCGTGAAATTACCTTTAAATGTAGTAGGTAATTGCCAATTGGAGAAGCGGAACACATCTTGGTATATCCAACGACTTCGGTCTTTTTCTTCAAATGAGATTGTTGCTCCGTTTGGAACGGTTGAAAGAGGTAATACTACTACATGATTAACGAAAACTTCGTTCGCCATCTTCTTCAGCTCCAACACCTCGTTTTGAAAGTGTATTATGATTTTATCCTCAAGTAAAACATTCATTTGGTCAGCAATCCGTTGAACAGTAGGGAATGTTTGTTGCTGAAATGTAATAACATCACCATCTTGAACAGCATATGACATTTTAGAGGGTTTATCATTAATCATTAAATGGGCTGAAAACTCTGGTAAATAAAGTTGCTTTCCGTCTACTTGAATATAAAATGACTCAAATTGTTTTAATAACTCCCAATTATTTGTGAGCTTAAATACATCCTCGACTGTTTCAGCTATTTCAAACTTAACAACATCTCGATCATTTAATGCACTATCGAGTGATACAAGGGAACCATTGACAGTTATTTGTGGTTCGATTACATATTTTGTATGTTGAATTATCACTGTTTTGATGGCGGCATTATCTACAATATCTCTCACCGTAGCGTTAGCTGGCTGACCGTCTTGGCCTTCGATTAACTGGATAGCATCACCTGTTTTAATCATCGTTTTAGTGGATGCCTGATGACCATTCACTAAAATTTCTGCGGGCTGACCGTGACCACCAGGGATGAAAATATCTTGTCCATTTACATTCACTGATAATCCATGTCCTGGTTTTCCATATAATTGCTTTGCTCGAATATTGGCAGCTAAAAATGCATCGGCAACAGTCATTTCCTTTAATTCAAAAAGGCGAACGACTTGTTCATTGACAGTTAGACTCATATATTGAATTGGCATTTTTTTTGCTGCAATGGCAATACCGATTGGGGTCACCAATTCAGGAGATGCTTTAATATGATCTTCCTTCGTTATGTTTTGAATGGCGTCTATCCCTCGAACGGCAATGCGATTAGCAGGTAAATCTAGAACTAGTCCAAGTTCGGTTGTAAGATTTGGTGTTAAGCTACCTCCACCAACAAGCATTACCGCCTTAGGAGCTATTTGATTATTAAGACGTAAAATTTCTTCACCAATGGCTTTTGCAAGTTGTTTAACAGCATGATCAATCGCTTGAAGAACTTCTTCTTTCGGATGATATTGATCAAAGCCTAAAATATCCTGAATTAAAATTTCTTCTTCTGTTTGCAGTTGACGCTTCGCTTCTTCAGCAACTGGGAAGTCTAGTAAGAAGTGGTCACTTAAAGCCTCTGTTATTTCATCACCGGCTGTTGGCACCATCCCATATGCGACAACTGTACTTTTATCAGTAATGGCAATATCAGATGTACCAGCACCAATATCAACAAGTGCCACATTTAAACGACGCATTGTTGGGGGGATAAGCACATTAATAGCTGCAATAGGTTCTAATGTTAGCGCATCCATTTCTAAATCCGCGCGTTTAAGAGCTGCAATAAGTGATTCTACGACAACTCGTGGCAGGAATGTAGCAATAACTTCAATTTGTGCCTCATCACCCTGCTGATCGAGTAGGCTACCAATTTCTTCTCCATCTAAACGGTAGTATAAAACTGAATAACCAACACAATAATAGTGGCTTATTTTAGAGTCTTCTTTATGTTGAAGGAGCTGTTGCTGTGCCTGTTGAACAGCTTGTAATTCTAAACGACTTATATCGTCTTCTGTAAAGATTGGTCGATTACGTATATTGATTGTCACGCTTGCTTGCTCAGTTTTCAATGAGCGACCTGCTGCAGCGACACTCACTTTTGTTAAAGGACCATGCTTCTCTTCAAGTTCATGTTTAATTTCATTGATTAAATCTGCCACATACATGACATTATGTATTTGACCATCAACCATGGCGCGTTCTTTATGTTCTTTTACTAAAATGTCTTCCACGTGAAAGCTGTCATTATCTTCTGCTAAAATAATGCCTACTACAGAACGTGTACCGATATCAAGTGCGAATAATTTTGAACTCAATGTACTCGCTTCCTTTCTCGTAATATGTTAATATAATTATATAATTTAGCGAGTTGAAGCGCTAAATTAAAAATGCGTGACATTCTGTGCAACATTGATTATAATGTTGCTAATATCTAAAAATGTAACATACATTTCAGAGTTCTGAAAGTGTCTGTCATAGGGAGAGGAGCAAGAAAGCATGAGCCAAAAAGATTTAGAAAGTTTACGTAGTCAAATTGACGGTTTAAACTTGGAAATTCTTCGTCTAATTAACGAACGAGCAGAAGTAGTTGATGAAATCGGTAAAATTAAAGAAAAACAAGGTGTGAATCGCTATGATCCATTACGTGAACGACACATGCTTGATCTTATTAAAGAACACAATCAAGGTCCATTAAACCAAATGACGGTTGATTATATATTTAAGCAAATCTTTAAAACAGCTCTAAAACAACTTGAAGCGGATAAGAAAAAAGAATTACTAGTATCTCGCAAGAAAAAATCAGAAGATACTGTCATTAATGTGAATGGTGAGCTAATTGGCCAAGGAAAACCATCTTTCGTATTTGGACCTTGTGCTGTAGAATCATACGAGCAGGTAGCAGCAGTAGCAGAATCTATTAAAGCAAAAGGTGAAAAATTAATTCGTGGCGGTGCATATAAACCACGTACTTCTCCATATGACTTCCAAGGTCTTGGTTTAGAAGGACTTAAAATTTTAAAACGTGTATCAGAGGAATACGGTTTAGGTGTTATTACAGAAATCGTTACACCGGGTCATTTAGAGGAAGCTTTAGATTACATCGATGTTATCCAAATTGGTGCACGTAATATGCAAAACTTCGAATTATTAAAAGCAGCGGGTGCAACAAATAAACCTGTACTTTTAAAACGAGGCTTAGCAGCGACAATTGATGAATTTATTCATGCAGCAGAATACATTATGTCTAAAGGAAATGAGAACATCATTCTTTGTGAGCGTGGTATTCGTACTTACGAAAAAGCAACTCGTAACACATTAGATATTTCTGCTGTACCAATTTTAAAACAAGAAACGCATTTACCAGTATTTGTAGACGTAACGCATTCAACAGGTCGTCGTGATTTACTATTACCATGTGCTAAGGCAGCAATTGCTATTGGAGCTGATGGCGTTATGGCAGAGGTGCATCCAGATCCATCTGTAGCACTTTCTGATTCACAACAACAAATGGATATTCCAACATTTGATGCTTTCTACCAAACACTACAAAATTTCATGAAGAGCCATGAAATCAATGCATAATTGTTTGATACACCGCTTGCTTTAATTAGCAGGCGGTGTTTACTATATAGTGACAAAATAATGACTAGAAAAGTACTATTTGTACTTGGTTTTTCTTTTCATATACATACTGCTTCTTGAAAAGAATACGAAAATTATCGTATTATAAGGCTATAATAGGAAAAAAGGGAGGCACGTACGATGACTGTTACAATTTATGATGTTGCAAGAGAAGCAAATGTTTCTATGGCAACAGTCTCTCGTGTAGTCAATGGTAACCAAAACGTAAAACCGGCAACACGAAAAAAAGTATTAGAAGTAATTGAACGATTAGAGTACCGTCCAAACGCGGTAGCGCGAGGATTAGCGAGTAAGAAAACAACAACAGTTGGCGTGATTATCCCAGATATTGCAAACAACGTTTATGCGGAGCTGGCACGTGGTGTGGAGGATATTGCAACAATGTATCGTTACAATATTATTTTAGCTAACTCAGATCAACATGAAGATAAAGAGCTTCAGCTACTGGATACAATGCTGGGAAAACAGGTTGATGGTATTGTCATGATGAGTGATGAAGTAACTGAAAAAATGCAACAAACTATGGATCACTCACCTGTACCAATTGTGCTTGCAGGTTCAGTAGATGAATCGCAAACAATTGCGACTGTTAACATTGATTATTACCAAGCAGCTTATGAGGCGATTACATTACTGATTCAAAATGGCCATAAGCGAATCGCTTTCGTAACAGGTCCGCTTACGTATACTATTAATGGAAAATTCAAACTTGAAGCTTATAAAAAAGCCTTACAAGACGCAGGTTTACCTATAGATGAATCGCTAATCGCTGCAGAAGAATCGAGCTATGATATGGGATTAGAGGCGTGGGAAACTTTATCTTCACTTGAAAATCCTCCTACTGCTTATTTTGCAGGTAGTGATGAATTAGCAATTGGATTGATTCATGGTGCACAGGATGCAGGCAAAGATGTACCTGAAGATATCGAAGTGATCAGCTTTGAAAATTCAAAATTAGCACGCATGGTTCGTCCACAGCTAACAAGTGTCGCGTTACCACTGTACGATATTGGAGCTGTGGCAATGCGTTTGTTGACAAAATTGATGAACAAAGAGCCTGTTGAGGACGAAGCGGTTATTTTACCTCATCGTATTGAACATCGACAATCTGTCAAAAGTAAATAATTGTACTTAACACGTAAATCTGTTCAGGATTTACGTGTTTTTATGTATACGGATAGATGACTGAGAGCAAACGAAAAAGCCCCACGATTGTCGTGAGGCATAGTGTTAAGCGCGTTTTTCATTGCGAATAATATGTAGCACTTTGGCTAGCATTTGTGCGTTTTTTTCTTCAATCTCAGCCTTTCGAGGAATTGGTTCATACAATGGATTTGGATCCTCCCAAGTTGGGATAAAAGGCACTGGTGCTTCAGGTTGCCAACGATCTAACCATGCTTGAGGTAGAGGGCCTGTCGGTAATTGCTGATCTGTCATTTCAAGCCATAGCATAGACCATGCGCGAGGAACAACACGCCATATATCGTAGCCGCCACCGCCAACGGCAATCCATTTCCCCCCACAATATTCATGTGCTAATTTATGCGCAAGCTTTGGAATTTCTCTATAAATGTTCATTGTTCCATATAAATGAGTTAATGGATCGAAAAAATGTGCATCTGCGCCGTTTTGGGTTAGCACAACATCCGGCTTGAAAAATTCAAAGACTTCTCGCATAGCCTTTTCATATATTTCTAGGAAACTCTCATCTTCTGTAAAAGCATCAATTGGAAAATTAAAAGAAGTACCATAGCCCTGTCCATTTCCTCGCTCCGTAATATTACCAGTTCCGGGGAAAAGATAGCGGCCTGTTTCATGAATAGACAATGTACAAACATCTGGATCTTCATAAAAACTCCATTGCACCCCATCCCCATGATGGGCATCCGTATCCACATAAAGTACACGAGCATTATATTTTTCCTGCAAATAGCGAATGGCTACTGTACTATCATTATATATACAAAAACCTGATGCACGGCCGCGGAAGCCGTGATGTAGCCCTCCACCTAGATTGAGGGCGTGCTCGGCTTTTCCTTCCATAACATAATCGACAGCTGTTAGTGTTCCACCGACAAGCTGTGCACTTGCTTCATGCATATTTTCAAAAATGGGTGTATCTTCGGTGCCTATGCCGTAGCTTTCACATTGTGCCTCTGAAAGCTCACCATGTCCTGCTCTTTTAACGATATCAATATATTTTGGATCATGGGCAAGTAAAAGCTCCTCCTCTGTTGCGACGCGAGCCGGAACAATATCTAAATCATCGAGAGCATCAATATTCTTTAACAAATCCATTGTAAGCGTCAAGCGTTTATGATTGAAAGGATGGGTATCTGAAAATTTATATCCGAGTTGCTCTGGCGAGTAAACAAATACTGCTTTTTTCATTGTAATGAAACACCTGGTAAATTAGGCCATAATACATCAAATCCTTCTTTACGAAGATTTTCAATCATAGCTAGTGGATTCAATGTTTTTACTCGGATACTTAAAATTTTGTTTTGAGTATTTTCAGAATCAGGATAAACTAAGACGCTTTGGACATTTACATGATGTTCATGAAAAATCTTTGTAATCTCAAATAATATTCCTGGCGTATCGGAAACACGAATTTCAATTTTTGAGCCAGGTTCAGTGGCACCAGTTAACTCTATATATGTATAGAGTAAATCGGTAGTAGTCACAATTCCAACTAATTTCCCTCCAGAGACAATTGGTAAGCAACCTACTTTGGATTCATAAAAAGTAAGTGCTACTTCTTCTACAAAATCAAGTGGATGGCCGACAAGTGGTTTTTTAATCATTATTTCTTCCACTTTTGCATTAAAAACTGGAGAATTCGATTCATCCCGTAACGAGGAGGGTAAGGCCTCTTTAATATTTCGTTCAGTGATAACCCCAAGAACGTGATGCTCCTCATCTACAACTGGCACATGACGTACTTTTTTCTCACGCATTAACTTTAGCGCTTCAAACACTGTATTTGTCGGAGCCAGCGTGTAGGGCTCATCATTCATAATTTCTTCTACGATCATATACTCATCCCCTTTGTGTTGGTTTTAATACATGAAGCGATTTCTAAAACGAAGTCTATCAAATCTTTCCATTGTCTCAGGAGGCACACGTTTCCCTTCACGTGCCATCAGGCAGTTAGCTGGATGTGATGTAATTTCAGGGTCATCTGTAGCAAAATATTCGAAGTTAGCAGAGCTCATCATTTTCTCCATCATTTTGCGATAATCCCAAACATTTAAACCAGTCCCTTTTAAATCCCAATGCCAATAATATTCGGTAGTGATAACAAGATAGTCTTCCATTTCATCTCCCGTAAAAGACACGGCTAGTAGTGCCTTACCAACACCTGTACCACGATATTCTGGAATGACTTCAATGGCTCCTAGCTCAATCATGTTATCAATCCGATCCTCCGCCCATCGTTCGAGTGGATCAGGATATAGATAAGTGACGTAGCCTACAATAATGTTTTCATTTCGAATAATAATAATTCGCCCTTCAGGAAGTCCTGCAATTTCTATAATAGCTTGCTGCTGTTGCTTTGGAGGTCTAAAAGCAACCAAGCCTTCGTGGAATGAATATGTAGCTAATTTTTCTGGAGGAACAGGTCCTTCCACATACACAGTACCATGCTTTGTTTCCTTTGTGACAGAAAAAAAAGTTTTTTTATGTTCCATAATTACACCACCTGAGTTTAATAATTCCATTATAGCTGATTTCTTGCGGAAAAACGCTTATTTTTGCAAAATATACCTGTATTTTTGGAAAAATAAAAATATTAAGACATTCTTGGTGAATTCGTGTAAAATATATTTATATTGCATCTGTTATTTAACAGATGAATGCAGTGTAAATAAGCATCAACTAATTTCGCACTGCATAAACTGTTGTATAACAAGCGTTGCATAACGTAGTTGTCTTTGGAGAAGGTAGCGGATTTTGAAGGGGGAAAATAATGAAATTACAATTTGAAATTTGCTTACTAATGTACTAAAGCAATAGCAAAGAAAGGGGTAGTTTCATGGGGATGAAAATGATGGAGAAGTTGAATGCTTTACCGGAGCAATATAATTTACCTAATTATGAGAAAGCTGCAGCAACACATGATTGGAGAGAGACAGAAAAGGGATTTAGTTGGTATGAAACAGGGCTTGTGAATATGGCGTATGAGGCAATCGATCGTCATACGAAAACGCATCGAAAAAACAAAGTTGCACTTTATTTTAATGATGGTAAGCGTAAAGAGGCTTATTCTTTCGATGAAATGAAAAAGCTGACAAATAAAGCTGCAAATGTTTTTAAGGCAGCAACAAATTTAGAAAAAGGTGATCGATTATTTATTTTCATGCCACGCTCACCTGAGCTTTACTTTTCATTATTAGGCGCATTGAAAATGGGTGTTATTGTAGGTCCATTGTTCGAGGCATTTATGGAAGGTGCTGTTTACGACAGACTTGCAGATAGTGAAGCTAAAGTATTAGTGACGACACCAGAGTTGCTTGAACGAGTACCTTTAGAAAAGCTACCACATTTACAGCACGTCTTTTTAGTAGGATCTGATATAGAGGAAACAACCCAAATTTTAGATTTTAATAGACGCTTGAAAGAGGCATCTTCTCAATTTGACATTGAATGGGTGGACAGAGAGGATGGAATGATTCTTCATTATACTTCTGGATCAACTGGAGCACCAAAGGGAGTATTGCATGTTCATAACGCAATGCTTCAACAATATCAATCCACACAATGGGTACTAGATTTACGTGAAGATGATATTTACTGGTGTACGGCTGATCCAGGATGGGTAACAGGCACAGCATATGGCATTTTTGGTCCATGGTTAAATGGTGTCACAATGCTAATTGTTGGTGGAAGATTCTCACCACAAGCTTGGTACCAAGCAATTGAGGATTATAGTGTAACAGTTTGGTATAGTGCACCAACAGCATTCAGAATGTTAATGGGTGCTGGTAGTGGCATGCTAGAAAATTATAATCTATCTTCTTTACGTCATATTTTATCTGTTGGTGAGCCGTTAAATCCAGAGGTAATTCGTTGGGGGATTGTTGAGCTAGGTCACCGTATTCATGATACATGGTGGATGACAGAAACGGGTGCACATATGATTTGTAACTATCCTTCAATGGATATTAAGCCAGGATCAATGGGTAAACCATTACCTGGTATTCATGCAACGATTGTTGATGATGCTGGTAATGAAGTACCACCTTTTACAATGGGAAATTTAGCAGTCCGACGTGGATGGCCATCAATGATGCGTCAAATTTGGGGAAATCCAGAGCGTTATGAATCCTATTTCTTAAAAGGTGAATGGTATGTGTCCGGGGACTCTGCCTATATGGATGATGATGGTTACTTCTGGTTCCAAGGGCGTGTAGATGATGTTATTATGACAGCTGGTGAGCGGGTAGGTCCTTTCGAGGTAGAAAGTAAGCTACTAGAGCATCCTGATATAGTCGAGGCAGGAGTAATCGGAAAGCCAGATCCTGTACGAGGTGAAATTATTAAAGCCTTTGTATCATTACGTGAAGATGTTGAACCTTCAGCTGCATTGATTGAGGATATTCGTAATTTTGTCAAAAAGGGTTTATCTGCACACGCAGCACCACGAGAAATCGAATTTAAAGATAAGCTACCAAAAACACGAAGTGGTAAGATTATGCGTCGTGTGTTAAAGGCATGGGAGTTAAATTTACCAGCTGGTGATTTATCTACGATGGAAGATTAATTTTGAAGTACAAGAAGCAGGAATTTATTCGGTAGACGAAAAATTCCTGTTTTCTTTTTTACTGCCAGAAATATGCGGGTTAGGATTAACTCTCTACAAGCGCCTTATATAATATTTGTTTACCATCTATCTCGACAATAATCGTGTAAGTGTCATGATCATTTGTAGCGAAAATTTCAGATCCAACTGGCAATTTGGTAGCATAAAAATCTTTAAAAAATAGAGATGTCGTAGTTTTTTTTATTTTTCCTATGTTTTCTTCTTTTATAAAATTACCCTTTTTTAAAGATTCTTGATCGGCTACTTTTATATAAATTAATTGATCAAGTTGTAAAATATCTGCTTGGGCATCTTCTTTAAGAATAGTTTTTGCTGTTGGATTGTCTGGTATAACAGAAGAACATCCTGTTAGTAATAATAAAAACAGAAAAGAATATACTAATATTTTTTGCATAATAATACATCTCCTTTTAAGTAGAAAAATCCCTTACTCGATAATAGAGAAATTAGTTTCCTCATTTTATACCTTCTAGGAAAAAATCATATTGCTATTATTTAATACAATAATATAAAAAAAGATAAGTGAGGTAAGTAAAACTATTTTTATTTCAGGGTTCATTAATAAAAATTGGATATTGCTTTATAACTTATGTCATGTTGATTGTAGTGGTGACTAGGCGACTCCTTAGGGATCAGCAATAGAGGAACGAAGGCTAAAACCATCACATCCTGGGATAACGCCTTCGTGACCAACATCCTGCTGCAACCGCTTCGCTTTCGCGTTGCCCCGACGCCATTAGAAAGCGCTCGGTCGGAGCGGAAATCAACCCCACTTTACGGAGATGAGGTTTGCTTAATACATTAAAATGCAGAAGATAAAACTGATTTCCTTACTAGTGGATAGGTTAACCTTTTAGGGATTTTATTTGTTTTTTCTAAGAGTTTTCTTTGTTTTATAGTGTTTAGTTATTCAAACTTTTCTCGATATTCCTTACTCAATAAAGCTAGCAAAAAATTCAAATATAAATAAAAATTCAGTTGACTTAATAAATATGCAGAAGTATACTAATTTTAACTTAATTCAGAGGTGAGTGCATTGAAAGTAGGAATTGTTGGTGCAACCGGATATGGTGGATTAGAGCTTATTCGATTTTTACATAATCATAAAGCGGTGGAGCGGATTGATTTATTCACATCCTCAGAAGAAGGTGTAATTTTTTCTTCTAAGTTTGGTCATCTCGTCAATATTGCCGATACGCCTTTAAAAAAAATTGATTATGAGGCTTTAGAGAAATTTGATGTTGTTTTTACAAGTACGCCTTCAGGGGTGACAAGTGAGTTATTACCTCCATTGGTAGGGAAAGGTCCTAAATTAATAGACTTGTCTGGTGACTTCCGTTTACAAGATCCAGCAAGTTATGAAGCATGGTATGGTAAAAAAGCGGCGCCATTGGCAGTTATTCAACAAAGTGTATATGGCTTAACTGAATGGAATGCAAAAAATGTTCAACATGCTCCTCTTATCGCGAATCCAGGGTGCTATCCAACAGCGGTTTTACTTTCGTTGTTACCATTGCTAAAAGAACGATTGATTGATTCGAGCTTTTTAGTAATTGATGCAAAAAGTGGGATATCTGGAGCCGGAAATAAGCCTTCGCAAACAACGCATTTTAGTGAGGCGAATGAAAGCTTTTCAATCTATAAAACGAATACACATCAGCATATACCAGAAATTGAGCAGGCCATTTCAATGTTTGCAGGGGTCGATACAACCATTTCTTTTAATACTCATTTAGTGCCAATGACAAGAGGGATTTTATCTACCTCATATGCACCTGTAATGTCTGGTGTTACAGAGAAGCAGCTAATAGCTTGTTTACAGAATGCCTATGAAAAGCATCCGTTTGTGCGGATTGTTACAGATGTAAATAGCATAGGAACAAATCGTGTTAAAGGTTCAAACTATTGCGATATTTTCGTGAAAGTAGATAGCCGTACAAATCGTGCCACAATAGTTGGCGTCATCGATAATTTAGTCAAAGGGGCTGCAGGGCAAGCCATTCAAAATATGAACGTTCAATTTGATTTACCACAGGCGACAGGATTAGATGTCGTTCCGTTCTTTCTGTAACTTCTTTCAGTGAAATGTTTTATGTAGCGAAAGCTGAGCGTCAGCTACTCTTATATGCCAAGGAAAATTAATTAACTAAGGAGGAAAGTTTTTATGACATTAATAGCATCCGCAAGTATTATGAAAAAATTATCAAGTAAAAATATTGTTTCACCAAAGGGCTTTAAAGCTGCTGGTTTACATTGTGGATTAAAGCATAAGAAAAAAGATCTAGCTGTGTTAGTCAGTGAAGTACCAGCGAGTGTAGCAGGTGTCTTTACAACGAATGCTGTGCAGGCAGCACCACTAAAAGTAACAAAAGAGGTTGTATACTTAACGAAGAAGATGCAGGCGATGATTGTCAACTCTGGAAATGCCAATGCATGTACAGGGAAACAAGGGGCGAAAGATGCACAAACAATGCAGGCATTAATGGCAGAAAAGCTAGACATTGATGCAAATTTAGTAGGTGTTTGCTCAACGGGTGTCATCGGTGAAATTATGAATATGGAGCCAGTGGCAAGTGGGATTAATCAGTTAGAGCCAAAGGATAATTTAGAAAGTGCTATTGATTTTGCACAAGCAATTATGACAACAGATACAGTTATGAAAAATACAAGCTACAGCACTATCGTTGATGGCAAAGAGGTTATTATCGCTGGGGTTGCAAAAGGTTCGGGTATGATTGAACCAAATATGGCAACGATGCTAGGTTTTATTACGACAGATGCAAATATTGAATCAGATGTTTTACAGGCTACACTATCTGATATTACAAATTTGACTTTTAATGCAATTACAGTAGATGGAGATACATCTACAAATGACACAGTAGTTGTGATGGCAAACGGCTTAGCAGGTAATGAATCTTTAACTCCTGACCATCCAGATTGGCAAAACTTCTATTATACATTGAAAACAGTAGCTCAAGACTTAGCGAAAATGATCGCCAAAGATGGTGAAGGTGCAACGAAGCTGATTGAGGTTGAAGTTGAAGGGGCAATTTCAGATGAAGAAGCACGTAAAATTGCTAAAACAGTAGTTGGTTCACCACTTGTGAAAACGGCAGTCTTTGGTTGTGATGCAAACTGGGGACGTATTATTGCCGCTGTAGGCTATAGTGGGGCAACGGTTAATCCGGAAAAAATTACGATCCAAATTGGTGGGGCAACAATGGTTGAAAACGGTGAGCCAGTTCCATTTTCAGAGGATACGTTAATTCAAATTTTAAAAATGCATGAAGTGAAAATTTATGTGTCACTTGGTATTGGGGAAGGCAAGGGGCATGCGTGGGGATGTGATCTAACTTATGACTACGTTCAAATCAATGCCTCATACCGCTCGTAAACGAATGGTCATTAAGCTTGGTGGCAGTACGCTAGAAGGCTTAAATGAGTCGTTTTTTGAGAATTTTAAAAAACTCCAAGAGAGCGGAGTAGAGCTTATTATTACCCATGGTGGTGGTCCAGCTATTAACCGTGCACTTGCGATGCGCGGAATAGAATCACATGCTTTAAACGGTATTCGTGTAACGAGCGAAGCTGCAATTGATATCGTACAGTCAACGTTAATAGGAAAGGTCAATCCAGAGCTTGTTTATGAATTGACAACGGCTGGCATTGCTGCAATTGGTTTAAACGGCTTCGATGGTCAGTTAATAGTAGCGGATTATCTAGACAAAGATGTATACGGTTATGTTGGTGAAGTAATAACCGTCAACACATCCTTGTTAGAAGCATTAATTAGTGCGGGGATTGTACCGGTTATTGCTTGTGTTGGAGCAGATGAACATGGTCAGGCATTGAATATTAATGGAGATACGGTAGCAAGTGAAATAGCACTAGCTTTAGATGCAGATAGCTTGTTACTTGTAACGGATGTAAGTGGTATTCGAATTAATGATGAGTATCAATCGAAAGCAACACCTTCCTTCATCAATCAATGGATTGATGAAGGGCATATTTATGGTGGGATGCTACCTAAAGTTCAAGGAGCTCTCGAATGCTTAAATGCAGGTATTCCATCAGTGCAAATTGTTGGAGAATCACTTGTTGGTACGACGATTTTATCTGGGGGATGATGAAAACCCGAATGACTAAAGTTTCCCTTCATCCTCACTCAGTACAGTCATTCTTCTTCATAGATAAGATTGACCGTTCTAATGGCATAGAGGTAGCAATATAGTTGTTTAGAGAAGATGATTGTTATAGCAAACTTAGTAGGGGTTGATAAAATGAGTGCTTTATTTGGAAACTATGGCAAACGCCGCGCCCAAATTGTCAAAGGGCAAGGAACTGTTGTCGAAGATTCTGCTGGGAAAAAATATTTAGATTTTACAAGTGGAATCGCAGTAGTGAGTCTTGGTCATGCACATCCTGCCATTGTAAAGGCTATTCATGATCAAAGTAAAAAGCTTTGGCATATTTCTAATTTATTTGATATTCCTGGTCAGGAGAAGGTCGCGCAAAGATTAATAGCAGATACACATTTTTCTTATGCATTTTTCTGTAATAGCGGTGCGGAAGCGAATGAAGCGGCCATCAAGCTTGCACGTAAGCATACAGGGAAAAGTCATATTATTACTTTTGAGAAATCCTTTCATGGGCGAACTTTTGGAGCGATGTCGGCAACAGGTCAGGGCAAGATACATAATGGCTTCGGACCACTTGTTGAAAAATTTACAATTCTTCCTTTTAATGATGTGGCAGCACTTGAAGCAACGATTGATGATTCTGTCGCGGCTATTATGCTGGAAATGATTCAAGGTGAGGGCGGTGTAAACAGTGTATCTCCGGAATTCGCAACAGCAATCGCTAAAGCCTGTGATGACAAAGGCATATTATTAATTATCGACGAGGTTCAAACAGGTATTGGACGAACAGGAACAAGATATGCATATGAGCAAACGATTTTAAAACCAAATATTGTGACATTGGCAAAAGGGCTAGGTGGTGGTTTCCCTGTCGGTGGGATGCTTGGAACAGCTGAGCTATATGATACATTTAGTCCTGGCACACATGGGACAACATTCGGTGGGAACCCACTTGCAATGAGTGTTGCTGAAACCGTGCTTGAGCATGTTTTTGAACCTGCTTTTTTACAAAATGTACAAGAGCTATCCACGTATTTTGTTGAGCATTTGAAAGCTAATCTACCTTCTACGTATACTGTACAGGGCCAGGGCTTGCTTCTTGGCATTGGCTGTGGAGATATCGAAGTTGCCTCGTATATAGCCGCAGCAGAGGAAAACGGCTTATTATTAGTAGGTGCAGGACCAAATGTTATTCGTCTATTACCTCCATTAACCGTATCAAAAGCAGAAATCGATGAAGCAATTGAGATTTTAAAAACGATACTGTTGTAGTATCAGGTCAAATTAAAAACGATAAAAAATGAATCTGCTAGACTTTCTTTTGTGAGAAGTCTAGCAGATTTTTAATAGCTAATCAAAAAAGACTTATCACCATAACGTGTGGTTGATTTCCGTTCCGGCTGGGCGCTTTTATCGCTGCCGCTTCGCTTTCGCGCAGAGCAGAGCTTCCTGGGGGCGTCCGATGAGCCGCTTGGACCTACACGATGTAGGTCACGAAGGCGTTATCACAGGACGTGATGGTTTTAGCCTTCGTTCCTCTATTGCTGATCCCCAAGGAGTCGCCCAGCCTCCACTCCAATCAACTTACATGGTTTACGTTTTAACAAATGCCATCCGCAAACTACTGGGTAGTTTAGTAAAATTTTATCCCGCATTAACGGGCAGTAATTTATCTGTATCAAAAGAGAAGCGTCAGGTCCCCCCGCTTTAAATTCAATGAGAACAAAGAAATTAGTGGAGGCTAACTGCCCGTAAATATCCGATTGGTGAAGACTAATAATCAGTGGGGTAAAGAACACCCCACCGATTAAAGTTTCACTTTATTGCAGCTCTTTTACTAATGTTTTCACAAGAGTAGGGAGCCAATCGTGGAGTTGACTAAATGTAAAGCCTGCAGCTTCTGCTTTTGTAGTTGTCATATACCAATCTGCTGGAACCCCGTATGGTGACTGCGACATTTCATCGCCACCTACCAGAGAAATTTTTGCATGCTTTCCGGTTGTTTCTTCAATAAGCCCCAGTAAATCCTTTAACGAAACTGCGCCTGTAGCTGTTGCATTATAAGGTCCTTCAATTGGTGTAATACCAGCAAAATACAAAAATGCAGCTGCTTCTTCATCCGTAATAAAGCTCATCTTTGCATCAATATTTGGTAATGAAATAGGCTGTTCCTGTATAATTCGTTCAACATGAAAATGTAAACGGCGTGTATAGTCGTTCTCACCCATAACAATCGGGAAACGTACAGCAACAACAGGGAATGTAGCCTCTTTGAAAAGTACTGCCTCTGCTTGACGCTTACCCTCACCATATGAAAAATCTTCACGGTTCCCCATCCGAACTTCATAATCATAGGGATTAAAATCTTCTTCGGTTTTGATACTGCCATCTATTTCGTAGGTTGATAGAGTAGATGTAAAAACGAATTTTTTCGTTTTACCCTTTAAAATTTCACATATCTTAAGAGCTTCATTGGGAGAATAGCAAATATTATCATAGACAATATCCCATGTTGGACTTGATAGTGCCTGTGACAACGAATCGGCATCATCTCGATTAACAACTAGCTGTTTCACTTTTGTACCAAAAGGATTTCCACTTTGACCACGTGTTAAAATAGTCACACTATGACCATTTTGAAGACAAAGTTCAACAAGCTTTTTACCAAAAAAGCGAGTGCCTCCTAAAATTAAAATGTCCAATTATCCCCACTCCTTCAAATTAGTAGTCCCCTTTATAATGACAAAAAAACAGGCATACTACAATTAAAAAAGTAATTGTAGTATGCCTGTGTATTATTGGGTAGGTGGGTCAGGCGGTGGAGTTGTATTTCCGTTATTTCCTCCGTTAGAGCCATCCCCGTTATTCCCAGAACCGTTACCGTTATTTGAGCTATTCCCGTTATTCCCGGAACCGTTACCGTTATTTGAGCCATTCCCGTTATTCCCGGAACCGTTACCGTTATTTGAGCCATTTCCGTTATTCCCGGAACCATTGCCGTTATTCGATCCGTTTCCGTTATTCGAGCCATTCCCGTTACTACTACTAGACCCATTACCATTTTCCGATCCGTTTCCATTATGGTTTGAGTCATTTCCGTTAGTAGGTGGAGTAGTTGGTGGAACTTTTTCTTGATTGTCTTGTTCAGGTAGTTTTTCATCGGCACTACCACCAGTAGAAACGCTATTGGATTGCGATGAAGTTAAACCTGTAATATCTACAGCGACAACAACATAGGCTTGACCACTTGCTACTGTCATGCTTTGTGATGATTCAAGCACTGATCCGACAAGAGTTCTACCACCGTTTGTTACTTTATATACTCTGTATCCGACTACATCATTTGAAGAGCCAGTCCAAGATAATGTATTGCCATTAATTGAAGCAGTTACTGCTGCTGGCGGATTATTATCTGCCGGGAAATCAACAGCTGATACCGATGAATTCGATAATGTCGAATTTTTTGGTAATAGGCTTGCTGGGTTACCGCCAAGTCTGCCTAGCATTCGTTTAATAAATGCTTGATTAATACCTGCACCACCTGGTTTTACAAATTCTGGCGGTGTGTTAGAGAGTGCATTATAGGTTTTACCTTTAATCGTAACGACGCTTGAGGAAGCTAAGCTATCATCAGGCTGAGAAGGTAAAAATACTTTCGCGTTAAATAAATCAGAGCGCACGAGACCAGCATTAGCACATGCTGCAGAAGGCGCTAAACCAGAAATACCACAGAATGATGCAGTGACAACGTTTTTCGGTTGCTTAAATCTAGTTTTAGGGGCAATTAATTGTGGATCGACATCATACACAGAATTCATTAATGTTCCCCATAGCTTGTTAATTCGCACGCTAGGCTGCTGATACGTATTATTAAATGTATACAGTGATTGATTGTTATCATAACCCATCCATACACCAAGAGAAACATTCGGGTTATAGCCAACTAGCCAAACGTCTTTATAATTTTGTGAAGTACCTGTTTTAGCGGCAAAGTCAGCAGAGAATTTCAGCGTATTTCTTGCAACTGTACCAGTTCCTTTTGTTAACACATCTCGTAACATATCTGTAACGATATAAGAAGTTTCAGGACTAAATACTTGTTCAGGTTTAACTTCGTGTTTATATATGATATTTCCATTTTGATCTTCAATTCTATCAATCATATATGCGTCAATAAATTGTCCGCCGTTTGCGAAGGTTGCAAAGGCATTGGTGTTCTCTTCAACAGTAATACCATCTTTTACTGCACCAATCCCAGCTGCAAGGTTTGTGAAGTCATCAGGCTGTAAGCTTGTGATCCCCATTTTTACTAAATAATCGGCAGGACGTCTGTTAAGAATATCATAATATAGACGTAAAGCTGATAAGTTTTGTGAATTTGCTAATGCTTCACGTGCAGGTATAATTCCTCGCTCATCACTAGTAATATAGTTGCTCGGACTCCAGCCGCCCTTAGAGAATTTTACGTCGACTAACGGGCTACCTGCACCAATTACACCGTATTCTATTGCAGGTGCATATACGAGTAATGGCTTCATAGTTGAGCCATTTGAGCGTTTTGCCTGTGTAGCATAGTTATATTTTTTTAATTCAAAGTCACGACCACCGACAAAGCTTAAAATACGTCCAGTATTATTTTCAATTAAAATACTGCCAACCTGTACAGGCATTTGAACATCAACTTCTTCACCTGTTACAGGATCCTTGTCTTTAACGGTGTATGTATGACCGTAATTTTTAAAGTTTTCCGCTGTTTTTTGCATCGAATCGTACATATCTTTATTAATAGTTGAATAGATTCGATAACCTTTTGAGCGGACATCACGATCTGCTAGGATCGTATACTTATCTTTTAATTTCTTTTCATTTTTTAAGCGTTCTGGATCAATACCATCTTTTTCTGCTAGTTTTTCAGCAATAATTTCTGTCGCACGACTTTCAAGCTCATATGTTAGCCATGGGTAGCGATCCTCCGAGCGCATCTCTGGTGAACGGAAATCAGCAGTAATATCATAAGCGAGTGCTTCTTTATATTGAGCTTCGTTAATGTAACCTGCGTCTTTCATACGATAAAGTACTATTTTCATACGATCAACACCCAGTTGAAGAGCTTCTTTACTTTTAAGTGCACCTGTATTTGTAAAAGGTGTGTAAGTAAACGGTGCTTGAGGAATACCAGCAATATACGCTGCTTGAGGAAGCGTTAAATCTTTTGCTTTTACATTGAAAATACCTTCAGCAGCTGTTTCAACTCCTGCGATGTTTCGACCGGAAGAGTTACGGCCATAAGGAATTATGTTTAAATAGGCCTCTAAAATTTCTTCCTTTGTCATAAAGTGCTCTAAACGCATCGCAAGTAAAAGTTCTTTTGCTTTTCGTTCATAGGATACTTCATTTGTTAAGACTTGGTTTTTAATAAGCTGCTGTGTTAGTGTAGAACCACCAGTTTGAGTGGAAGAGTTTGTTACGTCTTGAAGTAGTCCGCGGATGACTGCCTTCGGAACGATTCCGTTATGTTCACGAAAGTACTCGTCCTCTGTTGCTAATACCGCATTAATAACATTAGGTGCGACATTGTTTAATGTTGTTGCTCGACGATCTAAATCTGTACGTAATTTTCCGATATAAATATCGTTGGCAAAATAAATCTCACTTGTTGAATCGTAGTTAAAAATTTCATTTCGTAATTCTTCCTTTGAGCGTAGTGGCTCTTCTTTTACAAGTGAAGCAAAATAGCCGGCGCCAACTGAACCTGCAAATACAGTGCCTACCAATGCAAAGACTAAAAATAGTAAAAATAAGTTCCAGGCAACACTTCCTGAAATACGTAATTTCTTCATCCATTTTTGTTGAATTAATTCATCGATCTTTGCATTGATTTTCTCAATCCAATCTTTCAATGTATCGACCTCCTAAAATCTTGTCTATTATAGCACATATTGATTTAGGTCGAACATAGTTATTGACAATGAAAAAGAATCGTATAGAATAATGCTTATAGTTTTCTAGTGATGAAAAGCTTGCAGTAGTGTCTATATTCCCTGTTTAGAGAGCCAGCGGTTGGTGAAAGCTGGTCATAATGTAGAGACGAATTACGTGCTTGGAGCTTAGACGTGCGCGCCTGCGATAAAGGCGGTTGAATGAAGAGGAAGATGGATAACATCTTCAAGCCGGGTGGTACCGCGTTAGTTATTAACGTCCCTGCATGCAATGTTTTGCGTGTGGGGACTTTTTTGTTTCTCCCTACACGGAATATCAAACACTTAGGAGGAATTAAAATGACGAACGAATTATTACAAGACTTAGAATGGCGAGGATTGTTATACCAACAAACTGATGCTGAAGGTATGGCTAAATTATTAGATGAGCAATCGGTATCTTTATACTGTGGTGTTGATCCAACTGCTGATTCAATGCATATTGGGCATATTGTGCCCCTTTTAACGCTACGTCGATTCCAAAAAGCAGGTCACCGTCCAATTTTGTTAGTTGGTGGTGCGACTGGTATGATTGGAGATCCATCTGGTCGCTCTGAAGAACGTCAATTACAAACAGTTGAGCAAATTGATAAAAACGTTCAAGGTATCCGTAGTCAATTAGAGCGTATTTTTGACTTTGCAGAAGATGGTAATGGTGCTCAGTTAGTTAATAACCGTGACTGGATTGGCAATATTAATACGATTGAGTTTTTACGTGATTATGGGAAGTTAATTAACGTGAACTACATGTTAGCAAAGGATACGATTGCATCACGACTTGATACAGGGATTTCATTTACTGAGTTTGCATATACATTAATTCAAGGTATTGATTACAATCATTTATACAACCATTATAACTGTCGCATTCAAGTAGGTGGCTCTGACCAGTGGGGGAATATTACAACTGGTTTAGAAGTTATTCGTAAAACACATGAGGAAGAGACAAAAGCTTTTGGTATAACAATTCCTTTAGTAACGAAAGCAGATGGTACAAAATTTGGTAAAACAGCAGGTGGTGCTGTATGGTTAGATGGTAAGAAAACATCTCCATACGAGTTCTACCAATTCTGGATTAATGCTGCGGATGCTGACGTTGTAAAATACTTAAAAATATTCACATTCCTTTCTCGTGAGGAAATCGAAGCTTTAGCAGTATCTGTAGAAGAAGAACCACATTTGCGTAAGGCACAAAAAGCACTAGCTGAAGAAATGACTCGCTTAATTCATGGTCAAGAAGCATTAGACCAAGCAATCCGCATTACAGCTGCTTTATTCTCTGGTGACTTAAAAGCACTTTCTGCTGATGAGATGAAAGATGCATTTAAAGATGTTCCTTCTATTGAAATGGCGAAAGAAGATAAAAACATTGTGGACTTACTAGTGGAAGCGGGTATTTCACCTTCAAAACGCCAAGCTCGTGAAGACGTAACAAATGGTGCGATTAGCGTGAACGGTGAAAAGGTCACTGAAGTAGAATATGTAATCGACGGCAAAGATCGTTTAGAAGATGCATTCAGCATTGTTCGTCGCGGCAAGAAAAAATACCATATGGTGAAGTTTGTTTAATCCGAACAAACATGTTAAACATCCCCTCGGAATTTGAGGGGATGTTTCTTTTGGTTGAAAAATGGTCAAGGAAATCTTTATGCGCTCTCCTATGGGCGAACGTTTAGCTGCTACCTTAGCTTTGCATGCGCTGATGCTGCGTTTATCACTATAAATAAGTAACATGCCAGAAAATATACGCTAAATTACCCCCTCGCTTTGCTGAACAGCCACACTTTATTTAGTACGACAATGCCACTGACATATTGTTTCGTTTTAACTATCTAAAAAACTAGGAAGCTTTATGTGCTCATATTCTTTGGGGTGAAGCAAATTTGCAAGCTTTAATGCACCCTCTATGAGGCGTGGTGATGGGCGACAATAAAGCCATTCCTCCATTACATGAAGCTGTTCCATTTTAACGGCTTGTAGCTCCTGCGCATGTGAACGTTTTAATAGATTAGCCGGTTGAATACGCTCAAAGGCAACTCCTACCCAAGCCATCATAATATAGTCTGGGTCGCGCCTTACTACATCATCCCAATCGGTTTGGACGCTTGCTAGTTCTACATCTTGAAACAGATTTTGCCCACCAGCAATGGCACTAATTTCAGTTAGCCAATTTATTTTACCTGGTGTAAAGATAGGGTTTGGCCACCACTCCCAATAGAGGGTAGGTTTTTTAGGAATCGTTTGAGCAGCTGTGCGAAGTCGATCAATACAATGTAAATATTCCTCAGAAATTTCTTTTGCACGCCCTTCAACACCGCAGGCTTTACCTAAAGTATGGAGATCCTGTGCGATTTCCTCTAAAGAATTAGCATTAAAAACAATATGAGGAATATTTCTAGCCTGTAACGCTTCAATATTTTTTTCCATGCCAGGGACACTTAAGGATGCGAGTACAAGATCAGGCTGCAACGCCTCTAATGCATCCATATCAATTGATAAATCTGGGCCAAGCTGAGGTAAGTCTTTTACTGCTAGTGGCCAATCCGAAAAATCATCGACACCCACAAGCTGATCAGTCAGACCTAAATAAGCAACAAGCTCGGTATTACTAGGACAAATTGAGATTAAACGCATCTTCTTATCTCCAATTCTTTTTAAGAAAAGTATAGCGAGTGTTGGAGACACATACAATGACCGAATTTTGTCCTTAATAAAAAAGACATGCCTACAAGAGACATGCCTTCTGATTACTTATTAAGAAAGTGCGATAGCTTCGAGTGATTCTTCTTTTTCCGCTACAGGGCCCATCGCATTTGTAATGATTTGTTTAATATCTTCTAAAGTTGCTTTACGTGGGTTTGTTGCAGCACATACATCTAACATTGCATTTTTCGCTAAGATTTCAATATCCTCATCCTTCGCACCTAATTCGCGGAAGCCACTTGGAATGTTTAAATCTTTAGAGAGGTTTTCAATTGCTGTAATCGCTTTTTCAGCAGCATCACGTTTACTTAACCCTTCAACGTTTTCGCCTAATAATTCAGCAATTCTTGCAAAACGCTCAGTACGTGCTGTTAAGTTGAAGCGGCAAACATGTGGCAATAAAATAGCATTACATACACCGTGTGGTAGATTATAGAAGCCACCTAATTGGTGGGCAATTGCATGTACATAGCCAAGTGATGCATTATTAAACGCCATGCCTGCTAAAAATTGTGCGTAAACCATTTGCTCACGAGCTTCTAAATCTGCACCGTTTGCATAGGCACGTGGTAAATATTCAGGAACTAGCTGAAGTACCTTTTCCGCACATGCATCAGTAATTGGTGTTGCGTTTGTCGATACAAATGATTCGATTGCATGTGTTAATGCATCTAAACCAGTTGCCGCAGTTAGAGCAGGAGGTAAGCCAATCATTAGCTCTGGGTCATTAATCGATAGTAGTGGAGTAACATGTTTGTCCACGATGGCCATCTTCACTTTACGAGCTGTATCCGTGATAATTGTGAAGCGAGTCATTTCACTTGCTGTACCAGCAGTTGTGTTGATAGCGATTAATGGCACCAGTGGGTTTTGTGATTTGTCAACGCCCTCGTAATCATGAATGCGTCCGCCATTCGAAGCAATAAGTCCGATACCCTTTGCTGCATCGTGTGCGCTACCTCCTCCAAGAGAAACGATTGAATCGCAGTTTTCAGCATGATACACTGCAATCCCATCTTCAATGTTTTGATCTGTTGGATTTGGTTCTGCTTTCGGGAAAATTGCTACATCAATTCCAGCAGCTATAATGATGTTAGCAATTTGTTCAGAGAGACCTAATTTGTGTAAGCCCTCATCTGTTACGATCAATGTCTTTTTCACTTCTAAATCATTTAAGCGTTTACCAACTTCTTGAATTGCTCCAGATCCAAATAAGTTTGTTTTCGGCATAACAAATTGCTTTAGAACGTCTGACATATTTCCAACCCCTTTAAAATAATTGTTATTGCTTGAATGATGGCGAACCACCTTTCGAAATTCATGTTATTCTATTCTTTGTAAAAGTTCAACTCGTATTTTTATTAAAATTATTAATTTTATTCTTGTTATTATTTTACAAAAAAGTTAGATTGGTTTTTGATATGATAGAATCTTAGGTTGTCTAGGAGCGTTGATTTGAAAACGTTTTAAAAATTGTTTTCCTATGAAAGTAAAATATATTTTTTGGAATATGGTTCTATTTTAAAGAAGTATTGAATAGTAAATAACTGATAATTTGTTTTTAATATTATAGTAGTGATAAAGTGGTTTTTTAATTGAGTAATTATTATTTTAAAGTACATAAAATAGTCAAAATTATAAGAATATTAAAAATAAATCTCTCTTTCTTTTTAAAATGTATAAAGAATTTCATAATGCGAGAAGTAAATAAAGAATGACCGTATACCCAGTATTGGTTTTCATCATAACGTAAGGTTGATTTCCGTTCCGACTGAGCGCTTTTATCGCTGCCGCTTCGCTTTCGCACAGATAAAACATTGTTGCTGACGCTTCGCTTTCGCACAGATAAAACATTGTTGCTGACGCTTCGCTTTCGCACAGATAAAACATTGTTGCTGACGCTTCGCTTTCGCACAGAGCAAAGCTTCCTGCGGGCGGCGGGGAAACAAATGTCTTCTGTGCGAAAACGTAGCGACAGGATGTTAGCCACGAAGGCGTAAAAAAGTTGTTTTTTAGGCGCTTTACAGGGATATTTACAATTTTATTGAATAAAATTTCAATGAAAATAATCTCAATAAAGGGGTGGAAGAAATGTCGATTAGACATGAACAAAAAGAACAACGAAGAGCTTTGATTTTACAAACAGCATTAGACTTGTTTATTCGGAAGGGGTATGGTGAAACGAAAGTTGCTGATATTGCTAAAGCTGCTGACATGAGCATGGGGTTGCTTTTTCATTATTTTGACTCTAAGGAAAAGCTTTATGAAGAGCTAATTCGCATTGGTTGTGAAAGACTTAAGGTGGACTTTAATTTTATTGATGAATCACCATTAGCAATATTTACAGCGGCTGCTGAGGATATGTTTGACATGATCAATACAAACTCGTCTGCAGCAAAAATGTTTGTGCTTATGGAGAATGCACAACATCTTGATTCCTTGTCGGAAGATTTAAAAGAAATGCTTACTGAAGCAGCTAAATTGATAAAAAAGAGTATTCCATTAATAGAGAAGGGGCAATTGCTAGGTGAAATTAAACAGGGAAATGCTGAAGCACTTGCGGTAGCATTTTGGTGTTCTATTCAAGGAATCGCTCAATACATTGCACTGCATCCCGAAACACCTTGTCCCAATACAATGTGGGTTATTTCGATACTTGAAAACAGGGAGGTGGATTGAAAGTGAAAACTAAACGGAATTTAATAATCTTTATAGTTGTTGTTTTGCTAAGTGGGTGGCTTGGTGTTTTTGTAGACCGTTTCATCACTGAACAGCCTAAAGGTGATACTCTTGGGATGGGAATTTGGCTTGTATTACCGTTGCTGACGACTATATTGTTACGTGCCTTTGCAGGAGATGGTTGGCGCGATATAGGCTTATTACCTAATTTGAAAGGTAACATAAAATGGTATGTTGTCTCGCTCCTGATCTATCCTTTAATCACTTCTACAGTTTTGTTATTAAGCTATATATTTGGATGGATGGATTTTTCAGATTTTAATTTAGATACAATAGTTTCAGTTTTCGTGGGTGGTTTACTGATTCAATTTGTTAAAAATTTTTTTGAGGAATCAGTTTGGAGAGGTTATTTGACAAGTAAACTTTCATCGTTAAAAATAAATGATTTTTGGTTTTATTTTATGGTTGGTGGCGTTTGGGGAGCTTGGCATATACCATATTTTTTAGTCTTCTTATCAGAAAGTGATATCTTCAGTGTACTTCCTGTAAATAGGTGGTTATTTGCCTTGATAGGTATTATGACGATGATCTGTTGGACAGTAATGTATACAGAAATTTATTTAATGACGAAAAGTATTTGGCCACTTGTCCTTATGCATATGACAGAAGATGCACTTGTGAATCCACTTATTCTTGATGGATATATCAAAATTGCTCAGGGAAAGGAATTTCTTGTTTCTCCAACGGCAGGTATTATTACGACATTGCTTTACCTAATGGTTGGGCTTATATTGCGAACTAAACGTAAAAAGCTGGAGAGGGAAATTGTATCCAAATCAATCACCACAGCTATTGTTAAAATTTAATAGTTTTATTATTAAAGTTAGTGTCAAGAAATATTTAATAGAATTTTCCGAATGCTTTCATGGGATTTTGTGTTAAACTAAATGTAAATTTGTAAAGTTTTGCCTCAATGTTAGTGGGTTAAATGATGAGGGAGAGGAATACTTATGATAACTTTGTTTCGACACTTACCACCGGAAAGTATGGATTTGTCAAAATGGACTCCTTTCATACAGAATAATTGGTATCGAAAACATTATATGAAGTTTGTATATCTACTTCAGATTATCATTTTTCTGATACCATATTTCTTTGGAACAGGGTTCACTCATATTAATATATTTCGACTCATCATAATAGGTATCTTTGTCTTCATCATTCACGAATGTCTACACATTTTTGTCATAAACAAAAAAGGTGATATTAGCTTAACATTTAGCGGAGTATTTTTTTGGCTAAATACAAATGCAATCCTATCCAAAACGAGATTTTGGGTCTTTATGAGCTTGCCTTTTATTGTATTATCGGTAGTCCCTGGCATTATGTCATTCTATGTATCAGGAAATATCAAATTAATTATATTATTTGTAAGTTGGATAAACTTATTGATTTCCTCCTCAGATATTATTAATTCATTTTTAATTGCAATTAAACCGAAGAACTCAGTTTTTTGCAGAGGTTACTATCGAGTGAAATAATATTAAAAGGTTACTTAAATCCGTTTTAAACTAAAGGCGTTAGTTTAAACTTACGATATTCTGAAAAGAAAAGACCGATTAAGTAATCAGTCTTTTCTTATTCCTACATCATATAGATGATATCTTTTATATTAAAATCCTTGTATGTAATTCCTGAAAGTAAAGTTGGAGCAGTAGTTTCTGTTTTCGCCGTTACAGTAATCTGTATGCACTTAATAAAGAAGTAAAATAAAATGGTTTTATAGATAAGTTAAGATTAAATGTAAATACTCAAGTCAAGAAAGTCACTACACCTGTAGTGAACCCCAAAAGTTAGACTTTAACCTGCATGTCTTTCGCGTTTCCTAAGAGAATCAAATCCTAATGCAGTCACCTGTTTAACCCATCTCCTAACCACTCCATGCCTGAAATTCCAAATTGAATGGCTAAATGTCTATAACCACCTTCACCTTGAAAATAAGCTTCAACAACTTTCTTTTTAAACTTATAATCGTACTTTGCCAAAATAAATACACCCCAATCGTTAGATTTTTGGTCTAACTTTTGGGGTGCAGTTCAAAATGAGTGACTTTCTTCTATAAAACCATAGAAGAAGACATATAGCCTTCCCTTATCTATATACAACTTTCACTGAAGGATCACCTACTGATCTAGCAAAATTAGTATAATAAGATTTAATAACCTGACCAACAGGGTTTTTCGTTACATTATGATATCGAGTGAAATAAATATCAGAATATATTCCCAACCTACTTTCTTTTTTACCTTTAGGATCTGCATTAATTTTTGCACTCGCCCCTACAGATTTGGAAACATTCACGGATATAGTTACATCCTTCCATTTTAGAACCTGTTACACTAAAACTATCAGAAACAGAAAGCATATAATATTCAGCGGGACTCCAATAAGGCGTTACTGGATGATAGTTAATAAATTGCGAATATTTAGTTTCACTGCTAACCAATTTTTGTGTAGTCTGATTACATGTAGCACAACGTGATTGAGGCTTATTTTGCTCATCCAAATAAAAATTATAATCAGATTCATTGTCAAAAAATAGTATCGAACCATCCTCTTGTTCAATAGAATATGGTGTATCTGTTGATAACTTAATATTCCAATCTTCATTACTTTCAGCAGAAGCACTAGATGTTGGACTAAACAACACAATTAGAATTAAACAACCAAAAAACAGGTAGAAAAAATTAGATTTTAATACAGAAGTTTTCATAAAATACCACTTTCCTTCCTTTTTTTGTTGTAATTCTCTCAGTTTCGCTATAATGTACTATATATAGATACGATTTACAAGATTATTATTTTAATAAAGGAGTAATTTGTATGAAACTAATAGCAGGTACTATTTCTTTATGTTTTGCATTTTGCCTTTTCCTTTTTTTGAGTTTATTAAAGAATTTTTCTTCTGGTGCTTATACAGTAGACTATCAAGCTTTTCCAGTCATATTAACACTACTATCTATCATATTTTTTGTGTTAGAGATAAAAGGGAATTCACCTAAAAAATAAAAAAGTAGCAAAAGATACTCTTTGGTGGTGCCCACTTAAAGTTAAAGTTTTTATTATGCAGCTAATTGGCTGGCATAAGTTCGGTATTTTACTGGACTCATGCCAGCCAGTTTCTGTTTAATACGTTCATTGTTATAGTAGTCGATATACCCCTTTTTATTTTCGATAATACTCAAATATTCAATAGTGATGAATAAAATTTTCTAGTTCGCTACTTGAAAATAGTTCCTATTTAAAATATTAATAAAAGTTTTAGCATGGTATTTCCTCCTACTTTACTTATTCCCGGGTATATTAATAACATATCATTAGCTATAAATGTTTAAAAATCAAGTTTTGCTATTAATTGAACAAAAATTGATAAAATTCAGATAAATTTGTATTTGTATGTTTTATATTCAACTTGAACCAGATTTTTTTCACTATTTATTGCCTGTTTGTAAATTAATCGCAATAGGATCAACACAGTATCCTAATTCTCCAAAGAGGTATTATCAAAATATGTTCAAAAGGGGACAAAAGTTGATTTATATTATTTTTCAATGGATTCAGTCTTATAGGCAGAAGGAGTTAGAGAAGAATATCCTTTTGGGAAGGGTGGTAGAAAATTGAATAAATCCTGAGTTAGTGTACACTTGTCCGTATTCTATTTTTTAATTGGCTAAGGTGAAAAAATGCTCCCCAAAAATCCCGCCAAATAAAAACGTAAATTTCTGATTATCTGAGTATAAACAAAAACCCCGCAAACACTTGTAGGAACAAGGTTGCGAGGTTTAAGAACCGTAAGTAATCTAACGTTAAAAAATTAACGAGAGTAGAACTCTACGATGAATGCTTCGTTGATTTCAGCTGATAATTCAGAACGCTCTGGTAGGCGAGTGAATGTACCTTCTTTTTTGTCAGCATCGAATGTTAAGTAGTCAGGTACGAAGTTGTTTACTTCAACTGCTTCTGCTACTACTGCAAGGTTTTGAGATTTTTCACGAAGAGAAATCGCTTGACCTGGTTTTACGCTGAATGATGGGATATCAACGCGTTTACCGTCTACCATAACGTGACCGTGGTTTACTAATTGACGAGCTCCACGACGAGTGCGAGCTAAACCTAAACGGTAAACTAAGTTGTCAAGGCGAGTTTCAAGAAGGATCATGAAGTTTTCACCGTGAACACCTTTCATTTTACCAGCGCGGTCAAATACAGTACGGAATTGACGTTCAGTCATACCATACATGTGACGAAGTTTTTGTTTTTCTTGAAGTTGTAAACCGTATTCTGATAATTTTTTACGTTGGTTTGGACCGTGTTGACCTGGTGCGTAAGGGCGTTTTTCGATTTCTTTACCTGTACCGCTTAGTGAGATACCAAGACGACGTGATAATTTCCAAGATGGACCTGTATAACGAGACATATTGTTGTCTCCTCCTTTAAATTTGGTTTTTTTTGTTGTAAAACAAAAACCAGTAGTACCCATTCTTATACGCATTTTATTTTCATGTATTTTCGCCTATGCAGCCGTTAGGTTACACATACACCATCTATTAGAATCTGTTTAGATGTACTAAACGAGATAGAGGAATAAAATACAGTAATAAGCTCATACCACTGCTGCGTTTATTTTACACAAACTTCATTGTAACTGCTTATTACATAGACGTCAATTATTAGACTAACTATTTTTAAAAAGGGGTAGTAGTAAAAATTCCCTCTATATACATATTGTAATATCTAAGGATAGTTAATGATACAGTGTGAAATGTAAAATATAAAAGTAAAATAGAATAACATAGTCAAAATGACACAAAATATGTATAATATACTATAAGTTAATAGTAATTGATTTGGACGTTATATAGAAAAGGTGATTTCATGACAGACCATTTACAAACGCTAAAATATATAAAATCAGATGTTTTGAGCATTTTGGTGAGTTCTGAGGAACAAAATGGTTTTAATGGGTATTTCAACCCATTGAAACAGTGTCTAAAGAAGCGCTTTGGAATTGTAAATGTGGCATTTCTCAGTTTCGAAGGTAATTCTTTAATACCTGTTGAAGAGATGGCTGCTTTAACAATCGAAACAAAACTAAATGCTGTGTCATGGTTAATGATTGAAGCTAGCTTTTATCAACAGAAAATGGTGAAGATTCCTTATATATTAAAAGAAAAAAAAGCATATACGATGATGACTGATATGGTGCTTTTCCAAGTAGAGGGCAAAAATCCAATTGGTGTGCTACTCGTGGAGGCAACAGATGCTTGGATAGACTTTATGACTTCAGATTACGGGGAAGAGTTTGTGGAAACGCTTACGAAGGTTCTTCAGATGACTAGAGAAAATTTTGAAGTAAAAGTGAATGAAGATCAATATAGAAAATTGTACAATATGACAGATTTATTTCATTCCACTATGGATATTGATTTAATTTTAGAAAATGTCTTAAAAAATATTAAGGATAATTTCCCAGAGTTTAATGTGGAGCTTATACTATCGAATGATCAAGACCGCCGTACGACTATCGATATTAAGCTCTTTGATTACTTATCTGAAAGACCTGCGACGATCGAGGCTTTTGTCTCAGGAGAGCTGACGACGGAGCTTGCTAGCGATTTGAATTGTCGATTATTAAACGCCCCTATAAAAGGGAGACAAGCTATTTATGGCATTTTACAAGTAAGTGCACCTACAACATATCTTTTTTCAACGACAGAAAAGGATTTTGTACAAATGCTAGCACAAACATCAGGAAATGCACTTGAAAATGCAAAATTATATCATCAATCACATCGCCTTGTAAGTGATTTACAACTCATCAATGAAACATCACATCGTTTAAATATGAGGATTGACATACATGAAATGTTACTTTTCCTTCAAAAACAGTTAATGAAATCCTTTCAACCAATGGAAGTTTGTTTCGCTTTTAAACAGGATGACACCTTTGAAGTGACGGATGCTAGTACGTCCTTATTTAACACTGAAAAGGGTCAAACATATATAAAACATGTTGAACAACATTTTGAACATACAAATGATCCACTATTTATTGCTGATTTCAGCCGATTAACCCCTAATCAAATTGAATATTGCTCAATTATGGCAATCCCAATTTTAATGGAAGAAAAAATTAATGGCTTTAGTATTGTGTTACACAAGGAGCCATATTTCTTTTCGTTTGATAGCTTTAAATTAATGCAATCATTAATCCATCACTCTTCTTTAGCAATTGCAAACTCAATATTACGAAATCAACTTCAGGAAATGGTAGATTTGGATCATTTGACGAAATTGTATGCAAGAAGTTATTTAGACCAGTATGTGGAAAAGTCGCTTAAAAATGACCAATCAGGGATGTTCCTACTTATTGATATTGATAATTTCAAACGTATTAATGATACGTATGGTCATCAAATTGGTGATAAGATTCTTATTCAAATTGCGGTACAGTTAAAAGAAACGATTGGCACTCGTGGTATTTGTGCACGCTGGGGCGGTGAGGAAATGTCTGTGTATATCCCAAATATTGATGAGAATGAAGCAATCGATTTAGCAGCAGCGATCGTTGCAGTAATTCCAAGCACAACAGATCCTCAGGTGACAATTTCAGCAGGTCTCATAACATGGGATGAACTTTATCGTCCAGCGTTTCAATCTGTTTTCCTACATGCAGATACAGCACTTTATGAAGCGAAAAACAGTGGTAAAAATCGATTTTGTATTCATGATCGATCCTATCAAACAAAATCATAATAGCTCGTTACTAAAATTAGGGATGACATTTCGTATGCCATGTATAGGAAGAGAAAGTGCCTAGTAGAACGGGTATTAACTGCACATTATGGTGATGCGTTTTCATAAAAAATAAGCAGATGTTTTCGAAAATAAAACGTCAGGCATCTTTATAAGATGAAATGCCCTGAAATGATAATAATTAAATCATTTCAGGGCATTTTTTTATAAATGAAGGAGTAGGGTTTTTACGAATAGCTCTAACCCCTTTTGGTCTTCCTGAGAAAAGCGATTTACGATTGGACTATCGATATCAAGAACACCGAAAACTATTCCTTCTTTTATCAAAGGAATAACGATTTCGGATTGGGAAGCCGCATCGCAGGCAATATGCCCTGGGAAGGCATGTACGTCTTTTACCACTATTGTTTCTTCTTTCTCTACAGCTGTTCCACAAACACCGCGTCCAATTGGTATTCTGACACAGGCAGGTAAGCCTTGGAATGGTCCTAATACTAGTTCCTCTCCATGTACTACATAAAAGCCAACCCAGTTAATGTTTGGTAGAAATTGATTTAGTAATGCAGAGGCGTTACTTAAATTAGCGATGCGATCGCTTTCTCCTGTAAGCAAGGCATCTAACTGTTTTGCTAATGTATTATATTGCTCGGCAATTGGCCCTTCATAATTAATTTGTGTAAACATCATAGCACCTCGTTTTAAATTATTTATTTGGGATATATAACATTATAGTGTTGATGTAAATCTGCAACAGTATGAGCATCTGAACCGAAAACTATTGGTAGCCCAATAGATTTACTATAATCGATGAAGGCAAATGGTGGATAAGGTTCCTGACAATATGTTTTACTTAATCCAGCGCTATTTAAATCTAGCTCATAGCCTTCTTCCTTCATTAAATCTAAAACTTCTCGAATCCGAGCAGAATCATCGATTTTCACCATATGTGCTAATTGAAATTTGTGAATAAGTGAAGGATGCCCAATGCGCTTAGGCTTAAATTTCCCTAAATCTGCTTTAATGGATTGTAAGACTGTATCATAATATAAACTATACACCTGTTCAATAGAGCCCACTTTTTCTGAAAAGGCCATAAAACCTTCTGGAGAAAAGTCTATGCATTCAAAGTTATTTTGCCATTGTAAAAAATGAACAGATAAAATAGAGTCATCTAAAAAGTGTCCATATGTATCAAGAAATTGACGAGTTTCTTGTTCAAAGCCTTGAATATAGTCAACCTCTAGACCAATATGAATGCGAATGTCTTGCGCGTACTCCTTTTGAAGGCGTTGTAAATCTTCAAAATAGGGCATTAAAAATTCTGGATTCATACCACTATCTTGCTGTGGTGTAGGGTCAACAAAATTCAATGGTAATGGTGCATGTTCTGTAAAGGTAATATCTGTGAAGTTATGAGAGATTGCTTTTTCTATATATTTCTTAAATGAATCAGAAGTACCGTGTGGACAATATGGACTATGAACATGGCCGTCACATTTCATAAAATCATCACTCCTTTAGCTTATGGATAATACACTTCTATTTGCATCAATTGTTCAAAAATTAAGTAGTTGTTATTCTTGAAAGGCGCATATACATAAAAAACACTCAAATTTTAGTACAAAAGGCGATAACATAGTATATAATAAATACAACTAGCCAATTCGTATATTGTAGAATAGGAGGCTTACGATGGAGTATATCATCATTCCGGTTATCCTACTATTAATTTTAGCGATAGTAGGATTTATGATGCGACGAAAACATACAGCAATCATTGCTAAACTTGAAAATGAAAAATCCCAAATACAAAACAATCCCATAAATGAGGAAATTTCAAAAGTTAAATCTTTAAACATGAACGGTGAAACGGAAGAGATGTTTGAACGATGGCGTAATAGCTGGGATGAAGTCATCGATGTACATATGACAAAAATTGATTCACTTTTATTTGATGCAGAGGATCAAATCAATAGACTTCGTTTTAATAAAGCGACGTTAATTGAACGTGAGATAGAAGATTACATTCAAAAGTGTGAACAAAATAAAGATAAAATCTTAGAAGAACTAAATGAATTAATTGGAAGCGAAGAAAAAAATCGTATTGAAATTGAACAATTAAAAGAATACTATCGCTCTGCACGTAAAACATTGTTAGCGCACCAACATTCATTTGGTGTAGCATTACCAGCTTTGGAGAAAAAGTTGGAGGAGTTTGTTCAAAAGTTTGAGGAATTCGATGTACTTACTAGCGATGGGAACTATTTGCAGGCGCGAGAAATTGTTATTAGCTTAAACCAAGAATCGCAACAGACATTTGAATACATTAATGATGTACCGACAATTTTGACTGAATTGCAAGTAAAGCTACCAGGAGCGGTACAGGAATTACGTAGTGGTCAGCGTGAAATGGAGGGTCAATCCTATTATTTACAGCATTTAGAGTTGACTGAGGCGCTTGATAAATTTGATGAGGAATTTGCGACATTAAAAAATGAATTAGCAGAGCTTAACTTAAAAGTTGTTAAACCACGTGTTGCTGAAATAAATGAAGAGATTGATCATTTCTACGATCTGCTTGAAAAAGAAGTTATTGCTAAAAATTATGTTGACCAAAATTGTGATCGTTTATTAAGCTCAATCACCAACGTTATTAGTTCAACAAGATTAGTAAGTGATGAAGCAACCTTTGTGCAGCAAAGCTATCGTTTAAATGAAAAAGATGCAGAAATTCCAAAAGTTGCATTAAAGCAATTAGAGGCTTTACAACGTCGCTATGACTTATTGGCGATGCGTGTTAGAGAGGAAAAATCTGCATACTCAAGTTTACAGGAAGAATTGATTGAAATTAACGATGAGCTTGAACGTATTCATGAGGAGCAAGGTCATTTATCAAATACGATGAAGAAGCTACGAATTGATGAAAACCAGGCTCGCACGCAAGTAGAAAGCTTAAAGAAAATATTACAAGATACAGATCGTCTATTAAACAAGGCTAATATTCCAGGTATCCCTGAAGAGATGGATGTTCGTCTAGATGAGGCAGCAGAGCATATTTATGTAGTTATGCAAAGCTTGCAAGAAGTACCTCTCAACATGGGTGCAGTTCATAATAATTTAAATACTGCTACACTTTGTGTAGAGGATGTAAAAGTGAAGGCGCATGAATTGATTGAAAATGTAATGCTGATTGAACGCATTATTCAGTATGGTAATCGTCATCGTGCAACAAATCCAAAATTACATACTCGTTTAAAAGAAGCAGAAAAATCCTTTAATCAATTCCGCTATTCTAAGGCATTAGAAGAGGCTGGTACGGCAGTTGAAGAAATGGAACCAGGTGCTTTAAAACGAATACAAGAACTTGTAGCAGAAGAAACAGTGTCAAAATAGTCAAGTAAATAAAGAATTACATCAGCTGTCTAAAAGGTATAGTTAGTACTTTTTAGACAGCTTTGTTATTTAAAATGCAAATTTCTTAGCATGAAAAGATCTAAATATTTGTTGAGGAATTCAGATGGTTTTAAGTAGTGAATTCATCTTCGGAAGTTTGAGAAGCTGCATGCTTGCTTGATCTTCGTCCCGGCTGGGCAACTCCTTGAGGATCAGTGTCATGAGACCCTGGAGAGCGAGCAACGCGAGTGAAGAGGCACATCGGACGTCCAGGAAGCTTTGCACTGTGCGAAAGCGAAGCGACAGCGATAAAAACTCCCAGCCGGAACGGAAATCAACCCCTCGTTGTAGATATAAAAGTTATAGATAGAACATCTTAGTGAGAGGGGCGGGAACTTTAATTATTTTTGATTAGAAATGATGAAAAATAGAGGTGTTCATAATGCAATTTTATATTCGGAGAATGAATGAAATTTATGCGACTGACATTTTGAATTGGAAATATGAAGAACCATATGATTTTTATAACAATGATCTATGCGATGAATCTCTAAAAGAATTACTTGAAAGTCCATATTATTCAATTTTCAATGAAAAAGAAGAGCTAGTCGGTTTTTTTTGTACAGGAACATCTGCACAAGTACCTAAAGGACGTGATTATGGTGCGTATTTAGACGAGTGCATTGATGTAGGGTTAGGGATGAAGCCTGAGCTAACGGGGAAAGGTTATGGTTCAGAATTTTTTTCATTTATTTTAAATCAGCTACAACAAGAAAATCATAGTCCTCTTCGTTTAACAGTAGCTACATTCAATACAAGAGCAATTCACCTTTACGAAAAATTAGGCTTTAAAAAAGTTATGGAATTCACAGCTTCAACTGAATTTATAACAATGAAGAAAGGTTGATGAATCAACTAGTCAATTAAGAAAAATTTGTGGGATCGCTTGTTTTTCTTGAACTACTAGTGTGAAATTAGCTTCAATATAGTTAAATATAGTAGCATTTGCTTTTACTAAAAGTGGAGGATGACATTTCAAAAAACGTATGCTATGTGTATAAGTTGATTGGAGTGGAGAGGAACGAAGGCTAAAACCATCACGTCCTGTGATAACGCCTTCGTGACCAACATCGGTAAAGCGCCCAGTCGGAACGGAAATCAACTACACGTTATGATGATGAGCCTAACAATGCAAAAATCAAATTTTTTATGCTGCTTAATTTTTTAGCTAGAAACGTTCATAGCAAGTCTTTAAGATCCACTCTTTAAAGGGTGGTTTTTCACATTAACGCAAACAAATAAGCGAATAAATTAGAATTATTGTTAAAGTTAGTAGTCAATTGCTGAAGATTGCGTTATGATAAATACCGTTAAATCAACGTTTTGAAAGTGTGTGAATATTAATGGAAGTTAATACAATCTATTTAGACAATAGTGCAACAACAAAACCTTTAAATGAGGTTATGCAAGCATTTATGGTAGTGAATGAGCAGTATTATGCCAATCCTGCTTCCATCCATGCAATGGGTGTTGAATCAAACGAATTATTAATGCGTGCACGTGAGCAAGTAGCAGATATTTTGCATACAGAAGCAAAAAATGTGCTATTTACATCAGGTGGTACTGAATCTAATAACACGGCAATATTTGGTTTAGCACGTAGTAATACGCATAAAGGAAATCATATTTTAACAACTGAAATTGAGCATCTATCTGTTCTAGAATCTGTGAAGCAACTTGAACAAGAGGGTTTTGACGTAGAATACTTGCAAGTAGATAAAAATGGAATTATCTCTTTAGAGGAGCTTCGTACAAAAGTGCGCAAGGATACCATTTTAGTAAGTATGATGCATGTAAATAATGAAATGGGTGCTATCCAACCAATTTTTGAGGCTGCAAAAATTATTCATGAATCGAGTCGTGCAGCTTTTCATGTTGATGCTGTACAAAGCTTTGGGAAGTTACCAATATCATTTAACGATGACGAGGGACCAGACTGTATGTCAATTTCTGGCCATAAAATTCATGGCTTTAAAGGTTCAGGTGTACTAGCATTCCGTAAAGAAATGAAATGGCAACCATATGCACTTGGTGGAGGGCAGGAGTTTGGTTTACGTAGTGGAACAGTAGCTGTACCGCAGGCTGTAGCCTTATCCAAAGCAGCTCGAATAGCAGTAGAGATTATGAATGACCGTGCGAAAAAATACCGTCAATGGTATGAAGAAATATGTTCGCAATTAAGAGGATATGGGGAAGTTGTTCATATTTTATCAACACCACAAGGAGCGGCACATATTTTATCTTTTAGTATTCGCGACTTAAAAGGTGAAGTCATTATTAATGCATTGCAAAAACGCAATGTAATTGTATCGACATCGAGTGCTTGTTCATCGAGACAGACAAAAACAAGCCATGTTGTTGAAGCGCTAAATATCGATGAGCATTTTAAAAAGGGTGTTATTCGTATAAGTTTTGGCGCACATGTAACAAATGAAGATATAGAAAAGTTTAAACAAGTATTAGATGAAGTATTGATGGAACTTAAAGGAGAATTTAAATCATGATTTGGAAAGAAATTTTAATTCGATATGGAGAACTTTCTACAAAAGGTCGCAACAAGATGGATTTTATTCGTCGCTTACGAGAGAATATTCGTCATGCGTTTGCGGATTTAGGACAATTACACATTCGTACAGAGCGCGATCGAATGTTTATTGCTATTCAAAATGAAACACAAATGGACGTTCTATTAAAAGGATTACCTAAAATTTTTGGTATTCAATCATTTAGCCCAGTGGCAGCATGTGAAAAAGACATCGAGGCCATGAAAAAACTTGCCATAACAATTATGGATACATTTAAAAATGAACAGCTTACTTTTAAAGTAGAAGTAAAGCGCACAGATAAAACATTTCCTTTAGAATCACATGCCATTCAACGCGAAATTGGCGGTTATGTTTTACCACAATATCAAAATTTATCAGTAAAGGTGAAGAAGCCTGATATCGAACTTCGTGTAGAGGTGCGTCATGATGCAACATATATGATGGCACAAGTTATTCAGGGTGCAGGTGGAATGCCTGTAGGCTCCAATGGTAAATCATTATTAATGCTTTCTGGTGGAATAGATAGTCCTGTCGCTGGTTATTTAATGATGAAACGAGGAGTGCGCTTAGAGGCGATTCACTTCTTTAGCCCACCGTATACAAGCCAAAATTCATTGGAAAAAGTAAAGGTACTTGCTAATGAATTAACGAAATTTGGAGCTAGTATACGTTTACATGTAATTCCCTTCACTGAAATTCAAGTTCTTATTAAAGAAAAAGTACCGTCTAATGTATCGATGACTACAACTCGTCGTATGATGCTAAAAGTTGCTGACAAAGTACGTGAAGAAATTGATGCACTAGCAATTGTTACAGGTGAAAGCCTTGGTCAAGTAGCGAGTCAAACTCTTGAGAGTCTAACTGCTATTAATGCTGTGACTAACACACCGATTTTACGCCCATTAATCTCAGCAGATAAATTAGAAATTATCGATATTGCAGAGAGAATCGGCACATACGAAACGTCTATTCAGCCATTTGAAGACTGCTGTACAATTTTTACTCCTGCAAGTCCAAAAACAAAGCCAAAGCTTGAAAAGGTTGAGCACTATGAAAGCTTCTCGGATTTTGATGAACTAATTGAACGAGCAGTGAAAAACCGTGAAGTCTATATTTTCCCGAAAAAAGAGCAAGAAGCCGATAAATTTGCGGATCTTCTATAGAAGAAACGTGCGATTTCTGAAGAGCCAACTCAAAGCCTATTTTGAGTTGGCTTTTTTAGTTCTCCTTCCTTTCTAGGTACAATTTACCTATAAAATTTTTGTATTAAAAATCTAATATCGCACATTCTATATTCACAAGGAGGTGAGAGACATGGCAAACACAAACCGCAGTTCAAACCAGCTTGCAGTACCAGGTGTACAACAAGCACTTGATCAAATGAAATACGAAATTGCACAAGAATTTGGTGTTCAATTAGGAGCTGACGCTTCAGCTCGTGCTAACGGTTCCGTTGGCGGTGAAATCACTAAACGTCTTGTACAAATGGCAGAATCTCAATTAAAAGGTATGCCAAACAGCAACCAATAATTGCTTAATCAGCAATTATTAAAATTAAAACCAGTGACCGTAAAAGGCACTGGTTTTAGTTTGTTTAAATTGGTTATTTTTTATCCCTATTAACAGGCAGTAATTTATCTGTATCAAATGAGAAGCTTTAGGTCCTCCCATATCACTTTATCCTACAAATGATTTAAATGTAGAGACTGTTTTAGAAATATCCTTACTTTCGCAAATTGCAGAAATAACTGCTATTCCATCCGCACCTGCTTTAAATACCGAATGTGCATTCAAGCAGTTTATGCCTCCAATTGCAACGATGGGGAGTTCCGGATATTGTATCCGAACTTGCTGTAAAAAATCAGTTCCACTAGGTGGTTTGGCGTCGCTTTTAGAAGTTGTTGGAAAAATTGGACCAATTCCTACATAGTCAGCACCGTATTGTAGAGCAGTTTGTAATTCAGCTTGTGAATGAACAGAAACACCTAGGATCATGTTACCAATTTTTTTACGTACCATCGACACAGGAAAATCCCCTTGTCCAATATGAACACCATCCGCTCTAAGTTTTATAGCTAGCTCTACATCATCATTGATGATAAATGGAACATTATACTGATGACAGAGCTTTTGACATTTGCGAGCAAAATTTTCATAGGCTTGCCCAATAAGTGTATTTGGCCCTTTTTCACGGTATTGAAACATAGTAATTCCAGATTGCAGAGCTTTCTCTAAAACGTTTATTGGCTCATGATTTAAAACATTACTGGTACCCATAATAAAATATAACTGTAGATTGTCACGTTTCATGAATGATCACCTCACAGGAATCCTTATATTTTTGATAAGCAAAATGATTTGTTGGACCATGGCCATTACCAATAGATAAATCATAAGTTATTGCTAATTGAATAAATTTTTTAGCTTCCTCAATGGCTTCTTCTAAAGGTAATCCACGGCCAAGAAAAGCTGTTAATGCCGCAGAAAATGTGCAGCCTGTACCATGCGTATTTTTTGTTGCAATACGAGTGGACTGCATGAAAAATGACCGACCATCTTTAAAAAATACATAATCAATAGCAAAACATTTATCCTCTAAATGACCGCCTTTAATAATGACACATTGAACACCCATTTGTAATAAGACCTGAGCTGCTGCTTTAATATCTACAAAAGAATTGATTTTCCTTCCTGAAAGGGTTTCTGCTTCAGGAATGTTCGGTGTTACAATTGTTGCTAAAGGTAGTAAATAACTACGTATTGCCTCAATGGCTTCTTGCTGTAATAAGCTTTCGCCACCTTTTGCAATCATGACAGGATCTACAATAAGCGGAATATTTAATTTGGCTAAAATATGTGCAATTGATTGTATTATTTCGGAGGAAAACAGCATTCCTGTTTTAACAGCACTAATTGAAAAATCCTTGATTAGCGCTTTAAGTTGTTTCTCAATAAAGCTCACTTCAATTGGTAAGACATCTGATACGCCAAGTGTGTTCTGGGCTGTTAAAGCTGTAATAACAGACGTTCCAAATACCTTTAATTCCTGAAATGTTTTTAAATCAGCCTGTATGCCTGCACCGCCGCCACTATCTGAACCAGCAATTGTCGTTACAATATGCATCATTCTTCACCATCCTTGGAAAGGCGATGTAGTTCATTTAATACTGCAATTTGAAAATCTCCAATATATTGAGAAGAAGAAGTGGCTTGCTCTGCCACTTTTTTATAAAGCGATAATGTTTCTACCAATTGGTCAAATGGTTTATCTCCTGCAGCGAAGGAGGCACAACAAATTGCACTCAATAAGCAACCTGTTCCAGTAACTTCTGTCATTTGAGAATTGCCACCTGTAACCCATTGCTGATGTTTACCATCAGTAATAAAATCCTTTTCACCAGTCACAATAACAATACATTTGTAGAGTTGAGCTATTTTCTGTGCTTCAACTTCTAAAGATATTGAACCACTACCGCTATCTACGCCTTTTTGTTGCCAGTCTACATTAGCGATAGCCGCAAGCTCTCCAATATTACAACGAATTGCCGAAAATTTAATTTCCTTCAGTAGTCGCTGTACCGTTTGTTTCCGGTAGGTTGTTGCACCTGCTGCAACAGGATCTAAAATAACGGGAATGCCAAGAGCATTTGCTTTTTTTCCTGCAAGTAACATTGATTCTTTCATTCGCTCGTTAAGGGTACCGATATTTATCAATAAACCCGAGGCAATTGCGACCATTTCTTCAACCTCATGACTGTCATCAGCCATGACTGGAGAAGCGCCTATTGCTAATAAGCCATTTGCTTGAAAATTAGCCACAACATAATTAGTAATACAATGAATAAGTGGATTTTGTTTGCGGATAGTATGAAATACCAATTTAAGTCCTCCTTGTTGGATGGACGTAAGCGTGCAAAAAAGGCTCTTTTTCGTGTAGAAAAAACACGCAAAAGAGCCTTTCATCAGTAAATAGATGTGAATTGCTCCCTACGTCAGTATTAACTAACAGGTTCAAAGGGTCAGGTTTTACCTTCTCAACTCTAAATGAGTCCCCCTGCAATCATGCTTTTAGTTGACCAAAATGTACCATATTATTCATTCATGTTCAATAGTAAGTTTTTATAGGGAAGCGACAGCAACAAATGATTTCTGTGCGAAAGCGAAGTGATAACGAAGCGACAGCAACAAATGATTTCTGTGCGAAAGCGAAGTGATAACGAAGCGACAGCAATAATTACTCCAAGTTGAAATTAATAGAACCAAAACGTGACTGATGCCATATAGCAGAGCATGATAGTTGTCACTACTTTACTGAATTAGAGTGTATTCCATTGAAAAAGATAAAAATTGAGTTTTATAATAAGCGTAACAAAAGGGGGCATTTGCCATGAGAAGAGAAGATTTAATTGCACCAGAATGGTATAACATTTCAGAGGAAATTGAAAAATATGCTCAGGATTCTACAAAAAATGCATTATTAGTTTATAACGAAGACGAGGAAATTCAGTATATAACATATACAGCTTTACTTGAAAAGGCGAATCAGGCAGCACATGTATTTACATCTCAAGGTTTAAAAAAAGGTGATGTTATTTTAGTCATGGTACCGAGATCGGTTGAAGCGTATATTGTGTACATTGCTGCCTTAAAGGCAGGTTTAACCATTATACCTAGCTCAGAAATGCTAAGAACTAAGGATATTGAATATCGAATCAATCATGCTGATGCAAAAGGCGTCGTTGCATTTGAGCCTTATATTGAACAATTTGATAATGTAGAAAATTTACAAGAAATACAGCAATTTGTCATTGGTCATGCACATGAACCTTGGCAGCCGTTGCTTGAAAAAATGCAAAGCCAACCAACAACCTACATAAGCATTACGCCGACTAAGAGTACAGATATTGCATTTTTAGCATATACGAGTGGTACAACAGGTAATCCGAAGGCAGCGGTACATACACATAGCTGGGGTTACGCACACTTACGAACTACTGCACCAAATTGGTTAGGTGTTCAAGAAGGTGACATTGTTTGGGCTACAGCAGCGCCTGGCTGGCAAAAATGGATTTGGAGTCCGTTTCTAGCTACTTTAGGAAGTGGTGCTACAGCATTTGTTTACAAAGGACACTTTGATGCAGCAACATACCTTTCACTGCTTGAAAAATTCAATATTAATATTCTGTGTTGCACGCCAACCGAATACCGTCTTATGGCAGGGCTTGAAAATTTACATGATTTCAATTTAAGTACAATACGTCAAGCTGTGTCAGCGGGTGAACCTTTAAATAGTGAAGTGATCAAAGTATTTTCCGAGGTCTTTAATCTACAAGTACGAGATGGCTATGGACAAACAGAGAATACATTACTTGTTGGTACAATGGTAGGGATGGAGGCTAGAATGGGCTCAATGGGTAAACCTACTCCGGGTAATACTGTTGAAATTATCGATGATTTTGGAAATCCTGTTGCAATTGGAGAAGTTGGAGATATTGCTGTACACTGTGAAACACCCGCGTTATTTAAAAAATATTTAAACGATCCTGAACGTACAAATTTACAATTTAGAGGCGATTGGTATATTACTGGGGATCGTGCATATAAAGATGGAGATGGATATTTTTGGTTCGAAGGACGTGGGGATGATGTCATTATATCGTCTGGATATACGATAGGCCCATTTGAGGTAGAAGATGCTTTACTGAAGCATCCAGCAGTGAAAGAAACTGCCGTTGTCGCAAGTCCGGATGGGATTCGTGGTAATCTCGTAAAGGCATTTGTTGTGCTCTGTGACGGAGAAGTTGGTGATGAAGTACTTATTAAAAAATTACAAAACCATGTGAAAACTTTAACAGCACCTTATAAATATCCTCGTGCGATTGAGTTTGTTACTGAGCTACCAAAGACTACATCAGGCAAAATTCGTCGTGTCGAACTACGTGAGCAAGAAAAAGTCCATTACATCAATCATCATTAATTTCCTAGGAAATAATGTCGAAAATCAAAGTTCCTGCTTTTTTTATGAACTTTGATTTTTTTTTTGAGATTAGGTAATGTATTATAGGTTGAATAGGTTAAAGCAATAGTATTGGCTCATCACCGTGATAAGATCACGTTATTATTGCGATAAGTATGAAACAAATTAGGGTATCAATCGTATTACGTTATGAGGAGGCGGAATGGAATGAATGGTAAAAGGTGGGCCGCTTTAATAATTGCTGGTGTACTATTAGTATTTTCGTTAGGAATCAACACTATTTTTGCAATATTTAAATCGGATTTCTTTAGCAATTTTGATAGCTTGGTAGCTGGAAATGACTTGACGGTAATGGAAGAGGTTAAAGAAAGTGGCGATATGGATAAACGTATTGCATACTTAAAGGTCGATGGTACGATTCAAGATGTTGGCTCAAGTACAGCATGGCAAGCAGTTTCTTATGATCATCAATTTTTCTTAAATCAATTAGATAATATTTTATATGATGATACTGTGGAAGGTATCGTCCTAAGTGTTAATTCACCAGGTGGCGGTGTAAAGGAATCAGCAGAAATTTATAAAAAGCTTTTGAAAATTAAAGAAGAGCGACAAATTCCAATCTATGTTTCTATGGATTCGATGGCAGCTTCAGGTGGTTATTACATTTCAGCACCTGCAGATAAAATATTTGCGCAACGTGATACAATTACAGGTTCGATTGGTGTCATTATGCAATCTATTAATTATCAGGCGTTAGCAGAAAAAGTCGGTATTAAATATGAAACGTTTAAATCTGGTGAACATAAAGATATGCTTAGCCCAATGCGTGAAGTGACACCGGAAGAACGTGCTATGATGCAAGACATGATTAATGAAACTTATCAGGAATTCGTTAATATTGTAGCAAAAGGGCGTAATATGTCTGAAGCCGATGTAAAAAAAGTTGCCGATGGTCGAATTCTTAGTGGTAAGAAGGCTCTTGAAGCGGGCTTAGTAGATGAGATTGGCGATGAGGAAGCAACAATTGCTGCACTGCGTAAAGACTTTGGTTTAGAGGACGCAGAATTATTTGAGTATTCATATGATGTGGGTGGCTGGCAATCATATGTTGGGATGAAGATTGGCTCAATGTTTGGTCCTTCAGCAGAGGAAAAAATGCTGATGAAAATTATGGCAGATTATAAAGCACCAAAAATGATGTACTTATATGGCGAAAACTAAGGAGGGAGTACAATGACAAACAATGAAATTGTTATGCAAGGTTCACCCTCTATGGAGAATACACTCCTAATTGATAAGCCAATTACAAATAAAAACTATGCATTAAAAACGGCAGGATTTTGGATTCGTTTTTGGGCATTTTTATTAGATGGATTCGTTATTACAGCAGTATGTGGAATTCTCGTTAATCCAATTTTTTATTTCATGGATTGGTCATTATCAGAAACAGTGTGGTATGCACCAATTTCGATTATATCTGCTATTCTCTATTACAGTTATTTCGTATTAATGACGAAATTTTTGGGGCAAACATTAGGGAAAATGATATTTGGATTACGTGTTATTTCATTAAAACATGAGAAGTTGACTTGGTCAGATGTGTTATTCCGTGATTGGATAGGGCGTATCATCAATAGCATTTTTATGCCACTTTATATTCTCGTAGCCATTTTACCGGACAATCAAGGTCTACATGATTTTTTTGCAGAAACAACAGTCGTTCATGAAAATATTTATATTGAAAAAGATATTGTGCAACCATCTTTGCTAGTCAAAGAGGAAAAGACTGAATCTGTATCTCAAGAAGAAAAAACTCAGCCTGAAAAGCTAGAGGGAAAAAACGAAGAATAATGGCTAGAGCTGTCTCGTTAAATGAGACAGCTCTTTAGTTTGCCTAGTCGAAACGAACCCAACGTTATGGTGAAGAGCTTGGAAAATGCATCAATCTTAAACAAACATGACTGAACAGGTGCGAAAAGATTTTTCAAAACTATTTTTGCTAAGCTGTCTCAGTTGCAATTAATTCCCTCCATTTAGTAATATTATGTACATATGAAGATTAGGAGGCGTTTATATGGCACAAGTAACATTTAAAAATGGCCCAGTAACACTTGTAGGTAACGAAGTAAAAGTTGGAGACCAAGCACCAGGTTTTACTGTATTAGCGAATGATTTATCACCTGTTACATTAAAAGATTCAGAGGGGAAAATTCGTTTATTTAGCGTTGTACCATCATTAGATACTGGAGTTTGCGATGCACAAACACGTCGTTTTAATGAAGAAGCAGCAAACTTAGGTGATAATGTAGTTATTTATACGGTATCTGTTGACCTTCCATTTGCTCAAAAACGTTGGTGTGGTGCAGCAGGCATTGATGCTGTTCAAACAGTTTCAGATCACCGTGACCTTTCATTTGGTGAAGCATACGGTGTCTACATCCAAGAATTACGTCTTCTAACACGTGCGATATTCGTTGTGGATGCAAATGACAAAGTGACATATGTGGAATATGTTCCTGAAGCAACAGATCATCCAAACTATGAAGCGGCAATTGCAGCTGTCAAAGCACTAGCATAATTTATTGATTTTAGGCTAAGATATTACTAGACAAAGGGGCTGTGACAAGTTTTTGTCACGGCTCTTTTCTGCGTGAAAGGAAGTTGTGTATGGAAAATATCGAAAAGTTATTTGGTATGCTAAATGAACATGCTGAAAAGATAGAAAAAGAACATAATGTTACATTGCTAGAGGGTATTTTAGATGGCTTAGAGGCATGGCTTGATGGGGAAGTTAATTTTTCACAAGATGGTGCTACAAAAGAAGATGTGCGCAAAGCGATTCAAATTGCTGTTTTAAAGGGGATGCGAAAAGGATCTCAGCCGAATCACCAAATGACACCTGATACTCTAGGGTTATTAGTTGGTTATTTTGTAGAGCAACTATTTGCAGATCGTCTAAAAACTGAAAAAATTTCTATTTTGGATCCGGCAGTAGGTACAGGGAATTTACTACTAACAGTTATGAATTTATTAGACGGAAAAATAGAAGCAACAGGTGTAGAGGTTGATGAGCTACTTATTCGTATAGCTGCTGCTACAGCTGATTTGACAGAGCAGCCTGTTTCCTTATTCCGTCAGGATTCTTTACAAGATTTATTAGTAAATCCTGCAGATGCTATTGTTTGTGATTTACCGGTCGGGTACTATCCGAATGAAGACGTCGCATTGGATTATGAACTATGTGCTTCAGAAGGAATGAGTTATGCACATCACTTATTTATTGAGCAGTCCGTTAATTACACTAAGGATGGAGGCTACTTATTTTTCCTTGCACCAACCCATCTCTTTGAATCTGAGCAGTCGAAACAACTGCATAAATACATTCAAAAGCATGCTTGGATTCAAGCAATTATTCAATTGCCAGATACAATGTTTGCCAATAAAGCCCTTGAAAAGAGCATTGTCATTTTACAAAAGCAAAGTAAGGAATTCAAAGCTCCCAAAGAGGTATTGTTAGCAAAAGTACCAAATATGCAAAATAAACAAGCTCTTGCTATGTTCTTTGAAAAAGTGAAGATGTGGCAAGAAGGGAAATAAGCATAAAAGGTATCCGAAATAGGATACCTTTTAGTTTGTCTATAAATAATCGTACCAATAAACTACTGTTGATTTTCTCCGAATAAACATTATCGCTGAAGCTTCGTTTTATCATTAAGTGGCACACTAAAAGATACACGCTTAGTGCATTGGTTGATTGGAGTGGAGACTGGGCGACTCCTTGGGGTTCAGCAAATAGAGGAACTAAGGCTAAAACCATCACATCATGTGATAACGCCTTCGTGACCAACTTCGGTGCTGCTGCCGCTTCGCTTTCGCGCAAAAAACATCTGTTGGCCCGAGACCCTGGAGCGCAAGCGAAGCGGCTCATCGGACGCCCCCAGGAAAGCGCCCAGTCGGAACGGAAATCAACCCCCTCGTTTTTGCAGGGACTTGTGCAAAAGGAAAGTGTAGAAAACGCTAGATGAAACCCTACTTAGCACTTTGAGAGGAGTGTCAAAACTTTCCTGTTTTTCTCTATGGTGAGTCTTGCCTAGTAAATAATCAAATCTTTAATACTATAGCTTCCGATTGTCAAATCACTGCATGGTGTAGCGCCATTGGTTTTAGCCTTATTTAATAAGACACATTATTTTCAAAGTCATAATAGCTTTTCAACAATAAGAAAAAGGTATCCAATTTTGGATACCTTTTATGTAAGACAAAATTAATTTTCAGGTGTACGGATAACAAGTACGTCACAATTAGCTGAGCGTACAATTGCTTCAGATACTGAACCGATTAGGAAGCGTTCTACTGCATTTAGACCAGTTGCACCACAGATGATTAAGTCTGCGTCTACAATTTTAGAAAGCTCTTTTGTAATGATATTTTTTGGTGAGCCGTATTCAATTACAAGGTTAATATTTGTTAAGCCTTCTTCTTCAGCTTGTTTTTTGTAACCATTTAATAGCTCCTCAGAAAATGCTTGAGCACGCTCAGCAATTGAACGGTCATATGCTTCGATTGCAGCGAATGAACGTGTGTCAATAACATTTACTAAATTTAAAACAGCACCTTCGTTACGTTTTGCAACGTCAATCGATTTACGGAAAGCGTATTCAGCTTCCTTTGAACCGTCTACTGCAACTACAATGCTTTTATATTTATTAGCCATTTGAATTACCTCCCTGATTTTTATATTTTGATTATACCAAATGATTTTCTAAAGGAAATACTTTCCGGAAGAAAAAATGTGAAAAAGTGAAGGCATTTTCAGTGATTTCGATTTTCGGCACTTCTTAAATCCATAAAATAAATATTACTACCAGAAGCATATTTTTGTTACTTGCGTGGGCACTTTCCGGAGTACTGTGTATAATTTGAATATTTGGTGTTGTAGGAATATTGTTAATTTTATTTATTGTTATTTAAATTAAAGCATTTTTTGTTTATGTTTGGTAATATGGAAATGCAAGGGGTGCATCAATACATCAAAGCGTATGTAACAAAATGTGCTTATTTTTTAGGTAATGGAAGGGGATAGGAAAGATGAAGATTGGTATTCCAAAAGAGATTAAAAACAATGAAAATCGTGTAGCTATGACACCAGCAGGGGTTCTAACATTAACAAATGCAGGTCATGAAGTGTACATTGAAACTGGAGCAGGTTTAGGCTCAAGCTTTACAAATGCAGACTACCTTGCTGCAGGTGCTCATATTGTTGAGACGGCAAAAGAAGCATGGGCGCAAGAAATGATTATGAAAGTAAAGGAACCTGTAGCATCAGAATACGATTACTTCAATGAAGGTCAAATCTTATTTACTTATTTACATTTAGCGCCAGAGATTGAATTAACGCAGGCACTTTTAAATAAAAAAGTTGTAGGTATTGCTTATGAAACAGTACAATTAGCGAATGGTTCTTTACCACTTTTAACACCAATGAGTGAAGTTGCGGGTAAAATGGCAACGCAAATTGGTGCACAATTCTTAGAGAAAAATCATGAAGGTAAAGGTATTTTACTGGGCGGCGTATCAGGTGTACCACGCGGTAAAGTTACAGTAATCGGTGGCGGTATAGCTGGAACAAATGCAGCGAAAATAGCGGTCGGAATGGGTGCTGATGTAACGGTTATTGATTTAAGCCCAGAGCGTTTACGTCAATTAGAAGATTTGTTTGGCCGTGATGTTCAAACATTAATGTCCAATCCTTATAATATTGCAGAATCAGTGAAAAACTCAGATTTAGTAGTTGGTGCGGTTTTAATTCCTGGAGCCAAAGCACCAAAGCTTGTTTCTGAGGAAATGATTCAGTCAATGCAACCAGGTTCAGTAGTAGTAGATATTGCTATTGACCAAGGCGGTATTTTTGAGACATCTGATCGTGTAACGACACATGATGACCCAACTTATGTAAAACATGGCGTTGTGCATTATGCAGTTGCAAATATGCCAGGTGCTGTACCACGCACATCAACAATTGCTTTAACAAATAATACAATTCCTTATGCACTTCAAATTGCTAATAAGGGTTACAGACAAGCATGTGTTGAAAATGCTGCATTGAAAAAAGGTGTTAATACGATAGATGGACATCTCGTTTACAAGGCAGTTGCAGATTCTCAAGGTTTGCCATATGTAAATGTTGATGAATTAATTCAATAAGTAAAATAATAAAAGGAAGCACCATGTTTCATTATGGTTGCTTCCTTTTATGTTGTTGAAAAACTATTAAAGTATGGCTCATAGCAAAACGAGGGTTGATTTCCGTTCAAGGCTACTCGCTTTGGCAGGTGGATGTCGATAAAATTCAGAAGTTGGGTGATAAAACGTGAAAGTTAGTCGATAAAATTCAGAAGTTGGGTGATAAAACGTGAAAGTTAGTCGATAAAATTCAAAAGTTGGGCGATAAAACGTAAAAGTATTCAGATGAAACTCTAAAGTTGGATGAAATTTTTGATAAAACGTTTGTCATGTTGATAAGTTGGTCGGTGGAAACTGGGCGACTCCTTGGGGATCAGCGAATAGAGGAACGAAGGCTAAAACCATCACATCCTGTGATAACGCCTTCGTGACCAACTTCGGTGCTGTTGCTGTCGCTTCGTTGCACTACGCTTTCGCACAGAATGAACCCCTTTTGTTGCTGTCGCTTCGCTTTCGCACAGACAAAACCCTTTTGTTGCTGTCGCTTCGCTTTCGCACAGACAAAACCCTTTTGTTGCTGTCGCTTCGCTTTCGCACAGACAAAACCCTTTTGTTGCTGTCGCCGT